>VBLZ01000100.1 GCA_005878515.1 Methanobacteriota archaeon | reverse complement strand
TACTTCACGAAGGGCGTGATCCCGGTGTACGCTTCGGCCTGGGCGATCTCTGCCTCGTGATGAGGGAACATCAGTTCCGTCGCCCCTCCGTGGAGGTCGTACTGTGGCCCGAAGTGTCGGATCGTGATCGCCGTGTCCTCGATGTGCCATCCGGGCCGGCCTTTGCCCCACGGGCTGTCCCACGCGGGCTCCCCCGGCTTCCGGGCCCTCCACAGGACGAAATCGGCGGGATGCCGTTTCCGTTCCTCGATGGCGACTCGGGCCCCAGGCCGGAGCGATTCGACCTTCTGTCCGCTCAGCTTGCCCCAGCCGGAGAACGTCGTCGTGTCGTAGTAGACGCTTCCGTCTTCGGCGACGTATGCGTGGCCCTTCTTGACTAGCCCCAGGATCTGCGCGATGATGTCGTCGATATAATCGGTTGCGAACGCGTACACGTCGACCGAATTGCAGCGGAGGGCATCCATGACCTCGAGGTATTCGGCGAAATACTGGTTGACGATGTCCTTCCACTCCCGTCCGGTCTTCTGCATTTTCTCGATGATCCGGTCCTCGATGTCCGTGACATTCTGGAGGTAGAACACATGGTATCCCTTGTGTCGAAGGAACCGTGCGACGACGTCGAACGCGACGTACGTCTTCGCATGGCCCATGTGCGTCTCGTCTTGTGGGGTGAGGCCGCAGACGAACATGGATACGCGGTTCGCCTGGAGGGGAACGAACTCCTCTTTCGTCCTCGACAGGGTGTTGTACACTCGGATGGGCATCGCGCGGTCGCATCTAGGCGTCGGGTATTAAGGTTCTTGAAGGTCGACGACGCCACCGCGGTCGGATGCTCCGTTTGTCAAGTCGTGGGTACATTTGACGCGCAAGTCTTATTGACCCTCGGTCCGCCATGTTGGGACGATCATGCGGGATTCCTTTCTCTCGAGGCGTGCGTCCGCGGTTCGCCCCTCCTGGGCCCGCGCCCTCCAACGAGCCGCGCTCCTACTCGCCGCGAGCGTCGCCCTCTTCGGGTCCTCGCTCGCCGTCGGTCGATGGACTGTTTCCCTTCCAGGCTCCGAGTTCATCTACGGAGACGTTCTCCTCGCGTGGATCGGGATGGTCGCCTATGTCTCGGCTTGGCCGAACCTCTGGGCAGGGTTGCGGGACCTCCAGGCCCGGCAGCCTACGGATTCCAACGGCGTCGTTGCATGGCGGGCGTTCTCGCTTTCCCTCCTCGTGGCGGTCGCCACTGTCGTCGTTCTTCTGCTCCAGTACCATGCACTCGCTTCGGCCGACGTGTGGATCTTCATCGTGTCTTGGCCCATCATGCGCTTCGCCGGCTGGTCGCTCGTGCCGACCCTTGCCCTCCATGGAATTATCTTTGGCCGCGTCGCTCGTTCCCTCGAACCCCCTTTCCAATATCTCACGGACCTCGGAGCGCTCATCCTCTTCGCCGTCGCCGCTGCAACGACCGTGATCATCCTCCAGAGTCCCGGGGCCAGCGCCTTCGTTCAAGCATGGAGCCTGGGACTTGGGGTGCTGCCTGCTGCCGCTGCGGTCGGCTACGGGCTAATCGCTTTCGGGATGACCGCTCAATCGGCGACCGTGAAAGCGCCGATCGCGACAACGCAGCCTGGGTCGCTCCGGGCCTCAGCCGAGCGCCCGTTCGAGGTCTTCCGTTAGGTCGTGGACGTCCTCGAGTCCGATCGAGAAGCGTACGAGGCCGTCCGTGATGCCCTGCTTCTCCCGCTGTTCCTTCGGCACGCTGGCGTGGGTCATCGAGGCCGGGTGCTCGATGAGGGATTCTACGCCGCCCAGGCTCTCCGCCGGCACGATGACCTCGAGGCGTTTGAGCCGCTCGACGATCCGAGACGGATCGCGGGCTTCGAAGCTCAGCATGCCCCCGAAGCGGCGCATCTGTTTCTTCGCGATGGCGTGGCCGGGGTCGTCGGGGAGACCGGGGTAGTGGACCTTCGCGATCGCCTTGTGGGCCTTCAAGAATTTCGCGAGCGCTTCCGCGTTGTCGCAGTGCGTTTCCATGCGGACCGCGAGGGTCTTGATCCCGCGCAGCGTGAGCCAACAATCGAAGGCGCTCGGGATCGCGCCCAGCGCGTTCTGGGAGAACTTGAGCTTCTCGTGTAGGTCGTCTCGGTCCATCACGAGGGCTCCGCCGAGGAGATCCGCATGGCCGCCCAGATACTTCGTCGTGCTGTGGACGACGAGGTCGATCCCGAGGGCCAGCGGATTCTGCAGGGCCGGGGACGCGAACGTGTTGTCGCACACGCTGATCGCATCGTGCGCCTTCGCGATGACCGCGAGCTCGCGGAGGTCGACGACCTTCATCAAGGGGTTCGTCGGCGATTCGGTCCACAGCATCCGAGTCTCCGGCCGGAAGGCGTCCTCCGCGTCGACGAGGTCGCGCAGGTCGACGAAGCTCGATTCGATCCCGTAGTTGCTCATGATCCGCGTGAAGATCCGGTAGACACCGCCGTAGCAGTCGTCCGTCACGACGACGTGGTCTCCCTTCTTGAGTAGCGTGAGGGAGGTCGTGATGGCCCCCATGCCGCTCGAGAACGAGAGGGCATACTTGGCCCCCTCGAGGCCCGCGAGGCTCTTTTGCAGCGCCTCGCGCGTCGGGTTCGAGGAGCGCGCGTACGCGTACTCGTCCTGTGTCTTCCGGGAATACGTCGAGGTCAGGTAGAGCGGCGGTGTCACCGCGCCGGTCCGCGGATCCGGTTCCTGCCCGACGTGGATGGCCTTCGTGGCAAAACGCATCGAATCGCCGGGGACGGAGTCGCGGGTCCTCCGTAAATAGGCTTGCTACGCGCGGCCCGCGAGGTACTCGATGACGTCGATGCGGGTGATGATCCCCTCGAGTCGGTTCTCCTTGCCAACGACGACGGCGGGACTGCCGCGCAACAGGAGTTTGTAGACCTGCTCGAGGTCCGCACCCGGCTCGACGATGGGGAACGGTTTCTCCATCACCTTGGCGACGTAATCGTCGTAGAGCTTCGGGTTCTGGAGGAGGGCCTTCATCAGGATCTCCTCCCGCAGGCTGCCGACGAGGATGCCCGTGTCCATGACGGGGAGCTGGGACACGTTGTACTGGCGCATCATGTCGGCGGCCTCACGGACCTTCGCCGCGATGTCGACCGTTACGACGCCGGGAATCGTTCGCTCCTTCGCCCGGAGGATCGTCATGAGGGGCGCGACCGGTTCCTCGAGGTAGCCTTGCTCCTTCAGCCACTCCTCGTTGTGGGCCTTCGAGAGGTAGCGCTCGCCGGTGTCGGGCAAGAGGACGACCATCACGTCGGCCCGGTCGAGCGTCTCGGCAATTCGCCGGGCCGCAACGACGGCGGCGCCGCTCGAACTCCCCGCGAGGACGCCTTCCTCCCGGGCGAGGCGGCGCGTCATCAGGTACGCCTCCTTGTCGCCCACCTTGACGATCTCGTCAATCGTGTCGAACCAGGTGGACTCCGGCACGAAGTCCTCCCCGATTCCTTCGATCTTGTAGGTGTGGGCCTTCATGGGTTCCTTCTTGTAGAAGAAATCCTTCAAGATCGATCCGAGCGGGTCGACCCCGATGACCTGGACTTTCGGATTCTTCTCCTTGAGGAACTTGCCCACGCCGCTAATCGTGCCCCCGGTCCCCATCCCGCAGACGAAGTGCGTGACGGTCCCGTCGGTGTCCCGCCAGATTTCCGGGCCCGTCGTCTCATAGTGGGCTCGGGGGTTCGCCTGATTCGCATACTGGTTGGGCAGAATGGAGTTTGGAGTGTCGCGGTGGATCCGTTCCGCGACGCGGTAGTAGGAATCCGGGTGCTCCGGCGGAACCGCCGTGGGCGTCACGACGACGCGAGCCCCGAGGGCCTTCAGGAGGTCGATCTTCTCCCGACTCATCTTGTCCGGCATCGTGAAGACCGCGCGGTAGCCTTTGATCGCGGCGACCATCGCGAGGCCCAGGCCGGTGTTGCCGCTCGTGGGCTCGATGATCGTTCCCCCGGGTTTCAACAGCCCCTTCGCCTCCGCATCCTCGATCATCTTCTCCCCGATTCGGTCTTTGACGCTCCCGCCGGGATTCATCATCTCGAGCTTGGCCAGCGCGAGGCAAGGGACGCCCGCCATGATCTTCGGCAGTTTGACCAAGGGCGTGTTCCCGATTGTGTCGAGGATGCTCTCGAAGACCCGCATTGCTAGGCCGACTCCGTCACCGACACTCGATGAAAAGGATGGTCGCTATAAGAACGTGCGCGGGTCGGTTACCTCTGATGTCCTCCCGAACAGATTCGGTTTGCTCCGCTTACGAAATCGGTCTCGCGACGAGTCGGAACGGTCCGGAGCCGCGGGATGCGAAGATGCCGGGGGAGGGAGTCGAACCCTCTGGAAACCGATCTGCAGTCGGTCACATTAGCCGCTCTGTCACCCCGGCGTCGCCCGCCCAACCGACGCAGCGTAATTGAAACTTTGGAGAAGCGCTGGCGTTGAAGCGCGCCCGGTGCGAGACGAAGAGCGCGCAATCGCTCCCTGTCTCCCGGATTGCGTGTCGATCGCACTTGGTCGCGCATCCGAGTTCGAGTTTCGTCAGATAAACTATTAGAGTCGACTCCCCCTTTCCACGACTTCCGGCCCGGAGGGAACCTATACGGAGCCCGAAACGGACGCGGAGGGAGGACGCGTTCCCGTTCCCCCAGGGCCCGAAGCTCCCACGCGTTGGCCCTGGGGTCGAATCACCGCGGTCGTGGTCGTGGCCCTGATCACGATCACCGCATTCGCCATCGCGGTTCGTCAGCCCAACCGCCCGCCGGCCATCACCGACGTCTCGGTGAGCGATGACATTGCCATCGCGAGCGCGTCTCCCACGAAGCTCGCATTCACCGCGCACGCGACCGACCCCGACGGCGATGCGCTGAGCTACTTTTGGGAGTTCGGCGACGGCGGAACCGGATCGGGGGCCCAGGAGCCCCACGCCTATGCCGTGCCCGGCTGGTACACCGCGGTCCTGACCGTGAGCGACGGCAAGGGTGGCATCGCGACGAACGATGACCGGCTCCTGTTCATTCACGTGCGCTCAGCTCCGTCTGACGGCACGGTCCCCGCAAGCCCGCCGTCGCCCTCCGGTTGCGCGGTGACGTGCGTCGGAGCGAACGGTCTCGCGGCGCTCACGGCGAACCGGTCCGCCGCGACGGTCGGCTCCGAGATCCGGTTCAGCGGAAATGCCTCATGGGCGTACGTATGGTCGTGGAACAACGCATCGAACGTCTCCCGCGGCGGAGCGTACTCGGTCGTGAGCGCCGCCGAGAACGCATCCTTGTTCTCGTTCAGCTACTCGTGGGGAGACGGGACCGCGAATACGACCGGCACGGCCCTCGAGGTCGGTGAGACGGTACACCGGTTCTCCTCGCCGGGGACCTACTTCGTCCGATTGATCTTGTCGTCGGGGGCGTTCGCGAAGTCCGCGGGCTACACCGTGCGCGTTGTCTCCGGCGCTCCGCTGGCCCAGGTGAAGTATCCCAACATTTTCGCGGCGGCGACCGCGCGGGAACCGGACTCGCTCGAGTCCGCGATCGATAACGACTCCGCGGGCGGCGAGGTCCTCCAGAACGTGTACGAAACGCTCATCGCGGTTCCGTCCGGGATCGAAAGCGTCGATTCGCTCGTGCCTCGCCTCGCCACAGACTTGCCGTCGATGGCCAACAACGGCACGTCGCCCGACGGGAAGAACTACACCTTCCAGCTGCGGACCGACGTGATGTTCCACGATCAGACGCACATGACGGCGACGGATGTCTCGAGCTCGTTCCGGCGGCTGCTCGCCATCCACCCGGCCGACGGACCTTCGCGGATCCTCGAAGGTCTCATGACCAATCGCATCAGCACGTTCACGAACGCGGACTGCAATCCGTCGGTCGCGGGAAAGCAGAACTGCACGATCGGAGACTGGGCCAACGTGACCTTCCCGGTGCGGTCCGCGGTCCCGGCGCACATGAGCGCCGCCTTGCCACCGGAACCATCGTGGGATACGACGGCGCTGAATGTCTCGACCGCCTGGGCTGTGAGCAACTCCACGGTCGAGCCAACCGGGAACTATACCGTCGTCTTCCATCTCCTGCGCTCATATTCCGCCTTCCTGCCGATCCTCGCTTCGACTGTCGGATCCATCCTGTCACAGGCCTGCGTTGGAAAAAACGGAAGCGTCCGATGGGGCGTCCCGAATTCCATCTTAGCTCGGGGTGCGGACTGCGGGAGCGGACCGTTCACCCTGACGACTTGGTCGCCGAACCAAGCCATTGTGCTGACGCGGTTCAATCAGTCTTGGCGAGGCCCCGCCAAGGCCCCGGCCGTCCACCTCCTTCCGGTGCGCGACGTCGTGAGCCGCAAGTTCCTGCTCCTCGCCGGGGACGTGGATACGGCCGCGATCGATCGGGACCACCAGTGGGACGTGATGAACGCGGACGGGACGCCGAAGTCCCCGACCTTGCGGATCGCGAAAGACCGCCCCGCGTTCGACATGTCGTTTTTCGGCTACAACCAGAGGATCAACCTCACCGCGACGCCGGATCCGAGTACGGTGCTGGCGACCTTCTTTGCGGACGTCCACATTCGCAGGACGTTCACCTACGCATTCGATTACAGCGCCTTCCTCGTGAACGTGACCCACGATGCGGGACTCCAACCCCGCGGACCGATCCCGCTCGGCCTTCCGGGATACAACGCGAGCATCCCCCTCTTCCCCTTCGATTTGGCTCGAGCCGCGACCGAACTGAACGCGACGCCGTACTGGACGTCGGGGTTCAACCTCACGCTGTACTACCGGGCGGGGAGTGCGTACGAGGAACAGGGGTGCCGCCTCTTGGCCCAGGGCCTCGAGGCGCTGCACGCGCGCGAAGGTTCTCCGGGTGTCATCCTGGTCGCCGTCCGATCCCTCGACTCGGCCGTGTATAATCGGGCGTTGCATGACGGCGGTCTCCCGCTCGCCCTCCTGTCGTGGGCGCCTCGTTTCGCCGATCCGCTGGATTCCGTTGTGCCGTTCCTTCGAACCGGGAGCGCGTATTCCACGTGGATTGGATATAGCAACGTAACCCTCGATGCCCGCATCGACGCCGCCGCGAGCGAGTTGAACGAGACGACACGGCTGCTGGAATTCCTCGACCTCACGGCCCGCGCGGTCCTCGACGACGTGCCGTACCTGTGGGTCTTCCAGGCGACGAGTTTCCATGTCGAGCGAGCATGGGTCAGCGGCTACTACTTCAACCCGATGCTGAGGGGCCTTGACTACTCTCAACTGTCGAAAGCGTAAGACGGAGTTTCAGTCGAGGCTCCGGATCGCGACGATTCATCGCCGCTCTATCCGGCAGATGATGCATCGAACGGTCTCGCCGAATCTATATATGGACGCATGGGCTGGCGCGTCGGATGGCGGATCTGAAGACGATCACGGACACAGTCCACGGGACGATCCGCCTCGATCCGCTCACCCTCGACCTCCTCGAAACGCTCGAGCTGCAGCGACTCAATTCGATTCGGCAGCTCGGCCTGACGTATCTCGTGTTCCCGGGGGCGAATCATTCTCGAGTCGAGCATTGCCTCGGCGTAGGCCACGTCGCGGGGGAGATGGCGCGCGCACTCGGCCTGCCGGACGACGAACGAAAGCTCGTCCAGGCGGCGGGCCTTCTCCACGACGTCGGGCACGGTCCGTTCTCCCATACCTTGGAGCACGTCCTAAGCCGCGAGCTCGCGGTGGACCACATGCACCTGACGCAGCGGATCATCACGGGCCACGACGACAACGTGTCCCCGGAAGATCGGCGCGCCTTCCCGGACGTCAAGCGGATTCACGAAGTGCTCGAAGCGCACGGGGTGAATCCCGCGGCCGTCGCCGACCTAATCCGCGGGCCTTCGGAGAGGGGCGCTGGCCTGCTCGTGCCCGGAGGCCGGAAGGAGTTGAAACGGTACCTCGCGCAGATCATCCATAGCCCGATGGATGCGGACCAGATCGACTACCTCATGCGGGACGCGCATTATACGGGCGCCTCCCACGGGACGATCGACTTCTCCCGCCTCCTGCAAACGCTCCGGACCCACCGGGGCGAGCTCGCCCTGGATCGCAAGGGCCTTCCGGCCCTGGAGGGGATGCTCGTTGCGCGGGGCCTGATGTACTCCTCGGTGTACTTCCACAAGACCGTCCGCATCGCCGAGGAGATGCTCGCGCGCGCCGTGGAACGGTCCGACGCACCGATCGCCGACATCCAGAAGATGGTGGACCATGAGCTCCTGAACTGGCTCGTCCATCAGGGGCCGCTCCAGCGGGAGATCGCGCTGCGGCTGAAATATCGCAAGCTCTACAAGCGCGTCCTCGCGTCGGACCGGGACGATCTCACCGACGCCACGCGGGCGGTGCTCGCATCGTTCAAAGATCCAGACGAGCGCCGGCGCGTGGAGGACCGCATCGCGCGGCGGGCCGGCGTGAAGCCGGGCCAGGTCATCGTCGATGTCCCGCTTCCTGAATTACTGTTGAGCGAGCCTCGCATCGCAAAGACGGAGGTCCCCATCCTCGACGACGGCGACGTGAAACCGTTCTCGAAGGTGAGTCCGCTCGGCCGCGCGCTCCAGGTCCGTCAGGTCGTCGACTGGGTCGTCATGGTCGCCGCACCGGCGGAAGCGGTCGACGCCGTTCGCAAGGCATCGAAGGCCGCGCTCTCCGAGTAACGCACGCGGATCGGCACGCGAATCGAGGACGATTCGCGCGTGTTTGTCAACGCGGCGGACGTTCGTCCGACAACTTTTAAATAGCGTCCGCCGGATACGCGGCCATCTTGCGGGATGGGATGAACTCGCAGGCTCTGCAGGTGCTGCAATGAATTCGATGTTAGAGGACGTTCTCGCCCGGGAAGGGAGTGCCCCCGCATTTGAAGACAGCCGGGTCGACGCCGAGCTCGAAGAGATGCTCAGCAAGATGCGGACGAACATCAAGATCATCGGCCTCGGTGGTGGAGGCTGCAACACGATCGGCCGCGTTTACAACGAGGGGATTGTCGGGGCCGAGCTGTACGCATGCAACACGGACGCGCAACACCTGCTCCATATCGCTTCCCCGAAGAAGGTCCTGCTCGGCCGTCGGATCACGAAGGGCCTCGGGGCCGGCGCGCTGCCGCAGATCGGCGAGGAAGCCGCGCGGGAGGCCGAAGAGGAGCTGCGCGCGATCGTGCAAGGCGCGGACATCGTGTTCGTGACGTGCGGCCTGGGTGGCGGGACGGGCACCGGCAGCTGCGGCTACGTCGCCCGGCTGGCGAAGGAGATGGGCGCGCTGACGATCGCGGTCGTGACCTTGCCTTTCCGGGGCGAAGGGAAGCTCCGGATGGAGAGCGCGGAATGGGGGCTCGAGCGGCTCCGCGACGCGGCCGACACGGTGATCACGATCCCGAACGACAAACTGCTCGACCTAGTGCCGCGGCAGTCGTTGAACCTCGCGTTCAAGTTCGCGGACGAGGTCCTCATGCGGTCGATCAAAGGACTCACGGAAATCATCACGAAGCCCGGCCTCGTGAACCTCGACTTCAACGACGTGAAGACGATCATGAAAGGCGGCGGGGTCGCGATGATTGGCCTCGGCGAGAGCCAGGCCGTCGGTGACAACCGCGCCGTCGAGGCAATCGAAGAGGCGATCAACTCGCCGCTCCTCGAGGTCGATGTGTCGACCGCCCACGGCGTGCTGATCAACGTTACGGGCGGGAACGACATGACGATTTCCGAGGCGGAGCGCGTTGCCGAGGTCGTCCAATCGAAGGTCTCTCCGACCGCGCGGATCATCTGGGGCGCGACCGTCGACGCGTCGCTCGAACACACGTTGCGCGTCATGCTCGTCGCGACCGGCGTCAAGTCGAAGCAGATTGTCGGGCGACGGGATCCCTCGGAGGAGAAGGCCCGCGTCGGCGTCGACGTCATCCGCTGAATTGCCCCGTGGCGATCCACGGGAGGCGAGGAGGACGGCGCGAACCCGGAAACATTTATTAATCGTCCTCCTTTACGTGAATGTCGCGGTTGCTTCATTCGCTTCCTCGGGCAGCCGGAGGCCGAAAAATGGATTCCATTGTCAGGGAAGTCGTGAGTCGTTCGGGCGTTCAGCCGCGGCTCCCTGAATCCCCCACGCAGTCGATGGGCGTCGGCGCGGAGGACGCCGAACTCGAGCGGATCCTCGCCAGCCTGAGGACGAACATCAAGATCGTCGGCATTGGAGGGGGCGGCTGCAACACGATCGACCGGCTCGTCGAGTCCGGCATCGTCGGGGCGGAGCTCTTCGCCGCGAACACGGACGCCCAGCATCTCCTGATCATCCGGTCGCCTCACAAGCTCCTCCTGGGACGCCGCGTCACGCGGGGCCTCGGGGCCGGGGCACTCCCCCAAGTCGGCGAGGAGTCCGCCCGCGAAGCGGCGGACGAACTCCGGTCCGTCGTCCAGGGGGCGGACATGGTCTTCATCACGTGCGGCCTCGGAGGCGGCACCGGCACAGGCGGCGCCCCGGTCCTCGCGCAGCTGTCGAAGGAGGCGGGCGCCCTCACGATCGCGATCTGCACGTTCCCCTTCCGGGCCGAGGGAGCGATCCGAGCCGAGAACGCCGAGTATGGCCTCGAGAAACTCCGCAACTTCGCGGACACGGTCGTCGTGATCCCGAATGACAAACTCCTTGAACTCGTCCCGCGTCTGGCGCTGAATGCGGCGTTCAAGGTCGCGGACGATGTGCTGATGCGGGCGATCAAAGGAATCACGGAAATCATCACGAAGCCCGGCCTCGTTAACCTGGACTTCAACGACATCAAGACGATCATGAAGGGCGGCGGGGTCGCGATGATCGGCCTGGGCGAATCCGATCGTGACAACCGCTCGGAAGAGGCGATCGAAGAGGCGATCAATTCGCCCCTGATCGACGTCGACATCAGCGCCGCGACCGGAGCCCTCGTGAACGTCACGGGCGGGAACGACATGAGCGTCGCCGAGGCCGAGAAGGTCGCCGAAATCGTCCAGGGTCGCATTGCGCCGAACGCGCGAATCATCTGGGGCGCGGCGGTCGACCCGAGCTTGGAGCACAAGCTGCGGGTCATGCTCATCCTGACCGGCGTGCGATCGAAGCAGATCCTTGGCCCGGGGGAGCACGTGCGCGCCCACGGCGGGGTCGACATCGTACGGTGATGCCATGGCGGACATCGTGGATCGGAGCTGGGAGGTTCAACGGCGGATTGAGGAGCGTGCGAAGCGCCTCGGGAAGGGCCGCTACGGCCGTGTCCTGAAGATGGCGCGCCGGCCCACGTCGGACGAGTACTCCAAGGTCGTGCTGATCACGGGCGTCGGGATCGCCGCGATCGGCGCCCTGGGCTTCGTCATCTACCTGATCATGCGATACGGACCCGGCGTTTTCCACGGGATTTTCGGTTACCTGGGGCTGTGATGGAATGGGATTGCTCGACGATCTCTCGAAGCGCGAGGCGAAGTCGGAGTCCAAGCCAGAACCGCCCGCCGTCGGCCACTACGCCGTCAAATTGGACCTGAAGGAAGAGAAAGTCTCCCTCACGGCCGGGCAGACGAAAGAATACGCTGTCGTCGTCACGAACACGGGAACCGAGGACGACACGATCCGGATCAAGGTGGACCTCGTCTACAATTCCGAGCTTCCCGATCCGCCCGAGTGGACCGTCAAACTGTACGGCGTCGAGGACAAGGTCTGGGACGTCACGTTCACGAAGGTCACGGAGAAGGAGTTCCGATTGATCGCGGACGGCCAGCGTGAGATCACCTTGACCGTCACATGTCCGAAGGGCGCTCGGTACGGGGACCGGTTGAACGTCGTCGTGAATGCGATCTCAAAGGGCGACCCCGGGGCGTTCGACGCGAAGACCCTCAGCTTCAGCGCGCGACAGGCGGTCCTTGCGGTCAAGTCCTCGATCGGTCATGAGCGCGCCGTGGCGGACGCCATCTACGCCCGGGCCAAGGCAAAGGACGTCGGCGTGTTTTCGGTCCTCGTCCCCGCGAACTTCCGCGGTTACGTCTACGTCGAGAGCATGAACCCGGATCGCCTGGAGGAAGTCGTCCGCGGTCTGCGACGGGCTCGCGGCGTCGTGAAGGGCGAGGGGGAGTCGACGGGAATCGCCTTCTCGGAAATCGAGGCGTACCTCACCCCGAAACCGATCGTCAGCGGGATCATGGAAGGCGACATTGTCGAACTGGTCGCCGGCCCGTTCAAGGGAGAAAAGGCCCGCGTCATGAAGATCGACGAGACCAAGGAAGAGATCACCGTCGAGCTGTTCGAGGCCATGGTCCGCATCCCGGTAACGGTCCGCGGCGACAGCGTCCGGGTCCTCCAGAAGGAAGAGGAAAAGTGAATCGGGCCATCCGACATGGTTGGCCGATACCGCTCGGTTAACCTTGTTTAAGGTTGCTTTCGTCATCTCCCCGTGATCCTCATCATTGTGGCGCTTCTGCCCGAGTTGCGCCTTCCGCCGTCACCCCCTCGATGGTCGAACGATGATTCGATGAGCCCGGTCGAAACGTTTATGCCGGCTCGGTCTCTCGGCCGCCCTACCGAGGTTTCGGACGATGGTGGAGAAGCTGAACGTCCTCGTCGATGGAGGCAAGGCGACCCCCGGACCTCCCCTGGGACCGGCGCTCGGTCCGCTCGGCCTGAACATCGTTGAGATCATCAAAGCGATCAACGAGAAGACGAAGAGTTTCGAAGGGATGAAAGTCCCCGTCACCCTGATCGTCGACCCGAAGTCGAAAGCCTTCACGATCGAGGTCGGGACCCCCCCGACGTCCGCACTCATTGCGAAAGAGTTGAAGATTGAGAAAGGCTCCGGCGACCCGGGCAAGACACGGGTCGGGAACCTGTCCCTTGCGCAGGCGATCAAGATTGCGGGCATGAAAGCGGACGCGATGCAAGCGAAATCCCTGAAGGCGCGGGTCCTCGAGGTGGTCGGCACCTGCGTCTCGAATGGGGTGACCGTGGAAGGGAAGCCCGCGAAAGAGTTCTCGAAGGAGATCCAGTCGGGCAAGTACGACAAGCAACTCGCCGGCTGAGGTCAGCGGGCTTTCGGGAACGCCTTGCGCTCCCGGGCGGTCGGTTGCGACAAGTCGAGGAGCATCGCCTCGAGCTGGATCCTCACGAAGTCCATGTCGCCGACCCAGAGCCCCTGGAGTTTGTCCGCCGCGAGCTCTCCCTCGCGGTAGAAGGAATTCAGGATGAACACTTCCTGGTCGCTCGGGAACACGTACGTGTGCGCGAGCCGGGTGGCGGACAGCGGCCGAGCCGGGAAGTGGAACTGCACGCGCATGTTCCGTCCGAGGAGGCTTCCGAGTTCCGCGAGGTCCGGGCGGTTCGCCTCGTTCAAGACGACCCGCACGACTCGTCGGGACCGGCCGAGGGCGTCGAAGAGGAGCCGCAGGATCTCGGGGGCGACGGGGAACGGACTCACGCAAAGGATCTGTCCGCTGCTGGAGAGGACCACCTCGCGGAGCTTGCGACCGATCGACTCCGTCCCCTTGTAGATCCAGAGGTCCGTCTCACTCTCCCGTGCCTTCGGGGGGACGCTCTCCTTCAACCCGCCGACCATTTCGGCCGCGGCGACGAGATCGTCCCCTCTCGACTGATGGGCTTCTTCCGCGACGATTCGAGGCGCACGGGCCCGATATCGGTTCGGGCGCTCCCGCGACACCTCGATCCAGCCTTTCGTTTGCAGGGACTGTAGGATCCGATAGACGGCCGGATATTGCACGCCAAGGAGTTGGCTGATGTGCTGGGCGGTCGCCACCCCATTCTGGAGGAGGCTCAGGTACGCGCGCGATTCCTTGCCGGTGAGACCGAGGGTCTCGAGGGCCCGCTCGACGTCCTCCTCCCGCACGGATCGGGCTAGGGGCGATGGCTACAAAAGGGTTATGCAGTTATCATCGGCCGACTGATAATTCCTCGGCGATGCCGTTCGGATCGTCGATTCCGCGCGACGGACGATGGAGATGCGTCTAGTCCCGTCCGTAGTTCGCCGAAGACGGACCCGGCGTCGCGCGTCCGCAAAGCCTTATTAGGGCCACGCTCTTTGGCCGCCTCTCCTCTGCAGGAGGCCATCTCGGCTGCACGCACTGCAGGAGGCGATCTCCCTTGGCGGACAAGCATTCGGTCGAGACGATCAAGAAGCTCCTCGAGGCCGCCAAGCCCCGTGCGTTCAAGGAATCCGTTGAGGTCGCCGTGAACCTTCGCGATGTTGATCTTTCGGTTCCGAAGAATCGCGTCGAAGAGGACGTCGTCCTGCCCAAAGGACGGGGGAAGCCGATCCGCGTCTGCGTCTTCGCGTCGGGAGAGCTCGCCTTGAAGGCGCGGAACGCCGCGGACCTCGTGATTCAGCCGCAAGAGATCGAGGAATACGCGAGCGACAAGCGGAAGGCGAGGACCCTCGCGACATCGTACGACTTCTTCATTGCAGAGGCCCCGCTCATGCCGGTAATTGGGAAGCGTCTCGGCGTCGTCCTCGGACCCCGAGGGAGGATGCCTCGTCCCGTCCCGCCCACGGCGGACCCGACGAACCTGATCAACTCATTGCGGAACACGGTCCGGGTCCGGAGCCGCGACAAGCGGACGTTCCATGCGGCGATCGGGACGCGGGACATGCCCCCCGAGGATCTCGCCGAGAATCTGGACGCCTTGATGCGCCGCGTCGTTGGCAAGCTGGAACGGGGACGATTCAACATCCAGTCCGCCTACGTGAAGACCACGATGGGCCCCGCGGTGAAGTACCTCTGAGGTGGTCCCTTGGCGCACGTCGCTCCCTACAAGAAGCAACTCGTCGAGAGCCTCGCGACGCGCTGCGCCCAGGCCCGTGTAGTCGGCATCGCCAACATCCACGGGATCCCCGCGCCGCAGTTCCAGGCGATCCGGAAGAAGCTCTCCGGGCGCGCGACAATCACGGTCGCGAAGAACAACCTACTGCGCCTCGCGTTGGAGCAGGCGAGCGAGAAGAAGCCGGACCTAGTGAAGCTCAGTGACACGATCGAGGGGCAGACGGCCGTCGTGACGGCGGACATCAATCCGTTCCGACTCTTCAAGGAACTCGAGGCGACGAAGACGCGCGCTCCGGCCCGAGGGGGCGAGGTCGCGCCGGAAGACCTCTGGGTCCGCGCCGGGGAGACGCCGTTCAAACCCGGCCCCGTCGTGGGCGAACTCCAGAAGGCCGGGATTCCGGCAGCAATCGAACGGGGCAAGGTCATGATCCGCCAAGACAAGCTCATGGTGAAGGCAGGCCAGCGAATCCCGAGGGACGTCGCCCAGCAGCTCGCGCGGCTCGAGATCTTCCCCCTGGTCGTCGGCCTCGATTTGCGAGGCGCCTACGAGGCCGGCACCGTGTTCCGACGGGATGCGCTGGCGGTCGACGACACGGTCGTCCGCGGACAGATCGCCCAGGCCTGGCGGGAGGCGCTCGCCCTCGCACTCACGATTGCCTACCCGACCAAGGAGACGATCCGCCCGCTCCTGGCGAAGGCCCACGCGCAGGCGCTGGAGCTTGCCGTCGAGTCCGAGTTCCCGACGAAAGAATCGATCAAGTTTCTCTTGGCGAAAGCCCACACTCAGATGCTCGCCCTCGTCGCCCGCGCGCCCGGTGCCGCCGACGAGGCGCTTCGCACGATGACCGGATGATCAAACAACAAGGAGGTGACGACGAATGGAATATGTGTACGGGGCGTTGGTCCTGCATGCGGCCGGCAAGCCCGTGAGCGAGGAGAACCTGAAGAAGGTCCTCACCGCGGCCGGGGTGAAGGTCGACGAGACCCGCGTGAAGGCTCTGACCGCCGCGCTGGAAGGCGTGAACATCGACGAGGCCCTGAAGGCCGCCGTCGCGATGCCGACCGCCGCTCCCGCGGCAGCGCCGCCCGCCGAGAAGAAGGAAGAGAAGAAGAAAGAGGAGAAGAAGGAAGAAGAGAAGGTCTCCGAGGAAGAGGCGGCTGCGGGCCTGGGTGCGCTCTTCGGCTAGGCCGAGGGCCGCCCGCACCCTTTTCCATTTCCTGGAGGCCGAGCGGGAGCGATCGTCAGGCAGAGCCTTTTTTCGCCGCTTGCTGCGCCCGCTTGCCTCGCTCCTTCGCGGTCAGCCCGGTCGCCCGCTCGAGGAATGCGTTGTACGCCTTGATCGTGTCCGTGGCGACATGATCCGGGACGCCGGACTTCATCGTGGTGTCGACGAACAGCTTCTTCCCGTCGGTCCACACGACCATCTTCTCGAGGGCGCCGTGAGAGACGATGACCTTCGCCCCATCCGTTCCGACGTCGCCGAACACCTCCGCGGCGATCTTCCGCAGGCCGTCGCCCTCGAGGTTCTTCCCCGTGCCCCGTTTCAACTCGTATTCGCGCATCCGAATCGCGATTCCCGATTCTCGGACCTCGGATGAACGTTACGCTTCAAGGACCGCCAGTGGATCAGCGGACGTCATCATGAACGGTTGCGTCTCACCGTAGGCCCGCCACACCTCCTGGCAGGCGCACGACAGGTCGCCGAAGTCCGCGCGGAGGCCGAGCGAGAATTCTTCGATCGCGTTCACGACACGTCGATCGCAGGTTCCGCAGTTGTGGGCCCCGCGGACCAGGCCGCCCGCGGTCGGGTGGCTTTTCACGTGGGCCTTCAAGTCGCGGGTGCGCTCGAGGACCTCGACGACGGACCAGAGCCACGGGGGGCGGTACTCGCCCCGGCGGAAGAGCCGGTCGACGATCGTGCGGCTCTGGACGTTCACCGGGTTGAAGGAGACCGTGTCGCTGTGCGGATCCGCCTCGTGTCCCGATCGGACGGCATCTTCGATCGCCTCCCGTTCCGTCAGGAAGGGCGGCTTGATCAACAGATACGTCTTAACGGTCGCGCCGGCCTCGCGCGCGACGGTCGCGGCCCGCGCATGTTCGTTCAGGCCCCAGACTTTGTTGACGGCGTACCGCAGGACGTTCTCGTTCGTCGACTCGAGCCCCAAGGCAATCTCGAGTTCGTCGACGAAACGCAGGGCGTGCTCGAGCTGGTCGCGGCGCAACAGGTGGGCGAGCGTCTCGACGATGACCTTGTCGCAGCGGTCTCCGAGTTCTGTGAGGATTCGCTCTCGGACATCTAGAGACACTTCGTGGTCGTCGAAGAAGTTCCCGGAAGTATACACCTTGACGAGGGGCTGTCCTTGATGCTTCTTCAGGACCACGTCGAGCTGGTGGCCGATGTCCGCGGGACTCACTTCCTGGGCCACGTCGTTCACGTATCCGCACATCGAGCAGCCGCTTGAGCGCGCCCAGTAGCAGCCGCGGGTCCGGAAGATGATGACCCACGCGTCCACGATCTTCCCGTGGAGCAGGTCCTTCTCGGTCCAGGTGGAGATGTATTCCCGCGGGTCGAATTCGCGCGGACGTCGCTCGTCCTTCACCACCTGCTGAAGCCGCATGGCCCGGCGTCGAACGTGGAGGCCGGGAAAAACCTTTGCGGCTCAGCGTCGATCGCGAACGGCCGACAGGCCCGTGATGGCGCCGAGGGCGACGAAAACGAAGGCGAAGAACCGGAGGCCGAAGGCGAGGTCCTGAGGGACGGCGATCCCTGTGCTGTAGGAGAGGGCGCCCGGAAGGTCCACGAGCATCTCGTACAAGACGAAGAGGATCACCCCGAATCCGACGAGGCCGATCCCGCTACCGGGGCTTCGATGTCGATGTGTGACGCTGGTGGCCGGGAGTGCAGTCGCATAAGAGAGCGGTTTCACGGCTTCCGCGGGCATCGCGGTCACGACAGCGGCGGACTCGGGTTTCGGGAGGTCCGCGGGCGCGTACCGTCGGCAGGAATCGCACCACCACCGTTCGTATTGACCGATCCAGCGCAATGCCGCGCCGCAGGTCGGACAGGCGAACCTCGACTCGCTCGCCGGCGCGTACGCCCGGCAGTGATAGCAGTACCACCTCCGGTACCGGGCAATGTATGTGAGCTCCCGGCCGCACGTCGGACATGGATGGAGCGCGCGCATCGGCTCGACGGCGGGGGCGACCGAGACCGCGGGCTGGGATTCGGGGATCGAGACGAACGAGGGCACTTCGATTCGTTCCGCGACGGCCTCCTGAGTGGCATGCGTTTCGACCGGTGTCTCCACCACGGGACTAGCGCTGCCGGGCTGTTCGCTTTCCAGTTCCTCCACGACTGACGGGGTTTCCGCGACGTCGTCGGGCGTGTGTACGGACTCACCCTCGACTTCGGGTCGTTCGATTGGAGCCGGTCCGGCCGGCGCCTCACTCTTGGCTATCGGCTCCGGTTCGGCCTCCGCCTCCAAGGTGTCGAGATAGCTCAGGAGCCGTTCGCGGAGCTGCTCTTTCGTCCCGGTCGGATCGAGGTCGTAGGCCTTGCACAGATCCATGAGCGCCGGCTTCTTTGCCTGGAATACTCTGAGGCGAACGATCGGGGGTCTCGGTCCTGGCTCCTTCGGTTCCTCGCGGGGAAGTTCTTCTTCCACGATTTCTTCAGGCTGGGGCGAGGCTTCGGCGGGCGCGGGGGTCGTCGGGGTGGTGGGCACTTCCGTCGTCTCGGCCTCTGCGGTCGGTTCGACGTCCGTCGGCTTCGCCACCTCGGGTGCCTCCGACACGTCCACCGCGGTCTCGGGTTCCGTCACGATCGGGGCGGGCTCGGTCGCTTCGGCGACGGGCTGAACGTCGACGGGCCGCACATCGACGGGCATCGTGGCCTCCAACGATTGCAAGACCACGCCGTCCGCGGGGTACGCATTGCACCGGTAGCAGTAGTGGCGGTCGTATTGGGCCACGTACGACAAGATTCCCCGGCAGGTCGGACAGATTTTCGCGCCCCGATCGCCATAGCCTTCGGGCGCGTAGTTTCCGCACGCGTAGCAGTAGTGCCGCTGATACTGCTCGAGGAAGGCGAGTTCGCTACCGCAGGTTGGACAAGGAAGACTGATCACGCAGCGCATCGGAGGCCGGGTGCGGCGAATAAAGGCTTTTCCATGATTTCCAAAAATGAGACTCTTCGAGTTGTTGTGCAGCCTGACCACGCGGAAACCCTTTTACCGAAAGGGTCGATGGACTCGGTACGCCACCATAGCTCAGTCGGTAGAGCAGCCGCCTTGTAAGCGGCAGGTCGGGAGTTCAATTCTCCCTGGTGGCTCTGTCACGAACTTGAGGTCAAGGCAACTGTGGCAACTTCCGACTGACTCAGTCGCGGCGGCCCCGTCTGCGTCGCACGCGACTCACCGCATAAACGATTACGCCAATGGCCGTCACGATCATGATCGGAGTCGAAACGCTCGCGAGGAGAAGGAGTATCTGCGTTTGCGTGGAGACCGGGTTCGTCCTGTTCGGCGGCGGTGGGAGGGCGGTTACTGAAACCAGGTGCGACTTGCTCGTGGTAAGGCCTCCCGAGTCGATTGCTCGCACCGCCACCGTGTAATCGCCCGGAGCGCTGAACGTGTGCGTGGCGGTCTTCGTGGTCGACCAAGGCGTGTCCCAAGTCCCATCGCCGTTCCAGTCCCACCGGACCTGAATGGCGCTCGGTTGATCGTGATCGTCGCTCGCCTGCGCCGTGAACGTGAAGACGGTGGTCGTGTCGCCGGAGTTCGGCGTCCATGTGAAGTCCACCGTGGGCGGCGCGTTCGGCGGAGGCGGGGGCGGCGGTGGCGGGGGCGGTGCCGTCACCTGGACCACGTGGGACTGGGTCGCGGTCAGACCTCCGGAATCGATCGCCTGCACGACGACCGTTTTGTTTCCTATCGAGGAATAGGAATGCGTCGCGGTCTTGTTCGTGGACCACGCGGTATCCCACGTCCCGTCTCCGGTCCAGTCCCAGCGGACTTGAATCGAGCTGGGCAGATCGTGGTCGTCACTTGCTTGTGCGGTGAACACGAACATGGTGCTCGTGTTGCCTAATGTCGGCGCCCAAACGAAGTCCGCGGTGGGCGGGGCATTCGGCGGAGGCAGCGGCCCCGCGAGACGGTACACAGTGAGGTTGGTGGCATTGGTACGCGGCTGCTCGACGTCGACGAAACCGACTCCGGCAGCCGTCGTCGCGAAAGACACGTTCACGGTGGTCGTACCGTTGGTCGCGCTGAGATTGTATTCCGCCGATGGCGTCAGATGTGTCCAAGACCAGTGGATCGGTATCGCCTCGGTTGGCGCTCGAATACGGACCGGAAACGCCAAGTCCGTCAGGGTCAGGTTCCGGGGGGCACCTCCCTCTCCATTCAGGTTCAACTCCTGAAGTCCAACATTTGCAAAGGTCGTGTCGATGACCTGAGTGCCGCTCACGTTCCCGATTTGAATGCCGCTGGTCACATTCGAGATGACGTTGTCACGGATCGTTGTATTGTTTGCGCTGGTCACCGATCCATACGTGTCCCATCGACCCGTCGACGCCCCAATGATGATCCCGGTAAGTTCGACTCGGATCGTGTTGTGAACCAGGCTTGCGTTCAGCGCGCTCTCGCGGACCGTGATGGCGCGTGGCCAGCCGTAGGCCAGGCTGTTGAGGTTGGTCCGATAGATGGTATTGTCCTGGACCAACGTAAATCGGGAAGACTCGACGTGGATCCCACCGGCCGCATCGATCACGGTATTGTTCCGGGCGACGAGCCGGGACGCGCGGCGCTGCTCGCTCACGTAATAGTCGCTCAAGTGGATGCCGATCGTGATGTACAGGCTGCTCCCGGCGTTGACCACATTGTCCTCGATCGTGACGTTGTGGGTACCCCGGGCCACGTTGATCCCGTAGATCCAGTCACGGCCGCTGACGTTGTCCGGATGGACCGCCACATGATTCCCCTTCGCGAGGATGTTCGAGGAGCCCTCCGCAATCTGAATCCCGTATCCGTAGCGACTCTCGATGTCGTTGTCCAGGAACGTCACGTTGCTCGTCAGGTCGATCGTTGGCGGCCCGATGATCGGCGTCATGTTTTCACCCGGATACTTGCCCACGTAGAATGCCTGGAACTGTTCTCCGACGGTGTCCAGGTGGATGACTTGGCAATTCTGCACGACCACGTGCCTGTCGGTGTTTTCGAGCCAGATCATCGCACTGGAGTTCGGATAGAGGGCGGCGTCGACCAGCCAGTCGGAGATGAGGTAAGGGGCCGCAGCAGTGCCGGTCCCACCGCGAACCCCGTTTGAGGTGTTGAACCCGTCGTCGCCCGTGATGTGGATGGGCGCGTGCGGCTCAAGGGCCGCGGGATTGGCCAGGCCCGCGGCATGGGCGTCGACACTCAAGCCGGCCCACGGAGCCGTTGGACTCAGCGCAACTAACGCTGATGCCATCAGCAGCAAGACGAGGACAAGCACGGAATGCTTGCGAAAGTCCTGCGAAAGCCCCTCATGACGCATTGGCCGGGCGACGATTTCTCTCCCCCCTCAAGAATTTTCCGAAAACATGGTGTTCGATTGTGTACCAGTGTAACCGAGCGGTATAATATCGACCACTCCCGACATCACTCTCTATTCCAGGAGGAATCCGGCGCGGTTCTTCGCGCGCGGGACCGCGCGGAATTCGACATCGAGCTCGGACGACAGGCGTGAAGCTTCCGCGCGTAGGGGAACTAGATGGGCCGTCCGCACCCGATACTCCCCGCGCATCTGGCGGATGACGAGTTGAGAATCGCCGCAGATTAGATACGCCCCGTCGGACCCTCGTCCGCGATCCAGGTCTCGCAAGTGCCGCAGAAGGAAAATGAGACCGTGATATTCCGCGATGTTGCTGCTCCGCATCGGGCCGTCGGGCGTCTGCAGGTCCGGTACGTCGCGAACAGATTCCTTCTCTCCAATCACGAAGGCCGCTTTCATGGGCCCTTTCTGCGCGAACTGATTGCCGGGACAGGCGCCATCGAAGAAGCACACCGTGCGCGAACCGTCGCGAGATGCGGCCGTGTCGCCCGGAATGCGGGCGGGCTCTTGAGGATTGGCGGGACGACTCAAGCAAAGGACACATTGCGCATGTCGTCCTCACAGTTCGCGCCGCGATAACCGGCCGAAAAGGGTTACGTACCCACCGCGGTGGTACGCTCTTCGGCAGGCCCACCCATGCGATTCCAGTGGCGGAAGATCAAAGACGACGCGTTGACTCGAGCCCCCACCTCCGATTCGCTGCATATTCTAACGGAATACATCCTCCATATGTCCGTCACGTGCCTTGGGGACGAGGATGTCACCCCACTCTACGAGGAGTACATCCAGGACTCTCGGCTGGGGGATGCGGAGAAGGCGGAACTCACCGCGATCTACCGGAGTCTGCACTCGGTCCCTTCGGTTGTCGCTCACGGCTGAGCTCGAGCGTCCGGACCTCGTCAAGCGGGACGGCGCAGTGAGATCGGCCGCCCATCGCCGTCGAAAGTAGGGTGCGGCCTCAGGCGCAGCAGCCACAACGGGAGTCCGCGCAACACGGCCCGCTCCCGCAGCAGCCTTCTGCGCGGAGTTCCTCCGCGAGCGCCTTCGCCAGCATGATCTCGATGGGTATCACATCTTCACCTCCCGTCCCGGCTTTCGCGCGATGAGGGTGACGGCGGACGCCTCGATTCCGCTCGGGCCCGTCCGCCAGGGCCGGTCTTCCACAATTCGGAGTTCCGCAAATCCAGCACGCCGGATCGTCTCCAAATACTCGCCACGGACCATCGCGTTTCCGACACAGCCGCAGTCGTCTTCGATCCGGCCCAGGTCCCGTTCTTGGACCACGTCCGAGATCACGAGTCGTCCGCCCGGCTTCAGGATTCGGAAGGCCTCGGCGAACACGGCCGGTTTGTCGGGGCTCAGGTTGATGACGCAATTGCTCAGGACCACGTCCGCATGCCCATCCGGAAGCGGCAGTTTCTCGATCGGCGCGAGGACAAACGATGCGTTCCGGATATCGTGAGCCACCGATGCGGTCGTGGCGCGTGTGACCATGGTTGGCGTCATGTCGATCCCGGTCGCGTGCCCCGCCGGGCCGACGAGGCGGCTCGCGAGGAACACGTCGATTCCGGCGCCGCTCCCGAGGTCGACGACGGTCTCGCCGGGGCGCAGCTCCGCATGCCGGACCGGATTTCCACTGCCCAATCCGAGGACGGATTCGGCAGGAATCCCTTCGAGCTCCACCGGCGAATAGCCGATCGCGCAACAGCCGTCGTCCTCGCAACCACCCCGCCTGCTCGCTGCGATCGAATACCGTTCCCGCACTTTCGCACGGACTTCCTCCGCGGTTGCTTCCATGGTCTCTACTACCAATCAGTAGTAGCTAACATTAAATACCTTCCCTCCCTTGGCCTACCGGATGTCGGAAGTCAAGGCGCGGGCGAACGCGCTCCTCCAAGAATCGTTCGGGCCTTCCGCGGAACGGATCCGCGGCACCTTGCGGGACCTCGGATTCAGCGGACACGCTGCCGAGGCGTTTTGCGCACTGGTTCGGGTGAGCCATGCGACCGCGGGCGATCTGGTTCTGAAGACCGGTGTCGCCGATTCGAAGATCTACTATGCCCTCGACGAGCTGGCCGAGAAAGGGCTCGTCGAGGTCCAGGACGGCAAGCCAAAGACGTTTCGGGTCGTGCCGGCGAAAGAGGTCGAGATCCGACTGAGTCGTCTCGTCGAGGCCGAATACGAGAAGCGACGGGCGGCCACAGCGCGCCTTGGCTCCCTCCTCGAGCCGCTCCGTGCGGCGACAAAGTCTCCCGACACCGATGTGGCGTACATCGTGAAAGGCCTCCCGAACGTCGTCGCTCGAGCAAAGGCCCTGATCTCATCGGCGCGAAAGGAGATCGTCGTGCTCGCCGCCGATGAAGGGATTTTCCGGAAGCTCGAAGACGATCTCGCCCGTGCGGCCCGGCGGCGAATTCGCGTGCGGCTCGCGGTGCCCGAGATCCCCGTCACGAAAGACCTCGAGAAGGCCGCGGAGATCCGCTCGATCGTGTGTGAGTGCGTCCTCGTGCTCGTCGATGGCCAGCAGGTCCTTACGATGTCCCGGACCGCGGACGGTGACGCGTATGCGATCACCTCGACCGACCCGACGTTGGTCCGGCTTGGGTTGGACTATTGGGAGAGTCCGCGCTGCTGCGTGATGTGAGTCGAGTCCCCGCTGCGGAACCGTTCCCTCCATAGAAAATGTGAACCGATGCAAACCTGAAATTACCGTGACAACGAGGAAAAGGGACACGGTTAAATACCGTGTTATACTGTATTCAGTCCGGTCCCCGGAGGGACGAGGCGCGCCGGATGCTCCAACCCCAAGAACTCGTGGTCGCTCGACTCCTGCCCACGATCCGCGCGCGGTTGGCCCGTGAACTCCTACATACGTACAAGATGAAGCAGGTCGACGTCGCCCATTCGATGGGGATCACGCAAGCGGCCGTGAGCCACTACAACACGCAGAGCCGCGGCGTGGACCAGGAGATGCTCCGACTCTTCCCGGAGATCAAACCGTATGTGCACGAACTCTCCTCCCAAATCGCCCACGGGATGACGCTCTCGGACCAGATCGCGAGCGTGAACGGGTTCTGCTCCGGGCTCATGCTCACGGCCCGGTTCTGCGAGTACCACAAGAGCCTGGGGGACATCGATCCCCACTGCACAGCCTGCTTCCCGTCGCCGCCTCGACCGTAGCGGATCACTTCGGCTTGCGGGATCCTTTCAGGCTCTCGATGTCCGCTTCGACCATGATCTTCGCGAGCTGCTTGAACTTGGTCTTCGCCTGCCATCCGAGGATCCGCTTGGCCTTCCCCGCGTCCCCGCGCAGGTTGTAGATCTCCGAAGGTCGGAAGTTCTTCTCGTCGATCGTCACATGCGCCTCCCAATCCGAGATGCCGGCGACGCGGAACGCTTCCTCCACGAATTCGCGCACCGAATGGGCCTCGCCCGTCGCTCCGACGAAGTCGTCCGGCTCTTTGTGCTGGAGGACCCGCCACATCAGGTCGACAAATTCCGGGGCGTACCCCCAATCCCGCCTCGCGTCGAGGTTTCCGAGGGTGACCGTCTTCGCGAGGCCGTGATGGATCTTCGCCACGCCGCTGCTCACCTTGCGGGTCAGGAACTCGAGGCCGCGTCGTTCGGATTCGTGGTTGAACAGGATCCCGTTGGAAACAAACAAGCCGTGGGCTTCCCGGTAGTTCACGCAGGCCCAGTACGCGTAGACCTTCGCGACCCCGTACGGACTTCGCGGATGGAACGGCGTGCTCTCGTCCTGCGGCTCCCGGTCCACCTTGCCGAACATCTCGCTCGACGAGGCTTGGTACACCTTGGCATCCGGCGCATAGGCGCGAACCGCCTCGAGCACGCGTACCGCGCCGATGCCGGTGATCTCGCCCGTGAGGACCGGTTGGACGAAGGACGTCGCAACGAACGACTGCGCGGCGAGATTGTATACCTCGTCCGGCTGACTCTCTCTCACCGCGGCGTTCAAAGACGATTGGTCGATGAGATCGCCATCCAGGAGCGAGACGCGGTCCACGAGGTGCTGGATGTTGCCGATATTGGGGATGCTCAAGCGGCGGACGAGCCCATGGACTTCGTAGCCTTTCTTCAGGAGGAGTTCCATGAGGAACGAGCCGTCTTGGCCCGTGGCGCCGGTGACAAGAGCGGACTTTGCCATCGCGCGGCGAACCCGTCTTCCGCTCTTTATCGTATCGGCGCAACACGCGAGAGAGTTCTGCGAGACCTACCTGAGCGCATTGACGAGGCCTTTCATGTTCTCCAAAACGAGAGTCTCAACGAACCGCGAGGCCCCAGCCATGTCGTCCTCTTCAGATGCCCTCGGCGCGGAGATCGTGGCCCTACGTCCCGAGTGCGGTTTCCATCTTTGCCAGGAAAATGGCAACGTCGAACTGTCGGGCGCGGTCGATGCATGCATCCCGCATGGACTGCAAGCCCGCATCGTCCAGGGACGCGATGCGCGATGCGAATGCGTCCGCGGTCGGCGGGAGTAAGAAACCGGTCTTTCCGTCGACGATCGTTTCGCGATGACCGCCTTCATCCGTCGCGAGAACGCACTTCCCCGAGGCCATCGCTTCGACGGGGGTCATGCCGAAGTCCTCGTCCACGGCCGTACTAATGACGCCCCGACAGCGTGCATACAGGTCCCGCAGGGTCGCCTCTGGCATCTCGCCGGCCATCGTCACGTTCTCTGTGGGATTCAGCGACGCTACGTATCGTTCCGCGCGGTCCCCCTTCGAGAATCCGCCAACGATCGTCAGTCTCTCTCTCGGAAGACGTCGAAAGATCTCGAGCTGGAGCTCGATCCGCTTCTCCGGATAGAGCCGATTCACGGACAGCCATGCGTCACCGAGTCCATCGAATCGAAAGCGCGACGACTCGACGGGAGGATGGATGACGTCTGCCTCGCGATGGTAATATCGTCGAACGCGTGCCTTGACGTTCTCGCTGTTCACGACGATGCGGTCGCAAGATCGCACCGCACGACGGTCCCATGTTCCGTGGACGGTGGTCCATGTGCTCGCAAAGAGCCGGCGGCCGAGTGGGAGACGTGCCTGCACCGCATCGCGCTGGTCGTAGAACATCCGGGTCGGCGTGTGGCAATAGTAGAGGTTCGGATGGTGGCGACGCGCGGAGTAATGAGCCCAGTTCCCCGAGAGTATGTATTTCGCGTAGCCCGGGAACCGCGCCCGCGAGAACTTCCAGCTCGCGTCAATCTGCTTGAACGGCGGACCCGGGTGGAGAGTGCCGAGCGAGATGACGTTGACGTCCCCGAACCCTGCCCGAGCGGGCAACTCGGGGTCGTACGACGTCGTGATGAGGTCCGCATCGAAATGGCGCGCAAGGGTCAGGACGAGGCGCTCCGCGCCGCCGATCGTCTCCATGTAGTCGTGGAAGATCGCGAGACGCATCGCGGTACCCGGGGTGCCAAGTCGCCATCTCCTGCAACGCCGCACCGCTTTTATATATCGCCTCGCCGCCTGACGCCGGGACGGTGTTCGCGTGCCGGTTCCCCGGAGGTTGAATCTGGGATGTGGGCGTGACATCCGAGCGGGGTACGTGAACGTCGACCGGATCCGCCTTCCGGGTGTCGAGTTGATCGTCGATTTCTCCCGGTTCCCCTGGCCCTTCAAGGACAACGCGATCGAGGAGGTCGTCGCGATTCATCTGCTCGAACATCTCCCGGACACGATCCGGGTGATGGAGGAGCTTCACCGCATCACTCGGGACCGGGCGACGGTCACAATCGAGGTCCCGCATTACAAACACTCGAACGCATACAAGGATCCGACCCACGTCCGGTTCTTCACGGAGGGATCGTTCGACTATTTCGGGGCGGACGAGCGGTCATACTACACCCACGCCCGCTTCCGCGTGGCGAACGTTCAGAAGGTCTATGAATACCACGTGGATCGCTACATTCGGCGCCCGTTCCCTCGGATTCTCCCATGGATCGAACGGTACCTCGACAACACGGTTGAGAAGCTCGTCTTCACACTCGTGAGCGAGAAGTGAATTCAGCGGAGAACGAGAACTCTCTCGACGAGCTCCTGCATCCGAGCGACGAACACGGATCGATCGAACGATCGCGCCCTCGCCCCGCACGCCTCTCTCATCGCGGCGAGTCGTGCCGGATCTGTGTCCCGAATGGCCAGGGCGAGGGATGCCGAGTCCGGTGGGACCAGCCATCCGGTCGTGCCGTCGATAACCGTCTCCTTGTAACCTCCGTCGTTCACCGCGATGACTGCCTTCCCGGAGGACATCGCCTCGACCGGCGTCAGCCCGAAGTCCTCGTCGACGGAGACGGCCACGAGCCCGCGGCAGGTCGCGTAGAGGTCCAGGAGCTGCGGCTCCGCAATCTCCCCGAGGAACTCGACGTTGGGCGGGGGCGCGAGTCTGCGGATGAACCGGTCCGCATCGATGCCCATCTGGGCTCCGCCCACCACGATGAGACGCTCTCGAGGGAGCCGCCGGAACGTTTCGACGAGGAGACCCACCCGCTTCTCGTGGGACAAGCGGCCCACCGCAAGCCACGTGTCGCCAACGCGATCGAATCGGTACCGCGACGTATCCACGGGAGGGTGAACCACCGAGGCCTTCCGGTGAAGGAAGCGCTCGATTCTCGCTTCGACGTTGCGGCTGTTCGCGACGATTGTCTGGACGGCCGCCGCGGCGGCCTCGTACTCGGGACGTCTCCGTTCGATCCACCGCTGCGCGGCCCAGCGCCGAACGCGATGGAGCGAGGAAAGGAACGAGTCGTGGAGATCGTAGAACACCCGTACGGGAGTGTGGCAATACCATGTGTTTGGGCGCAGCCTCGGGGCGGCGAACACCGCCCAGTTCCCCGAGAGGAGGTAGACGTCGTGATCGGGGATCGGGTACTCACGAAATGCGCGCGCTTGGCGGTCTTGACGCATCGGAGGCGTCTGCGGGACCCGCGCGATTTCCGTCACCCGGACCTTCGGCATGCCGGCGCGCTCAGGCAATGTCGGATCCAGGTCGGTCACGTACAGGTCGGCGTCGAATGCCGCGGCGAGAGTGAGTGCGACGCGCTCTCCACCGCCGATGAAGCGAAGGTGGTCGTGGAGGACGGCGACGCGCATCGCCGCCGCGGATGCGGTGAACCCGGATAAAAGCGTTCGGCTCAACACGTCGACGGCGTGCAGCCCCAGGCGATCCAGTAGAGTCGAGCGTATCCGTTGTCGAAGACCTTGACGAACGGGGACGCGTCGAATCTCTCGATGACCGTCGTGTTCATGGGTGCGGCGGTTTCCCACGGCGTGAGACGGACGCCGGCCTCCATGTCGCGGTCGATCCAGATGTACGTGCCGTTCTTCCGGCCCGACGGCGAGTCGATCCCGACGAGTCCTGCGAACGGATCCGCGAGGGAGTCGGGCAGAAACGGAGCTCGGGTCCGGTCCCATGTGGCGTTCAATCCGCCGAATCCGAAGACCGTGGTCGACCCCTGGTGATCCGACACGACGAGCCCGCTCGCGTAGTCCCTCGCCCAATACGCCGGGTCCAAGGCCGCGGGGATCGTGCCCTCTCTCCACCCCGCGAGGGTCGATGGAGGCGGGATGCCGGCGACCGCGTTAGCGGCGAGGAGGAGACCGCACACCCCGAGGGCCAGGGTGCGCTTTCCGCCGCGAAGGCCTGCGAGGTCCAGTAGGCGGAAGAACCCGATTCCCGCGAAGATCGCGAGGGGGATCATCAGGTACTCCGTGTGTCGGTACGGAATCAGGACGCGCGGGGCCGCGACGATCCCGACGACCGCGGAACCGAGGAGCGCAACGAGCCAGCCATTCACCTGAAGCCCGTCCGCGAGGAAATCGCCAAATGGCCGGCCCGAGGACGAGAAGGACAAGAGGAGGACCAGCGGGACGAAGTAGAGGAGGCCGCTCGCAGGCACCTGAAATGTGGTCCCTGGCACTCCGACGACGACCGAGACGACGCCGATCACCAAGATCGCCCCCGCCGCCGCCGCGTACGCGGTTGAGGGCCGGCGCAGGCTCGGATACCGCGGCTGGTACCTCCAGCCAAGACGTGAGCGGGTGAAGATGATTGCCGCCAGGAGAACGACGCCTGCCGGGAACAATGCGAGCAACGCCCACCACGGTTGGATGTTCACATCCGGAAGGATCGACTCCCGGAACGTCGTCGCGTAGCCGAGCCAGTAGACGAACGTGCCGGCCATGAGGACGGTCGCGAACGCCACCTCCCGCTTCGCGCCAGGCGTCCACCGCCACGGACGCGCGAGCCCTTCGACAACGATCGTCCCCAGGACCATGATGAGAAAGAAGTAGAGAGAGAGGTGGTGCGTCGCGATGAGCGTCGCCGTGACGAGGAGGAGCGGCACCATTGCTCGACCGTCCGTCCGAAGACGCACGAAACAAAGGAGGCCCGCGACGGCGAGGAGCTCCCCGACGGTTGCCGGCGCCGTATGCGCCGTCGTATATGCGACCGGGATTGCGCCGGCGAGGAACGCGGCCGCGAAGAGGGCGAAACGATCGTCGCCGGTCATCCGACGACCGATGAGGAACATCGGGAGGACCGCGAGCGCGCCGAGGACGGGGACGAGCAGGTTGATCGTCGTCGGCACGTCGAGGCCGCTGAGGTCGACCACTCCGGCTTGAGCGAAGAACATCCCAGGGAAGTACGGATACGTCACGCCCCAACCGTAGTACGGGGTCGAGACGCGTCCTCCGCGGACGAGCGCTCGCAGGATCGAGAGGTACTCGCCGGTATCGGAGCCCCAGTAGAGGAAGGACAAGAGAGGCGAGAGCCGCACCGCGATCGCGATGAGCGTGACCGCGGCCAGCGCGATGGCGGTCGACTTCCTCATTCGCTCGCGAACCGGCCCCCGCTACTAAAGGGTTATCCGCGGTCCGTCGCGCGTCCAGAAAACATCGACGCAAACTATTTCTCCGCGGCCTTTCTGTCCCGCGCGATGGCGCGCCGCTGCCCCGAGTGTTACGCCGAACTCCCGGAAGACGCGGTATGGGTGTGCCCGACCTGCAAGTACACGCTCCGCACTCCTGCCGCCGCAAAGGCCGGCATCGTGTTCATGGTCCTTGGCTTGGCCCTCCTGGGCGCATTCGTGTATGGTCCAGACCAGATCGGTCTGAGGTCGGGCCTGGTGCCGACGGACCTCGCTAACGTGACAATCGCGAACTTCCCGCTACTCGTCCTCGGCGCGTTCGGGGTCGGCGCCTTCCTCGTCGCTACCGCCGCCCTGAAAATCCGATCCGAGCAGGCGAAGGTCTTGGCCGCCTAGAAGAAATCGTCGAGCTTCAGATCTTGCGTCTTGTCGTTCGTGAATAACGACGTGATCGCATCCTCGATCAAGTCGATTCGCTGGCGTAGATAGTTCGAGACCTCGAACTGCTGGCTGATCCGCTTTGAGATTTCGAGGTACTTCTTCACCGAGCTCTCGTGGACCGTCAGGGTGAGGTTCCCCCCGCACGCGAGACATTTCCCCCGGAGCGGGATCCGGCGGTACTTCTCCCCGCATTTCGTGCAACGGACCTGCTGGCTCGAGAAGGCCTTCAGGTTTCCGATCAGGTCCGGCAGGAAGTGGTGGACGACGATCCGCGCGACGACGTCGTTCGGGTCGACCGCACGGATTCGGAGAGCGAGCTCGAGCTGCTTGTCGATCTTCTCCGCCATCGAGCCTTCGCCGTACGCGGACGCGAGCGGGCCTTGCGCGACGTCGGTCGTCTCGTGCGTGAACGCGAACCCTTCGTACTGCAAGACGCTCCCGATCCGTTTGCTCACTGTGTCGATCTGCGGCTCGATCTCTTTCGGATGCGCGAAGCGTTCTGCGGCCTCGTACAGCGACGTCGGATACGCCGACATGACGTCGAGGTTGTGGGCCTCCTTGTCGATCTCGTTCGGATCGATGCGGGACGTCAAGACCAGCGGCGCGTCCATCAGCCCGCCGCGTTTGTCGGGCAGGAACGCGCGGGAGAAGTTGACCAGGCAGTCCAGGAGCAGGATCACGGAATCTTCGTCGCCGTCACAGTTCCGCCGTCTCGCCGCGATGAGGTAGGGATGCGCGAAACACGCGTTTGCGTTCGTGAATCCGACAATGCGCGCCAAGACGCCGCCGCTCGTGTGCGGGGCGAGCGTGACGACGAGGTGGCCGAGCAAGTCCTCGGGCGACTTCGCGCCGTAGAATCGGCCGAGGCCGTAGAGCCGCTCGAGCAGGTCGTCGACGAACCCCGCCACGCGGACCAGGTATTCCCCGCACGAGCGCGCGACGACGATGTCTTGCGCCCGCAGCTCGACGGTCTGATCGTCACGCTCCAGGGGACGGCCGCTGCGATCCCGCGTGTACCCGAGCTGTCGGGCGGTCTCGACCGAGATGCCCACTTCGTGCGGCGTGAAATGCGTGAGCGGCAGGTTCGTCATGTCGAACCGTGTCGTGCCGTCCTTGAACACGTAGACGTCGTGCTTCGCCCGGAGGACACCTTTCTCGATCGGCTCCGGCGTCTTCGTCCGCGAGATCATCCCCTGGACGGCCTTGATCTCCGCCGGTTTCGTCTCGCCCATCCGTTCGAGCGCCGTCCGCAGGACGTCGGCCAAGGGGATGCGCTGCCGCGTCGGCCCGTTCCGGGAAACCGTGTGTCCGCCGCACGAACACTTCGGGAGGAACCACCGCTTGCCGCACGACGCGCAGATTCGGAGGCCCACCTCGACCTCGATCGTCTCCTTCGAGGCCGCCTCGAGCAGGAGTCGCTGGGCCCCTCCCTCGTGGCCAATCGGGAAGAGCGAGTGGGGTGCCGGTTGCATTTTTCGAGGGGCCGACTTCTCCGGGCGGGCCATCCGCGCGCCGATTCGAGTGGGCCCGCGGGCTTTCACGGGGAGACCCGCGAGCGCTGACACGAAGGCGAGCGGATCGTCGCTCGCTGGAGCCGGGGCGAGACGCAGCACCGGTCCCATCTCGATCCCGAGCGTCGCGAGCAGTGCGGCGGTATGACGCTCCACGACGACCTCGTCTCCTCGGACCCGGTACGTCGCGCCGAGCCGGACGAGCCACTCCCGCGGTTCCTCGTCGCCGGGCACGATCAGGCGGCCGTCGTCGATTCGCCCGTGGGCCGCGATGAGTTCGCGGAGGCGTGTCAATTCCTCGACGGTCAGATCGTGGAAGAATAAGTTGTGTCGTGGGTGGAGCGGGATGCTGAGGTCCCGAGACCAGGCGAGCGCCTGGGGTCCGTCGACGTCCTCCCATCCGTCCGGAAGGCGGCCGAGCTTCTCGCGCAAGAGCGCACCGTACCACTCGAGGGAGAATGCGCCGGGCATCAAGACGTGGTTGTTCTCCAGGAACTCTCCGAAGGGCACGAGGATCTCCCCCAGATCCGCGATGACCCGGACGCGCGGCGTGAGACGTTTCGCGGCTTCCGCGTCCGTGACCTCGACGAAATCTCCGGAGTCGAGGACGACGAGCGGTCCCTCGATCCGGTCGCATGGCGTGACGGCGCCGGCCTTTCCCGGGCGTTCCGTCTTGATCTGCGTTCCGACCGCGATGAAGTCGTCGAGGATGTGCATCGTCGCGGGATGGAGGGCGAGGGCGGCAAGACCCGTGGCGCGCGTCCGACCGTATCGGAGCCGCAGGCCGCCGGGCCGACTCGGATGGCAGAGGACCGGACGGCCCGCGACGATGTTCTGGATGAACGCCTCGCTCGGCTCGACGCCCAATTCGTCTTTCGTGTCCTCGGGCCGCGACTCCTTCCGCGCGAGGTATTCGTCGATGAACTCCCATCCGTCGATCCGGAGTTTCTTCACGTGCTTCTGGATCTTCGGCGCCTTCAGGCACATCCCGTCCGCGATGACGAGGCACGCGCCTCCGCGGATGCGGTTCGTCTCGATCCGCGGGAGGTCGCGATGCCCGCTGATCTCCGCGTCCTCGGTGCCTTCTCCGTCGATCGCGACGGGACAGTTGGAGACGATGAGCGAGATCTCCTCGTCGGACGGCGTGTACTGGAGATGTTGCGCCTGGCGGTACAGCGGGATTTCCTCCTTGAAACGCTCGACCTCCTCTCGCGTCGGCATATACCGTCCCAGGCCGAGTTCCCGCCGCACGATGTCGGCGATCAGGACGCTCAGCGCCTGGCCGGTCCCGCCCGCCGAGCGGATCGGACCGGCGTACGACAGGTCGACGTACGAGGTGCCGTCCCGGTTGCGCTTGATCTTGACGCCGGCGAGGCCTTCGAGCGGCGCGACGAGGATCCCTTCCGTCAGGATCGCGAGTCCGACTCGGACGGCGCGGTCGACCGCCTTCTCCTTGCTCGTCGCGGGCCGCACGGCCATTTCCTTCGCGACGAGGATCGCCAGCTCTTCCCGGTCGTGGGTCTTCGCCAGCTCCCGGATCCGACGCGCGACGCCTTCGACCTCGTAGTGCTCGAGGAGCCGTTCGACGCGGGAAGCGAGGTCGTCCGTCAGCGGGATCTCCACGTCCAGTTCCGGATCGAAACCCCGCGTCCGCGCGGCCCGGGCGACCGCGTACGTCGCCTCGACCTGCTTCAGCAAGCCCGCGAAGTAGCCGCGGACCTCCTCGGACACGATCGGTGAACCCATTCCATCCCTTCGAGCGCGCGAGCGGCGGGTCGTATCCGGGGTATCTCGTATATGTCTTTGGGCCGCGTGACGCGCGGACGCGCGAATCTTCACGTGTGAAGCTTTATCGCTCTCGAATGTCGTGAACGCAACGGCGATGTTGCAGGTCCGGAATCCCGACGCATTCCAAGAGTCGGTCGTGCAAGCCGCCGAACCGACCGTGGTCATGTTTTGGGCAACGTGGTGCCCGTTCTGTCGGCGGTTCAAACAGGAGTTCGAGAAGCTCGCCGCCGCGCGACCTTGGCGCTTCGCGGCCGTGTACCTGGACGACGAGGACAATCCACTCTGGGAGGACTACGCGGTCGACGTCGTCCCCACCCTCGCGCTGTTCCGCGGCGGGAAGGTCGTCGACCGACTGGACGGAATCCTCGGCTACGGGATCGACCAGAAGATGGTCGACGAGTTCGTCCGCCGGCTCCAACCCGAACTCGCGTGAGCATTCGATTTCGTGCCTGATTCTCAGGTCGGCACGTTTATCGGGCTCCCGCCAGGATGAAATCGTGTGCGTAAGATTCGGAGTGGAAT
>VBLZ01000110.1 GCA_005878515.1 Methanobacteriota archaeon | reverse complement strand
TGAACGTGAGATCCGCGTCCCCGATCTGGTTCCGGAGTTCTTGCTCCGAGATCTCGGCGCACCGTTCTCCGATTTCCGGCCGACCGCCGGCCCCCATGCCATGCGTCACGCCTCGGCCAATCAGGAGCTTGCGGTCTGCCTGGATCGAATCGAGATGCACCGCGTCCGTGTTCACGACGACCGTCCGGGCCCCGTGGATCCCCATGCGGTGCAACCGATGGACGGAATTCCCACCCGCGCCCCCGCAGCCGATCACGAGGACCTTCGGACGTGCGAAGCCAAAGGAGTCGAGGAACGACTGGTTCCCGGTGCGCTGCGCCGTCTCGAGGCCCATCCCTGATTCCATCCCGAACGGCCCCGCATCGGGCCGCCCTGCTCGCGCGCCTGAGGGGTCGCGCGTTCCCGCCACGTCGACCTATCGCTCGGCCCCTTCCATGGCTTTGTGGAGCCGACGTCGGACATACTCTCGGACCGCGTTGCGGACCGCGTCCTCGACAGAAACCGAGTCGCCTGACTTCACGAGCTGCTGAAGGTCGACGACGTTCCCCTTCGGCAATTCGATCATGAGCTTGCGGATGTAGTCCGGCGCGAACTTCACGTCGATGAACCGATCGATCGCCGCGCGAATCGCATCGGAGATCGTCGTGAAGTCGCCGCTCTTGACGAGCTGATGGAGCGCCTTGATTTTGTCCGGGGGAATTCGGATCGTAACCCGCTCGGATTCCGATGGCATATGGACCCTAGTCCGCGTCCGACATCTCGGGTAATTTTGTCTGACAATCGTATGGCAACCGCGTTATATAAACGTACTGTCCAACCGGTTCTTTCGGATAACTCGGACGCCTCTACGGAATCAAGCTCGTACACGTTCTTGAAAAGCGTTAAGCTTGCGGATTTCTATCGGTTACCGATCCCAGATGAGACCATGGTGGGGGGCTTTCCTGAACTGGCTGAATTCGCCCCAGGGATGGATTTTCTACGCCTTGGTCTCGGTATTCATTGTGTCGATTCTCGCCAACCTTGTCGCCTACGCGCGCGTCCTCCGGGAACGCGGCGCAGAGAGAGTGGGACTTGGGAGACTCCTGGCCATTGTGGGAGGGGTCATCACGCTGGTCGCCCTAACCCTCCTGCCGTGGGAGAGCTATACGCCCTTGTCCTGCCCTGAGTGCGGCGGATCCTTGAACGGTTTTGGAGTTGAACCATTTCTCCCGGCAATCTCCGTCTTGGTGGTTGGTCTCATGTGGTTCACGTTCTTCGGGATTCCGAAGAGAGTCGCTGCAGTCCTGGGTCTTGCATGGGGAAGCCTTGCCCTCCCCGTTGCCATTTTGACGTTTGCACGCATCTCTGCCGACGCGGCAGCGTCCAGTCCACCCGGCGTGTACACCATCGAGTACGGCGTGTACGTAGCGATCGTTGGGCCCATCGTCTTGATTGTCGGTTCGGCCCTTGCGTACATTGGGGCGAGGCAGATACTGCCCCCCGAGCCAATCCGATCGGATTTGGTTGTGCCACCGATTTCCTAGGAGATCCGACTTCGTGAATTCTGGCCCACGGGATGGTCCTGCCATCCTAGTTCACCTCTAAGGGCCGGCTTCGCGGAGTTCTCGCATGCGAGCGATGAACTTCTCCACTATTTCGGTCTCGTCTCTCAGCCTCCATGCGGTGGTCGGGCGTGGACGGGACCGGTCACGCCTTCATGGAGAAATTCAGCCTTTCCGCAAGAATCTCCCTAGTCCCCGACTCTCCGAGAAATGTGCTCCATTCACGCGCATTTCTTTAATCGCTATTTCCGAATCACCGGGTTTGAGATCGACCCCGCGAATCGCGTCGCGGATAACCCGGACGGCAAGCCCACGACGCAGGCCATCGAGGGTCGTCGCTCGAACGCAATAGTCCGTCGCGAGGCCGCAGACGAACAGTTCGTCCACATCGAGCTCGTGCAAGGTCGATTCGAGATCCCGCCCGCGATCCGTGAATGCTTGAAACGCCGAATACGAGTCCTGGTCCGGATCCATTCCTTTCGAGAGGATGAGGGCGCCTTTCGGCATCTCAAGGCCTCCATGGAATCGAGCGCCCTTCGCCCCTTGCACGCAATGTGCAGGCCAGGCGCCCCCAAATTCCTTGAAGTGTTTCGTGACGCGCGGATGCCAGTCCCGGGTGAACAGGACGGGCAGGCCGCGGCGTTCGAAGAGCGCGATGGTCCGATTCACGCGCGGGATAATCGCATCGCCGTCCGGCACTCCGAGCGCCCCACCCGGGCAGAAGTCGTTCTGAATGTCGACGACGAGGAGCGCCGGCTTCGGTCCCACGGTCCCGATCCCGCCATCCGGGGGATTCGCTAAAAGGTTGCGGGCCGGACGAATTGTTCGAAATCGGCGACGTAGTCGTCACGAAACGCCAAGTCCGGCGGCAAGCTCTCGAACCAGCGCGCCTCCCGGACGTCAGGACCCGGACGCGGCTCGACGGACGAGGCCCGGCCGACGAATTGCGCGAAGTAGCCGTGACGCACCCGGCTTCCATCGGAAAGAGTCTGCTGGAGAATGCGAGTGAGGACCGGCTCTAGCACGTCCACGCCCACCTCCTCGCGCACCTCGCGGCGGAGGCCGTCCACCGTGGTCTCCCCCTCCTCCAAGCGACCGCCGGGAGTGACCCACGCGTCGCCCCAACCGGCGCCGAGGACGTGCCGAATCAGGAGGACGCGACCTCGGCCGTCGTGGACGAGGCCGCCGGCGGACCAGAACGGGTCTTCGGCCGCCCGGAACGCGGAATGGTCCGGCGGGACGACGAGCTTCCGCTTCTCGATTGGAACGCGCCCGAACCGGTCGAACGCGTCCGCGAGTCGGTCCTTGCAGATCCCCGGGCACATCGTCCGTCTCAAGGATGGAAAGCTTATTTAACACCGCCCCGAGTTGCGGGCCCGCGCACGGAGGGTTCGCGCGTGCCCCTCGAAGACGTTTCTGATCGAGCCAACAAGGTCTATGACACGATGAAAGGCGCCGGCATCACGTCAGAGGACAAGATGCGCGACGCGGAGGCAATCACGAAGATGTCGAAGCTCCCGAAGAACTTCGTCCTCCAAGCTCTCCAGGAATTGCAGTCGAAGGGGTACGCGAAGCGCCGGGCGCGCGAGAAAGCCGCGGGCTACTGGCTCATCAAGTGACCGCTTCCGATTATCGGTGGGGGCGGTGGAGCGCCGCGGCGATCATGAGGGGCAGGAGCGCGGACGCATCTCCCTCGATCGTGACCTGCCTCGCGGTCTCCTTGACCTTGCCCCAAGAGATCCCTTCCCGAACACGGGCCCCGCTCAAACTCCCGTCCCACTCGGGAGCCGTCGTGATGTAGACGGCATGGTCGAGCCCGCCTCGGAATTGGTTCCACCAAATCGTGTGATGCTTGGAGACGCCGCCTCCGATCATCAGCGCGCCCGTCTCTTTCGCCCGGAAGACGACGTCGGCGAGGTCCGCTTCGTCCCGGAACTGGTTGATCGCAAACTCCTTGTGCTCCTGCCAAAACGACCACAGCTGATACCCGACCGCCCCGTCGAAGATTGCCGGCACGACTACCGGAATGCGGTTCTTCCAGGCCCACCACAGCAGGGACTGCTGGCTTCCCGTGCGTCGCCCGAGCTCCCAGAGGAGTTCGCTCGTCGACGGCGTCCTTACGCCGGAGTCCCAAAGGTCGCGCAACATGGGTTGAACCTTTTTCTCCAGGACGATGCCGTACGATGCATTCGGAATCAGGACGTTCCCAAGGCGATTCACCCCGAGGCGATGCAACGCGACGTCGTCCATTTCGAATTCGCCGTGGTAGTACGGCTGCCACACCCGCGCGAGATCATGATCGGCCGTGCCGCACGTCGTGACCACGACGTCGACCAGGCGCTCCTGAACGAGGGCCCGCAGCACACCCCGGACCCCAGTCGCCATCAACGCGGCGGGGAACGAAAGGAACGTCGTGCACCTCGAGCGGCGGAACATCGTCCGGAGGATCTCCACCCCGACGGCGACCTTCTTCGCGGTGAAACCGCCTCCGCGGCCCATCGCTTCGACGAGTCGCGCGACCTCCGCCGATGCGGAAACCTCGATGTCTTCGACCTTCCGGGTCAGGAGACCACGCTTCGCCATTCCGCGCGGAATTCTGGGCACTCGTTAAAAGACTATGGCCGCCCTCCGAGACGCCTACGGGACCAAGATCGCCTTCAGGCGCTCCCAGACCCCGAACGCCCCGCGCCATCGGAACGTGTTCCCGCAGTCCTCACACCGGCCCCATCCGTCATCCTGGAACGTGACCCGGGTGGATCGGCACACCCCGCACGTCCCCGAAGCGGGTACCTGAATCCCGCGCCGTCGGCGCTCGTCGGCGACCTGGGCTTCGAGCCGCTGGGCCGCCTCCTCCGCGTTCCGGGCGAAGGTCAGCCCGGCCAGGTAATCCCCTTTCGTGAGGACGTCCTGAGCCTGCCGCAGGAGAACGCGGACTTCCGTCGCGCTGAGGTCGTAGGATTCCGCTTCCTTCAGGACCGGCTCGCACGCATTGATGATCGCCTGGGCCTTCTCGACCTGGGCCCGGCGAAGCTGCATCGCGCGTTCGATCTGACGTTGCTGGCCCTTCATCGCAATCCGCTCCGCGCGTCTGAGGAGATCGCCCGCCTGCCCGTGCTCGCCGATGGCGACCGCGGCGCGGGCGGCCTGATGGAGTCCCTCCGCCTCCTGCATGTCCGCGCCGACGTTCCGCGCCAGGGCAATGTGATCGGACACCAGGCCGATTGATTCCTCGACCTCGCGAATCCGACGGAGCCGGGCGTCCTCGGCCCGTTGGCCGGCCTCGACGAAACTCTCGCGCGCCGCAGCCAGACGATCCCGATCGAGATCGTCGCCGCCGCGCTTCCACGCGTCCTCGGCCAGGGCGATCGGTGCGCCGAGGTTCGCGGCCTCGCGAATGGAGTCCCGGGTGACGGCGAGCAAATCCCGGACACGCTCGGCTTCCTGTGCGTGAGCCACCTCCGCAGCCCGGACGAGATCCTGCAGGAACGCGTCGTCCATGAACTGACCTTGGAAGAACACGTCTCGCGCCCGATCCAACAGCGCGCGGGCCTTGGATGTCTCCGGGTCCTCCGGATTGCACGGTTCGAGGAGCCCCTGCGCCGCGAGCACGGCGTACGACCACGACGCCCGCCGGAGCTGCTCCGTGGTCCGCTCCGCGATCCGGGACGCCTCCTGGGCGGCGGTCAACGCGGCCTCAAACTGGCGTTCTTGGAACCACTTGCGGGCTTGGTCGAGAAGTTCCTCGACCCGTTCATAATCGATGTCGGTGTCCCGGCCCAAGGCGAGTCCGGCATCCCGTTCTGCAGTGTCTTGCGCTTCGAGTTCCATGAGGATTTGGGGGGAACCGGGGGCGCCCGCGAGGGCCGCGATGAGTTCCGACTTCCGTTTCAGGCCGAGGAGACTCACCCGGTATCGTTCCCCGAGTTCCCGGAGCTGCCGGGGTCGAAGCCGTTCGAGGCGGAATTCCATACGACGGCGTTCCGCCTCGGCCAGGAGGAGTTCGGCGTCCGGGAGCGAAGCAAGCGCCTCGATCAGCGAGCCGCGACTTGGATACCGCATAGGATCGAGCCCATGGGCCTCGGCCAGGTCATGCAAGACCTTGTCGGGCAACGTGGAGAGCGCTTCGCGGGGGGACGAGGGCGTTCCTGGACCTCCGTTCGAATCATCGTCCCGCGTCCGATAAACGTTGCGCACCTCCGCTCAGGGATCCGGCGGCCGATACCGGCGCAAGACCTCGATCGCCCACTGAAGCTTCCGGAATTCGCGCGGATCCCCGCCCGCGTCCGGATGGTGGCGACGGGCCCGCTCGCGGTACGCTCCTTCGATCGCAGCCCGCGACGGCCAGCCTCGGCCGAATCGCGGCGGATGAACGCGGACGCCCTCGAAGCCGAGGATTCGGAAGGCCGCGTCGATCCCTTTCGTCTGCAAGTAGAACTCCCGCAAGTCGGAGAAAATTCCACCGGATTCGTGGCCGCCTTCGATGCTGTATCGCTTGTGGTCACGCGCGATTGCGGTCCCGGTCCGATGATCCCGCCCGCATGCGAAACAGAAGAACCGCTCTTCCACGTCCCGCCATCCGCTCATTGCTTGATGGGTCTTCGGGTCTCGGAGGCAAAGGTTATTCGCGGACCGCGCCTTGGCGTCGATTGTGTCGTTCCGGGCCGGGCCCTCCGTGTTTAGGGACCAGGGCAAACTGTCGTTCGACTACCTGCCCGAAAAGATGATCCACCGGGAGGAGCAGACGAAGCGGCTCTTCAGCCTGCTGCGGCCGATCGTGGAGGCGGGAGCCTCGAGCAACGCCTTCCTCTACGGCCCGGTGGGGACGGGGAAGACGCACACGGCGAAGCGCTTCTGCCTCGATTTCAAGAAATACGCGTCCGAATCGGACCGCGCGGTCGACTGGGACGTCGTCAACTGCCGCCAGCGGATGGGCGATGACGCGGTCCTGCTCCGGTTGATCCAGCACTTCGACGCGCACTTCCCGGAGCGCGGTTTCTCGATCGCGGAAAAAATGGAGACCTTGCGGCGGCACCTCGAGAAACACCGTCTTCATTTCATCGTGATCTTGGACGAAGTGGACGCCTTGCTGAAGAAGAGCGGCGCGGACCTGATCTACTCGTTCGCGCGGATCGCCGAGGAAACGGTCGCCTCGAAGGGCAACATCTCGATGATCCTCATTTCGCAGAGGCCGAACGCGTTGGAATACATGGACCGCGCCGCGCTGAGTACCTTCCGCCGGTCCAACGTCGTCGAGTTCCCTAAATACGATCGCGGGGAGCTCCGAGACATCGTCTCGGGCCGCGTTCAGCTCGGGATGCACCCGGGCACTGTCGACGAGGACCTCGTCGACCTCATCGCGGATATCGCGTCCGAGTTCGGCGATGCACGATATGCCATCGAGCTGCTCGAGAAGGCCGGCATGCTCGCGGACGAGGAAAACCTCGAGGAAGTCGCGCCGGAGCATGTGCGCGGCGCGAAAGCCCACGTCCATCCGACGGATGTCCAAGAGCGCCTCGGGCTCCTGGATGTCCCAAAGAAACTCGTGCTCTTGGCAATCGCGCGGAAGAGCCGCAAGAAAGCGTACATCACGATGGGCGACGCCGAGGAATCGTATGCCGTGGTGTGCGAAGAGTACGACGAGAAGCCGCGCGCCCACACCCAATTCTGGAAGTACGTGCGCGACCTCGATGCGCTCGGCCTCGTCGACACGAAGTTGAGCGGCGAGGGCGTCGTCGGCAAGACGACGCTGATTTCCCTCCCGGAAATTCCGGCCAAAGTACTCAGTGATAATCTGGAACGAAGTTTGAAGAGTCGATAGTCGCTATGGAGAAACCGATGGGATGGGTGCAACCTCAGGAAGGCGAAATGGGCACGGAGGCTGAGGCACTTCGCTCGGCGATGCCCATGGAACTCGAGAAGGGCGTCTGCTATCTCGTGAAGGAGAAGAAGCCCGAACTTAGTTTCCGCCTCTTCGAAATGCTACTCGCTCAGAAGATCCCGAGCCTCTGCATCACCCGCCAGTACCCGGATCGCGTGCGCCGCGAACGCGGCCTGACGGACGTGCGGATCATTTGGCTGAGCCACACGCCGGGCGAGGATTACCACAACCCAACCGCGATCGGCACGCTCGCGAAGGTGATCCAGAAGTTCATCGAGGACAACAACGGCGAAGGCGCGGTCCTCCTCGATGGT
>VBLZ01000109.1 GCA_005878515.1 Methanobacteriota archaeon | reverse complement strand
CCAGTGCAACACGCAAATCATCCTGAAAGTCACGAACCCGAACGACCTGAAGGCGATCATCGCGAGCGTCGAGGGGCTGACGACCGCGATGGCCGAGGAGATCTCCCGCCTCCCGATTGGCGTGGCGATCATGACGGGTGGCGGGCTCCAGATGCCGCTCATGGTCGAAGTGCGTCCGCGAGAAACGCGTCACGGTGGAGAGAGCGTCAAGGTCATCGAGGATTGACCGACGCAGGCGCGCAGGCCGGGAGCGGGAAAGGTTTTAGCGCGGCGCCCGATGGACGAGTGTGGATCTTCGCGCGTTGGTCGAGAAGGATGTCACCCTGACGGAGAGGGCCCTCGCGAAGGTCACGCTGGCCCCGCCTCCGCGTTCCCACCTCCGGAAGGTGGCGGAGGACTTCCTCGGAATGGCCCGTGCCTACCTCGAGGACGCGAAACATTTCCGCGAGCGAGGCGAACTCGAGAAGGCCCTGGCGAACGTGAATTACGCTCACGGGTGGCTCGATGCCGGCGCGCGGGTCGGGCTCTTCGATGTCGGCGGGGACGACCAGCTATTCACCTTGAGCGAGTGATCAGAGGACGCGCGCGCCTTCGTTGTCGACGCCACAGCGCTGCAGCGTCCCGAATTTCAGGTACAAGGTCGCCAGCTGCTCGCGGTTCCCCGTCGCGACCACCGAATTGCCGAGCATGGCCATCGTCGCCCGCCCGAACATGCGGCTGGCCCGAATCACTTCGAGGACTCGTCTGTCCGCAAGGCCCGTTCCTTCGGCAAAGCGAGCCCCCAGTTCGAAGAGTCGCTCCATCGTAGGATCCCGGGAGAACTCGTCCACGAGCGCGCCGCCGATCCGGTTGATCGCCGCAACCTTCTTCGGATCGCGAAGCACCGTCTTCGTCGGCATTTCCGGGCCGATCACCGCGAGCAGGAGGTCCGCCTCGACGGGGAACGTTCGCACTTCCGCATGAGCCGGCGCCCCCGGTTTGAGCCGTAGGTCCATCCCGCCCAAGGACGCGGGAACGACGTCGCCGAGACCGGTGCCGCACTCCACCTCCGTCTCGTGCGCGATGGCGACCAGCTCGTCTCGCGGCACCTGGGATCCGAGGGCATCGTCGAGGGCGAGGGCCGTGCTCAAGGCCGCGGCCGCGCTCACACCGAATCCCTGCGAGACCGGCAGGTTCGTCTCGCTCAGGATTTTCACCTCGCAGGACCGATCGCCGAGGACCCTCTGCGCGACACGTTGGGTGACCTCCGCCTTCTGGCGCCGCCCATTCACGATGACGTCAATTGAGGAACGCGCTTCATCGCGAACCCGCGCGACCGTGTGGACCCCGAGGTCCAGGCACAGGCCGGCCCCGCGCGAGCCCTTCTTCCGGGGATCCGGATCGTCATGGACCTCGAAGAACACCGTGACGTGCCCGGGGCAGAACGCCTCACCCTCGGACACCATGGAGGATGGCCCGCCACACCCGCTCGGCCGCGAGGGCCTTCGACCCTTCGAACGTCTCCGAGCGACCCTTGCGGTCGAAGATCGTAATCGACGTCGTGTCCCCCTTGACCTTGGAGATGTCGTTCGCCACGACGAAGTCGACGTCCGCCTCTTTGACGAGGGCCATCGCACGCGCCTTCAGGTCCGCCTCGCTGACGCCCGCTTCCGCCTTGAAGCCGACCAAGGCCTTCTTCGCGCCCTTGCGGAACCGATTGAGGACCTTGGGCGTTGGCTGCAGGTCCAGACTCAGAACCCCATCGCGGCTAGGGATCTTGCCGGCTTTCTTCGTCGGCGTGAAGTCCGATACCGCGGCCGGGACGACGCAGACGTCCGCGTCTGCTTTCTCAGCCATCGAGACGAGATCTGCGGTCGTCTCGAAAGCCTTGAACGGAAGCCATGGCGGTACCGGCGTTTCGTGTCTCCCGAGCCAGAGCTCCACGTTCGCGCCGTGCTCGAAGGCGACCTTGGCGAGTTCGATTCCCGTCCCGCCCGTCGAGCGGTTCGTCACGACACGGACGTCGTCGATCGGCTCAACCGTCGATCCGGCCACGACTAGCACGCGCATGTCGACCAGGTCCTTCGGGCCGAGTCGGCGGATGACATGGGCCACGATCGTCTCGACGTCCGCCATCTTTGCTTTCTCTTCCTCGCGTTTCGCTTCGAGCAGTTGGATGCGAAGCTCCTGAAGGCGCCGGACGTTCGCGGCCACGGCCGGGTTGTCCATCATCGATTCGTGGGCCGCGGGGGCGACGATGATCGGGATGCCAGAACCGAGTGCGTTCGCGGCATACGTCGTGACGGTGGAGTCGTCGATCCCCTGCGCGATCTTGCTGATCGTGTTCGATGTGCACGGCGCGATCAGAAGGAGGTCCGCCTTTCCGTCCCGGCCGCACATCTCGAGGTACTCCATCGAGCCCGTGATCGCCGTGACCACGGGATGACCTGTTGCGTACTGCAGCGCGTTGGGGTGGAGGATCTCTGTCGCCGATCGGGTAAGCACCGCGTAGACGTCGGCTCCATGGCGGATGAGCTCATGGGCCAACTTCACGCTCTCAATCGCGGCGATGCTCCCGGTGACGCCCAGGACGATCGTCTTGCCTTGGAGCTTGAGGCTCTTCACCCCCCGTAGGCGCTCGGCCGGATGCATTCCGTTGACGATTGCCATACGCGATATATAGCTGTGGCCCCGCTTCGAAGGAATGAGATTTTCTCGACGCCGAGCAAGCTTTAATCCGCGACGCCCGTTAGCTCCGGCCGCCTCGATGGACTATCAGACGACGCTGGAACATCTCTACCGACTCGAGCGGTTCGGGATCAAGCTCGGCCTGGACAACATTCGTCAGCTCCTGTCCCTCCTCGGCGACCCGCAGCGCGGGCTGAAGGTCCTGCACGTCACGGGAACGAACGGGAAGGGCTCCGTCTGTGCCTACGCGGCGTCGGTCCTGCAGGCCGCGGGCTACCGCGTCGGGCTCTACACGTCCCCGCATCTCGTCCGCTTCAACGAACGGATTCGCGTGAACGGCGAGGTGGTCGCCGACGACGATGTGTTGCGCCTCTGGTCCGGCATGCAACCGGCGATTCAGGCGATGACCGCGACGCGGGCGGTCGACCATCCGACGTTTTTCGAGGTCACGACCGCGATGGCCTTCGAGCACTTCCGGGAGAACAAGGTCGACGTCGCGGTGATCGAGGTCGGGATGGGCGGCCGGATGGACGCGACGAACGTCGTGGACGGCCTCGTGGCCGTCATCACCCGGGTGGACCTGGAGCACACGGAGCACCTCGGCAAGACCGTGGAGCGTATCGCCCGGGAGAAGGCCGGGATCATCAAACCGTCGTCCCGGGTCGTTGCCGTCAACCAAGAGGCGCTCCCGGTCATCGAAGCGAGATGCCGCGAGCTCCACGTGCCTCTCTCCGTCGTCGGACGGGACGTTTTCGCGGAGCGCACGGCCGGCGACCTCCGCGGTCAGACGGTGCGGGTGCGCGGATCCTTCGGATCGGTCGATGTCCAGACGCCCTTGCTGGGCTCCTTCCAGGTGGAGAACCTGGGCATCGCTGTGGCAGCCCTCGAGGAACTCCGCACGGCCGGGTTCACGGTCCCGGACGAGGCGATCCGCTCCGGGATTGAGTCCGTTCGTTGGCCCGCCCGGATGGAAATTGTGCGTGAGTCCCCTCTCGTCGTCGTCGATGGAGCCCACAACCGCCCTGCCGCGATCGCCCTGGCCGCCTCGATGACGGAAACGTTCTCCGGTCGCAAGGCCATCCTGGTCACCGGCATCTTGAACGACAAGGACCTCCCGGGCATGGCGGCTGCCTTGGGGCCGATTGCGTCCCGTGTGTTCGCCTGTCGGCCGAAGACCCACCGTGCGTACGATGCGGAGGAAGTCGCCGCGGCCTTCCGCCCCTTCGCGGAATCCCACGTCATCCCATCAGTCCGCGGCGCGATCGACGCCGCGCTCCGGGCGGCGGGCGTCGAGGACATCGTCCTGATTACGGGTTCGATTTACACGGCGGGGGAGGCCCTTGACCACCTCGGCGTTCGCCCGTGAGCGCATTCGGATCATCGTGCGGGATCTCTCCCGCCGATATCTGCCCGAGGGTGACCTCCATACGGGCGAGACGGCCTTGGCGAAGATCGTCGCGGAGACGGAGGACCCGTTCAAGGTCCTGATCTCCACGATCCTGTCCCAGCGGACGCGCGATGAGATGACGGAGATTGCGTCGAGGCAGCTCTTCTCGAAGTACGATACCCCGGCCGAACTGGCCGACGCGGACGCGGCCGATGTGGAACGCTTGATCAAGCCGGTCGGATTCTACCGCCAGAAGGCGCTTCAGATCGTGAACGTGAGCCAGATCCTCCTCGACCGGCACGATGGCACCGTGCCACAGACCTACGAGGAACTGATCGAGCTGCCTCAGGTCGGCCCGAAGACGGCGAACTGCGTCCTCGTGTACGGGTTCGGCGTCCCGCGCATCCCGACGGACACCCACGTCCACCGGGTCAGCAACCGGCTCGGCCTCGTGCGGACGAAGACCCCCGAAGCGACCGAGCAGCGCCTGATGCGGACCGTGCCGAAGGAGTACTGGCTCCACATCAACGAATTGTTCATCCGGTTCGGGAAAGACCTCTGTCGACCGATCGGGCCTCGTTGCCCACAATGCGCGTTCACCTCGTTCTGCCGGTTCTATCCGCGGACGAAATGGTCTCGTGACGCGCGCCGCGGCCGACGAAGGACCACAGGGCGCTGAGCCGGCTGGCAGCTTGATATCGTTGCGTCGCGGTGTCCGGTTCCGATGCGAATCGATTTCCTCGAGTACACAGCGATGGACCTTCCCCGGAAGGAACCGTTCGCTATCGCGAAAGGGTCTTCGACCGTCGCACAGAACGTGTTCGTCATCATTCACGCCGGTTCGCTATCTGGATGTGGAAGCGCCGCTCCGACGGACGTGACTCATGAGACGGTCCGGTCCGCGATGGAGGCGATCAAGTCCATGGCACGAGCGTTGGAGCGCTTCCCGTTCGAGCGGCCTCGCGAAGTGGCCGACAAGATGGACAAAGTCCTCCCAGGCAACCCATCCGTCAAGGCGGCCATCGACATCGCAGTGCACGACCTCGCCGCGCAACAAGCGGGCGTCCCGCTGTATCGCTATCTCGGCGCGACCCGGGACCGGATGGTCACGGACATGACCATTGGAATCATGGACACCCAAAGCGCGGTCGAGCGAGCCCAGCGATGGGTCCAAACCGGATTCCGTGCACTCAAGGTGAAAATCGGCCGAGATCCGAAATCGGACCTGGACCGGGTGCGCGCGATTCGCGGGGCCGTCGGTCCCCGGATCGAATTACGGATCGACGGGAACCAAGGGTACACGTGGAGCCAGGCGCTCAGCTTCGCCCGCGCGGCAAAAGACCTGAACATCTCGCTGTTCGAGCAGCCGGTGGCCACCACGGACATGGAGGGAATGCGCGTGCTGACGGAATCATCGCCGATCCCGATCATGGCAGACGAGATGGTCCTCACCGCGGACGATGCGAAGAAGATCCGGTGGGCGAACGCCGCGAAAGCGGTGAATCTCAAGCTGATGAAACATGGCGGCATCTGCCGTACAATGGACGTGAACACGATCTGTGAATCCGCCGGCTACTCGACGATGGTCGGTTGCATGGGAGAACCGCAGGTCTCGATCGCCGCGGCGCTGTCCTTCGCCCTTGGCCAGAAGAACGTTCGTTGGCTCGACTTGGATTCGCACTTCAACCTTGCTGAGGATCCGTCAACGGGCCTGGGTTTCGATAACGGGGAGCTCATCGCTCCGGGCAGGCCGGGACTGGGTGTCGCCTTATCCTGATGGCTTCTCGGACTCCGCCGACGGTTCCTCGTTCAAGGCGCGGTCCTGTTCCTCTTCCTCGATCACTCGAGCTACCGCGACGACCTCATCGCCATCCCCGAGACGCTGAAGCCTCACGCCGCGAGCCGAACGACCCTTCACGCTGATGTCGGCGACGGCGCAACGGATTACGACCCCCGCTTTCGTCGTTACAAGGAGATGCTCCTCCGATTGGACGACCTTCACCGCGACGACGCGCCCTTTCGCGTATTTCGCACTCGTGGTACGGACCCCTTTCGATCCTCGGCGGGTCTTCCTGTATTCGGAGGTCGTCGTGCGCTTCCCGTACCCGCTCGAGAGGACCGTCAGCAACTCAGCTTCCGGATTGGTCGATAGGGCCATCGAGACGACCTCGTCTCCTGTTCGGACACGCATCCCCGCGACCCCCGCGGCAGGTCGCCCCATCGGCCGGACTTCGTCGATTGGGAACCGATTGGCATATCCGCCGGCGGAGGCGAGGATGACCTCCTCGTTGCCTCCCGCGATCTGGACGTCGATCAACTCGTCTCCTTCATTCAGCCTGATGGCCCGGATCCCGCTCTCGCGGATGTTCTGGAATTCCGCGAAACCGGTCCGCTTGATTCGTCCTCGTTTGGTCACGAAGACGAGGAATCGGTCCTGGGGGAAATCTCGAGTCGGAATCATCGCCTCGACTTTCTCATCGGGATCGAGACGCTCCAAGAGATTGACAACGGGCTTCCCTCGCGCATATCTGCCCGCGGCGGGAAGCTTGAAGGCCTTTCGCTTGAACACCTTCCCTTTCGACGAGAAGAAGAGGATGAAATCGTGGGTTGAAGCAACGAAGAGGTCGACGACGTAGTCTTCCTCTTTGGTGTCCATGCCCGTGACGCCCTTTCCGCCGCGACGCTGTTTCCGGTACACGCTGACGGGTAGCCGTTTGATGTAGCCCGTGTTCGTGATGGTCACGACGTTGTCTTCCTCGGGGATCAGGTCTTCGATCTGCATGTCGTAGGCTTGGAGCTCGACGGTTGTCCGGCGGTCGTCGCCGAACTTCTCCTTGACTTCGCGGAACTCCGCCTTCAAGATGTCGAGCACTCGCTCTCGGGACGCCAGGATCGATTCGAGGTTCTCGATCTTGTGGTTTAAGTCGGTCTTCTCCTGGCGCAGCTTTTCGATCTCGAGTCCGGTGAGCTGGCGCAATGTCATGGCGAGGATGGCCTTTGCCTGGTTCTCGCTCAGGAGATACCGATTCATCAGGCCCGCCTGCGCCTCGTCTGCGTCCCGCGCACGTCGGATGAGCCGAATCACGTCGTCGAGGTGGTCGACCGCGGTGATGAGGCCCTCCACGATGTGAAGGCGCTCCCGTGCCTTCTTCAGGTCAAACTCGGTGCGGCGGCGCACGATCATGACCCGATGGTCGATGAACGCCTGCATCGAATCCTTGAGCGGTAGGACCCTCGGCTGTCCATCGAGCAGGGCGAGGTTGATCACGCCGAATGTCGTCTCCATCTGCGTGTGGTGGTAGAGCTGGTTGAGGACCACGTCCTCGACGGCGTCCCGCTTCAGCTCCAACACGATTCGCATGCCATCTCGGTCGCTCTCGTCCCGGAGGTCCGTCACGCCCTCGATTTTCTTCGACTTGACGAGCAGGGCGATCGATTCGACGAGAGAAGCCTTACTGACCATATATGGGATTTCCGTGATGACAATTCGGGCGCGTTCATGACCCGCTTCCTCGAACTTCGCCTTCGCCCGGATGCGGATGAGCCCCCGCCCGGTCCGATATGCGTCCGCGACTCCGTCCGCGCCGTAAAGGATGCCGCCCGTCGGAAAGTCCGGGCCGCGAATCGGACCCGTCTCCGGGTTGTACAGATCGATCAACTCGGCCTGAGGGTTGTCGATTAGGACGATGACCGCGTCGACGATTTCTCCGAGATTGTGCGGCGGGATGTTCGTCGCCATCCCGACGGCGATCCCGCTCGATCCGTTGACGAGGAGATTGGGGAACTTCGAAGGAAGGACGAGAGGCTCCTTCAGCGTGCCATCGAAGTTGTCCATCCAGTCGACGGTGTCCTTTTCCAGGTCCTCAAGCATCGCCTCGGCCGTCTTCGCGAGGCGGCACTCCGTGTACCGCATTGCGGCGGGATCGTCTTCCGTACTCCCCCAATTCCCTTGCCCATCGATGAGCGGATACCGGAGGGAGAAATCCTGCACCATCCGCGCGAGTGCGTCGTAGACCGCCAGGTCTCCATGCGGATGCCATTTTCCAAGGACTTCGCCGACCACGCGGGCCGCTTTCTTGTGCGCAGACCCGGAGCCCATCCCGAGCTCGTTCATCGCGTGCAGAATCCGGCGCTGGACAGGCTTGAGGCCATCCCGGACATCGGGCAGCGCCCGCCCGACGATCACGCTCATCGCGTAATCGATG
>VBLZ01000108.1 GCA_005878515.1 Methanobacteriota archaeon | reverse complement strand
GCGGGCCGCTCTGAGCGGCCCGACTTTTATTTTTCGGTTCAAATCGAAATAGGCCGAAGCTTCATAGGTTGACGGACCATCCGCCCGCCGCGATGGAACTCCCTCCCTTCGAACACCTCCTGTATTACGAGAAGGTCCACGGCGCCCGGCTGAACATCTCCTATTCGAACATCCGCGAGTTCCGCCTCGACGGCTTCCGCCAACGCCTGCCCAAGGACCTCGACCTCAACTGGACGTTTCGTAACGGCACGTCGGAGTTGAGGCGACTGATCGCGAGACGGCACCGGACGAGCCCGAACCGGATCCTGGTGACCACCGGAGCCACGGAGGCGAATTTCCTAGTCAACGCAAGCCTGGTCCGTCCCCGGGATCGGGTGCTCGTGGATAGCCCGATCTATTCCCCGCTCCGCGACGTCCCGCGGGGGGTCGGTGCGAACGTGCTCGAGATTGCCCGCGATTGCGACGACGGATGGCGACTCGATCTCGACCGATGGCGGAAAACCGCCGGACGACGCGCCCGGCTTCTCGTGTTCGCGAACCTCAACAATCCGACGTCGACCGCATTGTCCCGCGGTGATCTCCGAGAACTGGCCGATATCGCCGAGGAGTGCGACGGCCACGTACTGGTCGATGAGACGTTCCGCGAGCTCGCGTTCGACGACACACCGCCCAGTGCGGCCGAGTTCGGTCCTCGAATGATTGCCCTCTCGACCGTGACGAAGCTGGGCGGCCTCGGAACGCTGCGTGTCGGATGGATCGTCGCGGCGCCGGATTCGATCGACCGGTTCGCGCAGTTGAAAGACTACACCACCGGTGGTGGATCGGTCCTGTCGCAGACGATCGCAACATGGGCCCTGGGCCGATGGGGGTTCTTCGTCCAGCGGGCGAAGCGAATCCTCGCGGTGAACCGGAAGATCGCGGCCGAGGTCCTCCGCGAAATGCCCGAGCTGCGCGGCGAGGTCCCCCTGGCAGGGACCGTGTTGTTCCCCCACAGCACCGTGAACGTCGCAAAGCTTGCGAATCGATTGCTGAAACAATACGGCACCGTCATCGCCGAAGGTCGTTTCTTCGGGGTGCCGGACCACTTCCGCCTGGGATTGGGCGGAGACACCCGGGATCTGAGAAAAGGTCTCGCGAACCTCCGACGGCTTTTGCGCTCCATGTCGTAGAAAAAAGGGGAACAGGAGGCGCTTCCCGGCCTCCTGCCCGTGCAGCCGGGTCCGAGGTCGGACCGGCTATGGCCAGAGCCCCTGCGACGCGGTCGCGGTAGGGCTCGCGGTCGTGTTCGTCATGTTCGGGCACGTGTGGCCGGCGGTCGAGTTCCCCGAACCCGCGACGGCAGTCCCGGACAGGTTGTCTGTTGCCACGGTGCTCGAGGCGCTCGCGGCGTGCGCCACGAACACTCCCGCCACGACGACGGCGACGATCGCCATCAGTGCGATTGCTCCGAGAGCTTTCGTAGGTCATTCACCTCCTGAGGTCCATCGCCTCACGCCCACGACGGATGTGGGTGTCGAGCCAATTCTGCGAGAAGTCTAAAGGTTCGTTAGTGAATTCTTCCCAAATCGTCCCGTGTCAGAGTGGAGCCGATTCGCTAGCAATCTGGGAAGGTTCTCGCAAAACGGAGAATGCCCCTTGGCGCTGTGAAGGGTCCGGGTGAGGCGACCTCGACGGTGGAGGGAAAGGTAGATGACACGGCTTCCGTCTGAGAGCGCGGGTCCGCGTGGACAGCTTTGGACGGCTGCTTTGGTGGCTCTTTGGGAGCAGCGTCGGGGCTCCCGTCCGCGGGAAGGTGCTGCGCGCGATCCGCGAGGAGCCTCGGAACGCCCAGCAGCTCGCGGAACTCCTAGCCCTGGATTACACGACGGTGCGTCACCACCTTCGGGTGCTCCTGAAGAACCAGGTGGTGGTCACGTCCGGGCCGCGGTACGGCCAGGTGTACTTCCCATCGCCGGCGATGGAATCGCACTGGGACGACCTCGAGCGGATCCTGGACAAGTTCCAGAAGAAAGGTGAGGGGTAGCACATGCCGAGCGAAATTGCAAAGACGAAATGGGGAGCGAGTCTCTGGGTGCCCATCGTCCTGGCCATCGGCCTCGTCGTCGGACTCGGGTTCCTCGCGCTGCCATCACCGGTGCAGCATCCGTTCGGCCGTCCACCTCCGGAATTCGAAACGTTCGAGGATTTCGGCCTTATCTTATCGACCCTCAACGTGGCCTTGCTCGTCGCTCTGCTTGTGATCTATGCGAGGATGTACTCCCAGACCGGGGCCAATTTCGCCCTCGGTCTCGTCCTGGTGCTCGGCGCCCTGCTCGCCGAGACCATCGTCGGATCCCCGCTCCTGTTCCGTTTGTTCGATGTCCCGCCCGGAGGACAGACGCCGTTTCTCCTGATTGCGGAGACGTTCAAGGCGGCAGCCCTCACGATCTTCCTCTACCTTAGCCTTCAGTAAAGGACGCATGATGTCTCCGCAGTAGATAGTTCACGATGTAGGCACAGCCTCGAAGTCGATTTGAGGAATCTTCTTGTCGAAGAAAATGCTCTTGTGGGACACGCTCATCGAAAGCGCGACCGCTAGGTCCGAGTGAATGATTCCGAGGTGCCTCGCGGCAGCGGCGACTCGAGTCTGACAACGGGTGTCGACGTTGTTCATGCTCGCGAGTTTCGCGGCGGATCCTACGGCAATCCCGAGGTCGATGCAGCGAAGCTGGCAAATGGGTCCGAGGAATTCCCAATCCTTGGACTCCGCCGTGTGATGCGCGGGACTCGCACGCAGAAATTCATTGCAGGTGCCGTATCCGCAAGCGCCGCAGTCGTACATCGGCGGATACCACTTCTCGAGCCCGATGAATAAGATTAGGTCCACCTTTTCAGCCGTGTCGGCGTCGCGGAAGAAAATCGGGTTCTTGAGTTTCGTCCCTCGCGCCCGGAGCCATTCCGCGAGGCGATGAAGCGTTTCTTTGTCGCTGACGATTGCGGTCTCGATGAAAGGCTTGGATCCCTTGAGGAAGAGCTGCCCTCCGCTCTTCGGAGCCGTCATTGCACTGACGGCGCACATCTTCGCGACGTTTTCTACGACTTCCGTGAACATCTCGTGTTGATCCATCACTCACAACTCCAACAAGTCAGTCGTCTTGGTACACCAACGCTCGGTGGGTGGCAGGTAGGAAGACGTAGACCATGTTCTTGCGATGGTCGAAAGCGAGCGTGTGGGCTCCCTTCTCCGTCGGAACGGCTTCGAGGATCCGCATGCGCGCGGCGTCAAAGACGTCAACCACTCCTGGAGACCCAACGGCGACATAGACCCGTTGCAGCGCCCTATTGAAGGAAACAACGTCGGGTGTGCCACTAAGGTCTCCGATCAACCGGGCCTCTCCGGTATCCAAGTGGACCGCCACCAACTTCCCCTCGTCACAGGCGCAGAAGAGTTGTCTCGCGCGGGCATCTAGATCAAGGCCATGAGGCCCCTTGGAGGGAATCTCGAAGGTCTCCCGAATTCCCGAGGGATAGTTGGCGTCGATCCCCACGATGAGTGGGGGATCTGCGATATTCACGTAGAACGCGGCCATCACCTCGTCGTAAACGGCCCACCGAGGGCGCCCCGGAAGGATCACGGTGCCGGTCACGACCTTCTGGCCCACATCGATGAGTGATACACTCGAGGAGTTCGGGACATTAGGATCGCCGACATTCGCCACGAGCAACAGGCCGCGGGAAGGGTCGAATGCGAGCCCGTTGGGACGAATGCCGACGGAGAGCCTCGCCGTTTGTTGTTCCTTGCCCGCCGCGAAGATGCTGACCGTGTTCTCGTTGCGATTTGCCGTGAAGAGAAGATCGCGTTCGTCCGAGACGAGTACGCCCGCGACACCCTTCAGTCCGTGGATGGACCGAAGGAAGCGATCGGAGGCGGAGTCCACCACGTCGACATCATCGTTAGCTGTGTGGGCGATGTAGAGCCGCGACGATCCGTGATGAACCGCGGCGTGATCGAAACCGCCATCCCTTGCGTGCGCGGGAAGCTCGATGGAGCCCAGCAATCGGAGGCTCATCAAGTCGCGTGCTCCAACTTGGCTTTCCCCTCGACTTTGAGTCGGCAGTACGTGTAGAGCGCGTCGTACGCGGGGAACTGGAGTCGCATGTTCTCGAAATCGTCTTTCGCGTTCGTCCTAAACCCGAGGGCCATCGCCTCGAGACCCGCACCTTCGGGTCGCCGCACCCGGGGGGCCGCATCCGCCGTGCGCACGATTTCGGCCATGTCCAGCAACGCTGGGTCCGTGAGCTTGTACGTCTTGATGATCGCATCGAAGCTGCAACGCTCGTCGCCACTCTCCTTGTAGTGGAATAGTTCGGCACCAGGGCTGTCGTACGGGATCGCGCCCTGTTCCTTCGCGACCTCCAAGACCTTTTCGCGTGGCACGAACAGGAACTCCGCTTTCGGATCGACAAATTTCTTGACGAGCCAAGGACACGCAATCCGGTCCACCTTCGCCTTCTCTCGGGTTACCCACTTCATCGAAGTCCTCCTTGAGTAGATTCTCTACGCAGGTAGTACATCTATGTATATTAAGCATTCCGAATGGTCGGTCGATATCGGCCATTGAGTAGGACATCTACGCATATAAACCAGAACGCGATTGGCTCGCCTCGGGGTGAGTTGATGGCCGCGACCGGACCGCGAGGCATGAAGATTGGAGCCGTCTCCCTTTGGCTGCTCCTGCTCCTATCGGAGAAGCCGATGTACGGATACGAAGTGATTCGAGAACTCGAAAAGCGGTTCTCCGGCTACTGGCGTCCAAAGACCGGGACAATCTACCCGGCCTTCGAGAAGCTAGAAGAGGGAGGTCTCGTGACGAGTCGGATTGAGTTCCGCGATGAGGGTCTCGACCGCAAGCACTACGCTCTGACGGAAAAAGGCCGGACCGAGCTTGCTCAAACGATGAGCCATTGGACCAAAATGATGGAAGTCTTGGAAACCTATCGAGAGGTCCACGAGTCGATCTTCCGCTACAAAGACCGGCTCAGCAAACAGGAGACCTCAAGGGTCCTGGTGGCGCTGGGGGAAGAACTGGGCCGCCGTACGGTCGATATCTCTAAGGTCCTGCCAGGACGGCAGAAGAAGATCCTGATCCGGCCGACCGAGCCCATGACCTTCAAGCTCCTTTACGCCAAGGAAGAGGACGAACTCGAAGTCCACATGGAACTGAAATGGACCCCGAGCGGCCCTGCACGTCCTAGAGCCAAGGCATCGCCACGTCCGAAGCGTTCAAGGCCGAACCACTGAGCGGGGTGGATCTACGGGTCTCGCAGACTGGATCGATCGAGATGGAAAACTCATCTTCCTCGAGAAGACAATCCGAACGGTCCCCTACGGTTTCCTTGGAGTGATCTTCGGCGTCTACCTCGCCCAACTGGGCTTCACGCCCTTCGCCATCGGAATCGTCCTGACGGCGACCGTTCTCAGCAGCGCGGTCTACACGCTCATCATCAGTTTCATTGCGGATCGCATTGGCCGGAGGAAAACACTCGTCTTCTTCGCCCTCACCGACTTCGTCGCGGGGACCCTGCTTTTCGTGTCGAAGGATTGGTGGGCGCCGGTCCTGGCCGGCATCGTCGGCAACATGACCGTCGGGGCGGGGGAAGTCGGGCCGTTTCTCTCCCTCGAAACGGCGATCCTCCCGCGGACCGCTCGCTCCGATCGCCGGACCCTGACCTTCAGCGTCTACAACCTGGTCGGATATGGGGCCTCCGCGGCGGGAGCTCTCCTCGCGGGACTCCAGAACTCCGTTGGATATTCGCCGCTCTTCCTGGGGTACATGGTTTCCGGACTTCTCGGCGCGGCCCTCTACTCCAATTTGTCCTCGCGCGTCGAGCCGGACCCGGGCGTCGCCCGACGCTCCCCTCTTTCCCCGCGGGGTCTGCCCATCGTGGCCCGGCTGTCCGCCCTCTTCGCGGTGGACGCGTTCGGCGGCGGCTTCATCGGACAAAGCATTCTGTCCTACTACTTCTACCTCCGATTTGGGCTGGATCTGTCCACCCTTGGAGCGATCTTCTTCGCGACCCAGCTCGTCACCGCGCTGTCGTTCCTCCTGGCGGAGCGGATTGCTCGGCGGATCGGCCTGCTACGGACGATGGTCTTCACCCACGTGCCTTCGAACGTGTTGCTCATCGCGGTGGCGTTCGCTCCGACCCCGCTAAGCGCGGTCTCCCTTCTCCTCTGTCGTCAGTCGTTGTCGCAAATGGACGTGCCCACGAGGCAATCGTACGTCATGTCGATCGTCGACGAGCAAGACCGAACCGCCGCGGCGGGCCTCACGAGCGCCACGCGCACGTTCTCGTCATCGGTCAGTCCGTCGCTGGCCGGTTATGCCCTTGCGAACCTGTGGCTCGGAACCCCGTTGGTCGCTGCGGGCGCCCTCAAGCTCGCGTACGACCTCTTGATCTATCGACGTTTTCGAAGGGTCCGTCCACCGGAGGAACGCGAGGTCAAGGCGCGTTGAATGGCGCTCGGGACGCCACCGGGTGAAGAGCGGGCACGGAGGGATTCGAACCCCCGTCTTAGGCTCCGAAGGCCCATAGCCTAGTCCAAACTAGCCGACGTGCCCGGCGGTCGAACCGTGGCCGTTGATAAAAGGGTTCCCGCCGTGGACAACCACCGGGCAAGCTTGACGGATTTCCCCTCGGGAAACCGGCTGTCGAGCGACTTCGGTACCCTCCTTCACTTTAGCCCCGAGAGAACCATGAGGAAGATAGGAATCGTTGCGCCAGCTTCACACAGAGAAGACCCGAATATGCTACCCGTCCTCCGCATCAAGTATCCCAACCCCAAGCCGAGAAAGAACGAAACTAATGCGAAGCCAAGGAGAATCGACGAGAACTCGGCCTCCACCACGCTTGCCGCGAAAATCGCGGCTTGAAGAAAATTCGAAAGTCGAAAGCCCAGGATCGTTTCGTATTTGTTTAGGAACAAGCCTCTGAACCACAACTCTTCTTTGAACCCATTTGCTACCGCCAAGATCAGAAGAAATGGTGTGAGGGATAGAAAGAAGCCGGAGCTCATTCCGGCTATCGTTATTCCAATCACCGCGGTCAGCACATAGAAAATCGCGATTACCGCGAGTCCGACCAGAAGGCCTAGTCTGAGGTCCCCCCTCCTCAGGAAAATTGAAGCGAGATTTGCCCTCGACGCAAATGTAAGCAGAACAATTGGACCGATGACCACTGTTGAGTCAACGAGTTGGGCGACCACGTTACCTGTTATGGTTGAGTAAAATGGTTGGACAAGAGAACTGTCAAGAACCGAATGTCTAAACAACCATACAAAGGAGAAGATGAAGAACGCATAGAACACCTGCCAATGCGCATTCAGGCGAGCGCTCCGACGTGTCATTATTGCAGCTACAAGGAAGAGCGAAGGAACCCAGAAGGTCTGAACGTTGAGTTCCCCGGATGTGAAGTGAGAAACGATGAAGACCAAGAGACCGCAACCCAAAAAGAGGACAGAGAGACCGAGTCGCTGCATGAGGCTCTTCGGGCGGGAGGGTTCGGTCTCCTGCGTTCTAATATCCATTTTCGCTAATCTCCGACGGTACTGGCCTGAGAGAGCGCACTTCCCCCGATCCCCTTGTAGGAGCTAGCACGACGTCCTTTAGTCCGGACTAGCCAACGTGCCCAGCGGTCGAACCGTAGCCGTTGATAAAAGGATTCTCAAATAGATGGTCCCTCAGTCACCGATGTGCGTTCGGTACCCCGTCGAATCCATTAGGGCGTTGCGCTTGCCTTCGAGCTTCGCCCACTCGTGGTCCTTCGTGTAACGCAGCCCCTCCGGGACGTTCGACAAATTGACTCCAACCGGACCGCCTCGATACGACCGTCGAGATATGAGAGTTTCGCGCGCCTACCGGCCTTTCCAGTTCGCGCCCCAGGCCTGGTGCACGAAGATCTCTTCGCTGTGAATCTTGTGGATGTGGTGCGCCACCACCAGGAGGGCGAAGAACGCGAGCCCGCCGATTGTGAGCAGAAGGTAGAAGGGATTCCCCAGGATGGTGGAGAAGAAGCCGTTCACGGTACCGAGCGGATCAGCCATTCGATCGTGCCTGTGCGAACCAGTTTCCGGCGCCGGAGAAAAACCTTTCTCCGTGAAGCCCCGATCCGATAATTAATCGCTCCAGCTCGCCTTTTTGGAACAGATGATAGAACCGCGGCACCACGGTCTTGTCGGGCATCGTCCACGGCACTTCGACATCACCGTCCACCGCGGACGCCGCGGGCCTGGATTGAAAACGCGGCTGCTCTCGCGCCCACACACTGACGAGCACGGGGGCCCGTCGACGTAGGACGCGTTGGATCTCCGCCAACGCAGCCAGTCGGTCCGACTCGAGCGGGAGATGATGCAAGACCGCGATGCACAGGCTCGCGTCGAAGGACGCGTTTCGGAACGGCAGTTTCGTCGCTTCGCCGCCAACCCAATCGATGATGGGGGAATCTCCCTTTCGAGGTTCGTCCGCTCGCCCAATCAACAGGAGTCGCCGGGAGAAGTCGAGGGCCACGGCGCGGTGGCCTCGGTCTGCGAGGATCGTCGCGTGTCGTCCATGGCCGGCTCCGAGATCGAGGACCCGCGAGCCACGAGGCAAGGAATCGATGAACGACCGGACTTCGGGCCAGGGAACTCGTCGGCGGGCCGCGTACGATTCGGCGATGCGATCGTACGTCGTGCGGATATCCGCCTTCGTTCGGGCCATCCGAGTGCAGACGCGAAGGCGGTAGGATAAAGACTCGCTCGTTCAGACCTCGAGAGAGGCTCGCTCCGTCTCGCGCAGCGCTCGCTCGCGAATCGCATCGAGGGCCGGCAAAGGCGCCGTCACCCGACCTTGGTCAAGGTACTGGGTATACGCCGGGGCCATCTTGGCGCCGCACACCGGACACGTCCGCACGCCCACTTCGTAGGTGCCGTCTTTCGGGCACCGCTGAAGGTCTTTGCGGCCGCCGAACTTTCCCCGCTTCGCCGCGGGCTTGCCATCTACCTCGACGAGGTCCAAGGCGAAATCGATCGTCGGAGCATTGCTCAAACTCGTGCCCACGCCAAAGCCATCGACGCCTGCTCCGAGGAGAGCGGGAATCGATTTCTCGTCCACCGAGCCCGACACAAAAATCTTCACGTCCTTGTGGCCGCGGAGGTCCAGCTCCCAACGCACCTCGCGGACGATCGCGGCGAAGTTCCCGCGGCGCGAGGCCGGCGTGTCCAGGCGGACGCCCGAGAGGTCCGGAATCGCTTCAACGGCCATCAGCGCCTCGGTCTTCTCGTCGTAGTAGGTGTCGACCAGGGCGATCCGCGGAATCTTCGCTTCGAGGTATTTGTGGACGGCCGCGAACGCTTCCCGCGGTCCGCCCATCACGATCACGAGCGCATGGGGCATCGTCCCGGTCGCGGGCACGCCGAGGAGCTCGGCGCCGAGGGGCGTCGTGATCGCGTCGAGACCGCCGATCGTGACCGACCGTTCGATGAGCGGCGCGATACCGGGATGCATGCGTCGCACGCCGAACGACAGGACCTGCTTTCCGTTCGCCAGCTTTCGGATCCGAGCGGCCTTCGTCGCGATGCCGCTCGCCTGGCAGATCATCCCGAGGACCGGCGTCTCGTAGAGCGCCCACTCTTCGTACGGGCCCTCGAGGGTCAGCACGGGGACCGGGATGCCTCGAGCGGTCTTCGGTGGGAAGAGACTTCCTTCCGGGAGCGCCCACACGCTCACGTCCTTTCCCGTCAGGAGATGCACGACTTCCTCGAGGCCGCAGAAGATCCCCCATGGCCATCCATTCGGCAGGGCGCCGGTCGTGACCTCGGCGACGACCTTCGCGCGGCTCCGACCCGCCTTTTTCAGGACGTCAAGGGTCCGCGCAAAGTAGATGTCCGAGGTGCGTCCCGCCCGGATCTCGTCCGCCGTGGCAATGTAGAAGTCGCGTCCCGTCGTGGGCTTGGGCATTTCTCCCGGAGCGGCTACTTTCTCCATTTATTAGAGCTTTTACCTTCTGCTCGCATCCGGGATTACGCTTCTACGCCCATCGTTTCATGGGGACGTCGAGGGCTAACGAACGTCGCCAAGGCGCTGGGAGGTCCGCCGTCACATCTATCTGCATTCCACCTCATCGTTGGGTCCGGAAACATGCCTTGCGTCTGTGTTCCGGGATGCGGCTGCGGTTCGGCCTCCGCCTGCGCTGCTTCTTCGTGCGTAGGGGCGCTGACCGCGGGTGCGACAATCGCGGCGATGAGCGGTGCGCTCTCGACGAGGTATGCGAGCCTCGGGTCGCTTCAAGGCAGGGCGGCCGACGCAGAGTTGCCCGCGAATTACGAAGCAGCCCGCGCGGAACTCCTAAGGGAACGGACAGACGAAATCCATCACTTGCAAGCCAAGCTGGCGAGATTGCAGTCCCTTCGCCCGATCCCGGTTGTACGCTCTTCCGGGCGACTCCGCGGGGAAGTCCGGACCTGCGAGGCACGAATCAGTCGACTGACGCACGAGCTTTCCGCCCTCGAGTCTTGAGGCGAACTCTCGGACACCGCAGTCCAAGGTGATGCCTGCAAGGGATTACCGGCTCAACCGCCATCAATCATTCCAAAGCGATCATTCGATGTCAACCATCTTCTCGAGTTGTGCCGACACGAGTTTGGCCCAGGATGTAGCGCATGGCCTTCCGATCGACGATCCAGAAGCTCATCAGGTCGTATGCGGCGAGCGCAATGACGAAGGGCAACGCGAGTTGTTGCATCACCTCGCTTCTGCTTCGGCCGATGGAATACCAGAGGGCGAAAGTGGACATCACGATCACAAGGGCGAGACCCGCCCCCAGGTACGGGAAAAGTTTCCTTCCTCCAATGACTTGCAACCTTGCGAGCCGATATCGAGCGAGGTCCTCGTCAAGCGCCTTCCAAGCGACCGGCAGCATGAGGAGAACGAACGCCGCCGTCAACATGATCAAGGCGGGAAACCAGAAGGCCTCCGAAATGGAATACGGAAATCCCGAAGCCAGGAGAACGAATAAAACGATGATCACGAGAACATAGAGGCAGGGGGCAACCACTCGCGCCCGAATGAGGCGGCCTTTCGGCCGTTTCCGCGCGATCACCATCCGATCCAGAACATTCGTCGATGGGCGAATAATCGTTGTGCTTGAGGAGATCTCCAATTGCCGAGCACCGGGCACCAAGAGACCGGGGTCCGGAGAATGCCGTCTGGGTAACGTCTTGACAGGCGGATGGCCGAATGTCCGTCCATTCGCGAAGGGAAGGTGCCCGCCCTTGTGGAAGGGCAGTAAGGGGACGGCTAGAACGGCAGCGCGCGGGCGATTCCGAAGCTACCACGTAATCATGTGTCTAGGCGCGGGACTAGAGCTTTTGTCCTCGACTCGTGCGGTTGGCAACGGTTTCCACCTGATTTCCGGGGGCGAGAACCGGGCCGATACGGATTTCTAGCCGTCCGAGGTCCGCGGGATCGATGCCTGCGATCCCACCGCCGCCACCTCCGTTCCATCTGTCGCCAGAAGTTCAGCGCCGCCGGAAGCAGATGCTGTATTGGTCATATCGCCGGGCGCGGCCGATCTGGCTGGCTAGTCTCGGCCTAGGAGCCCTT
>VBLZ01000107.1 GCA_005878515.1 Methanobacteriota archaeon | reverse complement strand
CCCAATCGTTGTCGGTCAAGATGCCGCGTTGTCGCATGTGGTAGCAATGGGAACAAAAGAACATCACGTAGAAGGCGAAGGCCACCTCGGCGCCAAAGTTGGAGACCGCGGCATCGTCGTTGAGTATCCGGACGAACTCGGGCTTCTCCATAAAGATCTCGCCTATCCGATGGAGCTTCTCGTCGAGGTCGTTCACGACACGCGCCTCGGTGTCCGTCTTGAGCGCCTGAATTTGAAGCCGCGAGAAGTAGACGGCGATGACGATGGCCATGATGATCGCGATCGTCTGGACCAGGGTGAGGAGCTCGGGGAACCCGATGTCGACCATGCGGTCCGGACGACAAGCCCTCCTCATCAAGATTGAGGCATGCGGGGGCTGGGAAACCGCACTGTATTGCGCGGAGGTCGGCCCTATCTCTCGGGTCTTCGCCGGCGCAACATGGGGACGGGTTGCGCCCTAGGCCGCCCCCACCAGTCGGCCGATCACGTACCCGGCGACACCGCCGCCGAGTCCGATGACGAGCATCTCGAGCCCTTCCCGCCACCACGACCCGACGGTGATCTTCGCCTCGTACCAGCCGATCCCGAAGAGCGCGACTGCACTCAGTAGGACCGCGAGGACCGCTCCCCGGAGCACGTCACTCCCGACGAAGAAGAACGGGCTCAGGGGGATGAAATGCCCCACGACGGTCGCGGTCCCGACGAGGAAGGCGCTTGCCCTCGGAGCACCCGCCTCGACGGGGGAGAGCTTGAGTTCGAAGGACATCATGAATTCGAGCTCCGCGGTCGGGTTGCGGCAGATTCGCTCCACGATCTCCTCGAGATCGGCACCCTGGTAGCCCCACCCCGTGAGGATCTCGCGGACCTCGTCCCGTTCCGTTTGCGGGATTTCCTTCATCTCCCGCCGCTCCTGGACGGCCTGGCTCAGGTAGAGCCGCCGTCGGGCCCGGGTCGAGGTGTAGGCGACGGCCCCCATCGCGATCGACTCCGCCCCGAGCGCGGCGAGGGTCGCGACCAAGATGATCCGGACGTCGCGGGTCGCCGCCGACAGGCCCAGGATAATCCCGAGGACATTGACGATCCCGTCCTGGCTCCCGAGGATGAAGTCGGACAGGACCGTGGGTTTCGGGTGCGTCGCGCGTTCCCTCGCCTGGTTGGAGGCCATGGCGGGGCCATCCCGAGGAACCGGTAAGCCGTTTTCGGCGGTGACTCGAGGTGGGACTCCGTGCGCGACCGACGCACATCCGGCCGGAGTTCTCCGTTAGTTTGCTCTGTGGTTTCTGTATCGGGTCTCTGAAGGCAAGGCACGGCGCAGTCCACGAAAGACGCCGAGAAAGTGGAACCTGCCCCCAGGCCGAGCAGGCCAAACATCTAGTCTAGCAGGAGTCCGCAGCGGACGCTAGTCCATATTGCGCGCTGGTGGTGGAAGACTTAAGCACTCTTCCGTTTGAGACAACTTGCAACGTGAGCGTCCATGACCCATCATCGTTTTTCTGTACGACGCCGCTCAGCGCGCCGTCGCATTGTGTGGGGATTTCACGAGAGCCGCATCCATCAATCGATGATGAGGAGCCAAAGTTTCCGAAGGCCCCGGACCAACAACCGGACCCGGAAACACGAAATCCGGTAAATCCTCCTGGTCCTAATCCTCCTGGTCCCAATCGAATTGATAACGCAACGACAACCCCCAAAATCACCAGAACCATCACCGCAACGACGATCACTAGGGGCCACTTGCCCCGCTTTGGGGGGCCACTGTGTGAAGGCTGATAGGACCCTCGGTTCGTCGCCAAGGAAGGCCGCTCCTCGTCCGATGGAGATTCGTCAAAGAACGGATCCGCCATGGGGGGTTCTCTGAATCCGGTCTCCCTCCTCCGGTCGGTTCCCCTCCAGGCCTTGTCGCTCGGTCCGAGCGGTGTGCCACACCGACCGCAGTAGCCGTTTCCTGGAGGGATCAGGGACCCACAATTGAGGCATTTCGAGCTCCCTGCCAAAGATTGACTCCAAGTTGACAGGGAATCGAAGATTCGACGAGTCTGCGCGATTGATTCCTGCCTGAGCACCGCTTTCCCAATGAAGTTGGCCTTTTCCCGCTGTCCCAGAGCCGATTTGTACTCGACCTCAACTTGGCTGGACCCAAGCCCACCTTTCACCGGCCGCAGGTGAAATGCAACGATAGTGGGCATGTTGATGGTTATTCGCTGGCCCGTGAAAACAAGCCCAGCCTTGACCGTTTCAAGATCGCCATCATCGTCGTAGAGCTTGAATTTGAAGAACTCGCTAGACCTCGCCGGGCTCGAATACCAGACCTGGAAACGCATCTCCCCCCTCCCCGTCGAACTCCGCGAGCGCCTGCGAATTCGGAGCCTATGATCGAATGGACCCAGTGGTTACTTAGACGTTGCTGTCGCCTTTGACATCTCGGACTATCAAAGCGAGGTCTGCGAGAATGACCCGGGCGACTCGCCTCGCTCGTCGTAAACCGCGCCGCCGTGCATCGGCGGGCGACGCCTCGTTTGATTCAGGGCCTGACCGCGATGGGCTGCAGCCAATTATCGCGGCGAGACCTCCGGAAATCCTCAGGCTCCACGCCTTCCTCGAGCATCCTCCGGGGTATCACTTTCCATGAGTCGTCGCTCACGGCCGCCGTGACCCACTAGCCGAGGTCCGTTCCGGTCGGCCGAGGGTTGCAGTCGCACCGAAGCATATAAGCCACCAATTGTGTCCGGTACCGTCAGACCGCGACGGCCTGCAGGGCCCGCCGCGGAGGCTCCCCATGGCCAACTTCCGGATCGAGAACGTGGTTGCGTCGACCTCCCTCGGGCGCGAGCTCGACCTCAAGGCGATCGCCCTCGCCCTCGGTGGCTCCGAGTACGAGCCGGAGCAATTCCCCGGCCTCATCTATCGCATCAAGGAGCCGAAGACCGCGATCCTCCTGTTCCGCAGCGGTAAAGTCGTCTGCACCGGCGCGAAGAGCCTCGAGAACGTCAAGACCGCGATCGACCTCGTCGCGAAGCAGATCGAGGCGGCCGGCATCTCGATTAAGAAGAACCCGGAGATCGAGGTCCAGAACATCGTCGCGACCTCGGACCTCGGCGCCCCGCTCGACCTCAACGCGGTCGCGATCACCCTCGGGCCCGGTGCGGTCGAATACGAGCCGGAGCAGTTCCCGGGCCTCGTCTATCGCATCGACGAGCCGAAGGTCGTCCTCCTGATGTTCGGCAGCGGCAAGGTCGTCTGCACGGGGGCCCGCAAGCCCGCGGACGTCGAGAAGGCCGTCGAGAAGATCACGGCCGAGCTCAAGGCGAACGGGCTCCTGCACTGATCTGCGGGCCGCCGTCGGAGCGCAGCCGGAGGCCTTATAGCCCATTGGGCGGTGGCGCCTCGTATGGCAAAGGGCGAGGTGTCCGGAATTGTGACTGCGTTCCGCCAGAGCAAGTTCAAGCAGGACAGCTACCAGACGATCGTGGACCTCGCCAAACCGGACCATGCGGGGGAGCTCCTGGGAGCCCGGGTGGTGTGGGCCCGAAAGGACGGCGTCCAGATCCTGGGCCGGGTCGTGGCCCTTCACGGCCGGAAGGGCGCGCTCCGCGTCCGGTGGGACCGCGGCTTCCCGCCGCAAGCCCTCGGCACCCAGGTCAAGATCGTGCCTTGATGCGATTCGGCGCGTTCGCGTGCAGCTCTTCGAACTTAAGTAACTCGACGGGCATCGTCGGCTCATGCCCGGGAAAACCAAGGCCAAATCAATCAAGAATCCGGGACCTGCCGAGAGGCCGGAGACGACGGCGATCGTCCTCCGGATCGCTGCAGACCGCGCGACGGATTTCGAAGCGATGTTCGAGGCCGAGGAGATCCCGATCTGGGACGACTTCACCGGCCGGGGTCGGTTCCTTGAGGCGCGTCTCGTCCGCGCGGTCGGCGGGAGCGAGCAGCGAAGAGGCATCCAGGATTACCTCCTTCACATCGTCGCCGCGGACCACGAGGCCCATGAGGAGCACGACCGCGACCCTCGGTTCCGGGCGTTCCTCGCGAAGGCGGAGCGGTTCCAGCCGGACCCGCCGCTCGTCTGGTTCGGCGAGACAATCTTTGAACGTCGAAGTTGAGTCGGACGACACACCGGGTGCTTCGATGATCGTTTCTCGACCGACTTTGTATCGGGACGCAGCCCTTGCCGACCCGAGCGGACCATCTCTGCGGAAGGAGGTGAGCGTCCTCGTCGACGCGGGCCACGTGGTCTGGATTCGTTCGAGTAGCGATGAGGGCGCCCTTCCACCGGACGTCCACGTCATCGACGCCGGTGGCTCCACGATCGTTCCAGGCATGGTCGATGCCCACAGCCACGTCACGCTTCCCGGCGGCTCGCACTGGATCGACCGCGGTGCCGATCCTCCGGAGGAACTGCTCGAGGTCGCGGAGCACAATGGGGACCTCTTGGGCCGCGCCGGCGTGCGCTGGGCCCGCGACGTCGGGTCGCCGCTCGCCGTGGATCCGCGGGACGGACAGAAGCGGGCCCTCGCCCTCCGCGTGCGGGAACGGTGGCGATTGGACCCGAATCGACCGAGGATTCGGGTCGCCGGAACGTGGATCAGCCACAGCGGCGTGATCACAGGTGGCCTCCTGATCGAGGCGGATGACGGGCCCGCCCTCCTGAAGGCCGCGTCGACGCAGCTCGACGACGGAGCGGACTTCCTCAAGCTCTACCTCGACGGGCCGAAGAAAGAAGAGGCGCCCTGGTCGACGGAAGACGTGCAGGCCGTCGTCGAACTCGCGCACGGTCGCGGGGCGAAGGTCACCGCGCATTCCGGGTTCCTCGTCGGCGCCCGGGTCGGGATCGACGCCGGAGTCGATTCCCTCGAACACGGATTCGAGCTCGACTCAGACGCGGTCGCGATGATGGCCCGTCAAGGGACGTTCCTCGTGAGCACCCTGGCGATCTTCCGTTCCTGGGCCTCCTTCGCGCAGACGACCACGTTGCCCCGGTTCGTCAGCGACGAGGGGAAAGAGCGGATCGCGCGTCGGCGGGAGCGGGCGATCGAGAGCGTCCGCCTCGCGTATCGAGCGGGCGTCGGGGTCGCGACCGGCACGGACTTCGGGGGCGGATCCCTGCGAGCGAACCATCTCGCCTGGGAGGTCGAGTCCCTCGTGGAGGCCGGCCTGAAACCCTGGGAGGCGCTAGCTTCCGCGACGGTTCGCGGCGGGGATCTCCTGAACGAACCGGAAGCCGGACGCATCGTCGAAGGTGGTCCCGCCGACTTCTTCCTCGTCCACGGCGATCCGCTCACCGATCCGACGGCCCTCTGGCGGGTGTGGCGGGTGGCCTGGTTGCCGGGATGACTTCGAACGTCGGAGAAACAGTTCCAGAGGGCCGTGTCTCGCACTTCACGTGACGTCGACGTCCCGCAGGCGCCGCGCTTGGAGGTCGTAGACGTGGCCGGTGACCGCGACCTCTCGAGTGACGAAGGGAGATTCCTTCAGGTTGCGGACGTCCTCGCGCACGCTTTCATCGATGTCCGCCCAGGGTAAGAAATCGACCGACCCGGCGTCGATATGAAGTTCCGGCTGCATCCGTTCGCGGAATCTCGCGTTCGACGCCGCATGGAGACCGCAGCCGGTGTGGTGGACGACCATCACGTGCCGGCACCCGTTCAATTGGGTGATCAGAAAGGTCCGGACGAAGTCGTCGGTCACCCGTCCGCCGGGGTTCCGATAATACCAGACGTGGGCGGCGCCCGTCGGGACGAACTGTCGCGGCTCCAACCTCGAGTCGACACAGCAAAGGATGGTGACCGGCCGATGCTCCCCTTCGGATCGCACGGCGTCCTGGGCCATTCGATCGGTGTTCCCGGTACCTACACCGTGAAGGCGCTCGTCTCCAACAACGGCGTGCCAGGGACCACGGTGGACGCGCGCTTGCAGAACGCGTGGGGCCTCGTCGCCGGCCCCGGGACCCCATGGTGGGTGTCCGACAACGGCGCGGATTTCTCGACGCTCTACAATGCCACCGGCGTCAAGAGAGACCTCAACGTGAGCGTGGACGGCGCGCCGACGGGGATCGTGTTCAACGGCGACTCGACGAGCTTCCGCGCCGGTCCCAGCAATGCGGGCGCCTTGTTCATCTTCGCGACGGAGGGCGGGACGATCGCAGGCTGGAACCCGTCCCTGGGGACGGCAGCGGGGGTCAAGGTCGACTCGTCGGGGGCCGGGGCAATCTACAAAGGGCTCGCGATCGCGACGACGGCCACAGGCCCGCAGCTTTACGCAACGGACTTCCACAACGCTCGCGTCGATGTCTTCGACGCCACCTGGGCCGCCGTGCAGACGGCGGGCGGATTCGTCGATCCGACGATCCCCGCGGGCTACGCGCCGTTCGGGATCCAGACGATCGGCACGCGGATCTTCGTGACGTTTGCAAAGCAGGGATTAGGAGCGAAGGACGAGATCGACGGCCAAGGCCTCGGCTTCGTCGACGCCTTCGACTCGGACGGGAATCTGGTCGCGCGTGTGGCGCAACACGGGCAGTTGAACGCGCCGTGGGGCCTCGCGCTCGCCCCTGCGAGCTTCGGCCGTTTCGGAGGCGACCTGCTCGTTGGCAACTTCGGGGACGGCCACGTGAACGCGTACCAGGAGATATCCGACGGGACGTTCGAGCTGATCGGAGCCCTCCGGACGGCCGACGGACGCAAGCTCGCCATCGACGGGCTCTGGGCCTTGCAGTTCGGCCACGGGACGGTGAACAACGGTCCGGTCGGCACGCTGTTCTTTACGGCAGGTCCGAACGACGAGGCCGACGGGCTGTTCGGCACGATTACCGCGGCGTGACCGATCGCGCGAACGCGGCGCTCCTCGAACTGAATCGGATGACTAGTCCTCGATCACCTGGAACTCGTTCCCGTCGGGATCGAGGAATCGGAGCGTCGTGCCCCATTCCTCCTTCTTCGTGGCCTGCGAAATCTTGACGCCGTTCTTGCGGAGCCTCGCCTCTTCTCCCTTCGCGTCCTTCGTGGAGAAGAGGAATCCCGTGTTCCCCTTCTCCGGCCGCGAGTCCGGGCAGAGGTGCAGGCGGACGTTCGAACCGCGCGGTGCGACGGTAACCCAGTGGGGAAACGACGTCACAACTCGGAAGCCGACTTTGTCCATCCAGAACTTCGTCGCCTTCTTCTCATCCCGCACGACCACCGCGACCGTCTCGAATTTGAGCATGGATGCGGGAGTCAGCCGTGGGCGATAAGGGCTGCGGCGTTTCACTTGCGCTCGGTGCTCGCCTTGATTCGACGGCGGGACCGCACTCGCCTGTTCAGTTCATCCAACGGAATGAACCCCTCATCTCGGAGAATCCGGTTCCATCGACAATCCAGGCTCTCGCCCGAGACTTGATCCTTTTCCCAGGGTGACCCGGATACATCGCCGGGCGTTCCGATTGTCAACGGCATCGGATAAGGCAGAGAGGCTACTCAATCCTTTCTTCGAGACGATGCCAGGAATCGTCACTCCCGCAAGATCCTGAGGGCCTGAGACGGGCTCACTACCCGAGATCCTCCGACTTGTCTCAAGTCGAGAAGGCCACGGTCACCGGTCACGATGAGGTCAGCACGGCTGACGGCCGCCGCGGCGAGCACATGGGCATCCCTTGGATCACGGAGGGTCGGAAAACGACGGATCTCTTTCTCGTAGGCGTGTCGCGGGATGACCTCGACTCTGATCACAGACAGAATCTCATCCGCCGCGGCTCTGCGGCGAGGGAATTTCCTCGTGAGGACGGAGGCGGTCTCACTCGTGATGTCGTCCGACACGAGAAAGGTGTGCGGGCTCCGGAACGTTGCCCTCAGGAGTTTGTGCTCGTTTCCACCGAATGCTATTCCTGAAACGAGGACGTTCGCGTCAAGAAGGACTCTCACCGAAGCCGCCCCTGGCGGGTCCTCTTCAGGGCCCGCAAGAGCGCCTCCTTGGATACACCTCGCCTCTTCGCCTCTCTCTGAAAGCGTTCTGAGAGCTCGAGGAATCGAGTCTCCGCCCGCCGGAGCAGCACGAAGTCCCCGACCTCTTCGGCGAGGAGGTATGTGTCTTTCGAGATGCCCAGATCCTTCCGGATTCGGGCTGGTAGCGTGAGCTGTCCTTTGGTCGTCACCTTCACGATTTCGGCCATCGGGCGATTGTAAGGAATCCTTACTATATGAAGTCCGGCGCCTGGGTCCGATGATTCGTTGACGTACCGAACCGTCACAAGTTCTTCAGGAAACTGAGGCTGGGCGCGAAGAAGTACTCGCCGCCTCGCAGCCGGACGTAGTCCCCAAAGTTGAATCGCAGTCGGTCGAGGAACCGTCCGGACCGGCCCCACGTCCTGGGCCACTTCTGCGCGGCTCGAGGATGTTGCCCGATCAGCGCGTCGTCGCCCGTGTTCAGGCCCGGGAAGAGGAGGAACTCCGGAAAATTCGGATTGTCGACCCAGGTGCGCTGGATGAACTCGAACTGTCGCGCGATGTCGCTCTGGAACGCCTGGAACAGGAGGCCGACTTCGCCGGACGCGGACGCGCCTGCGGATGTTTCACCGGGAGGTGCCAGCCGAACTCCGTACGGGACGCCGCGGCGCACGATCCGATGGCTACGCTCCTGTTCCCGATTCAGGAACGGGTTGGCCCCGCGCTGGTTCGCCTTCCGGATGTGCGCGTGGAACGGACATCGATTGCCGACCGGGTCGCGAGCGAGGTACTCGAAGTTGTTCACCGGACCGAGACCGTCGAAGGGTCGGAGCGTCACCGGCGTACCGTCTTTGAATCGCCCGACGACGAGGGCACCGGTCACGGCCTCGTCCGCCGCGAGACGTGTGGCGAGGTCTTTGACGCCCGCATCGAAGTTCGCGATGTCCTGCTGGAGTTTTCGGAAGACCAGGTAGCTCCCGAACGAATCCTCCTCGCTCGTGAACGGATCGTCGACCAGGACGAGGCCGAGCGGCGCGGACGGATCCCATGCGTCGACGCCGGCCGCCTTCTCCGCATCGAGGTCCGCCTGCAGGAAGAGAGGTTGGCTCCGCGAGTCGACGTAGCCGAAGTGTTCGATCGGGTCGCCTCGCGCGTTCCGCAGGACGGTGCCTCGCTCGACCGTAAGGATCTCCGCGATGGGCTTGAGGCCCTGGGACACCTCGCGTGTCTTCGCCGCGAGTTCCTCGGCGGAATCGTGGGACAAGCTCACGAGGGCATGAATGTCTCCTTGGTACGGCGCTTCCCATTCGTTCGGAGGCGGATCCCGATTCCTCGCGATGAGGGAGAACGCTCGAAGTTTCATGCCGTTGCGGAAGGACTGGCTGGAACCATCGAAGTCTTCTGCGAGGAGACCCAATGCGTTATAGCCTTTCGCGGAGAGAGCGAGACTCGCGACGAGTCCTCCGCGCGTACCGTGGTCGTGATAGTTGCCGGTCTCGTCGAGCTGCTTCCGGGCGGAAGTCACCTCGCGTCGGCCGAACTCGCGGATCCACGCCCGCACGGTCTCCGGTCCCGCGGCGAACCGAACGACGAGATGGTCCGACTCCTTCCGGCCGTGCGGCTTCAGGATGTTGCTCTGGAGGTTCTCCAGCATCTTGCGGTATTCGGGCTTCGAGGGGTCGATGTTCGTGTCTCGAAGGTCGACGGCCATGGCCGGCCCCGAGAAGCGTCATCGTAAAGAAAGCTTCCGAGTCAATTTTCAGTCGCACGGGCCCGTGGGCGATCTGCGATAGATCGTGTTGCGATGGCCTTGTGCCTCGAGTTGGCAGGGCATGAAGGAATCGTACTCGCTCGGAGACTCTCCATGTGACTCGTCCACACGGTGATTAACCATGTATGGTCTATTCGTGGACGCGAATCAACCACATGTGGTCTATCTGGGTCGCGGACCGTAAGCATCCTTAAGTGCGTGGGGATTCTAAGGAGAGACGAAGGAATTTTGAATGCCAAGCGAACTATTTGGAACAAGCGTCATCTTTGTCAAAGTGGCGCCAACATATGTAGAGAGAACGTTGACGACCCTCCGCGCCAAGCCCAACGTGGCGAAGGCCGAGGCCGTCTTTGGGCGTCACGACATCGCCATCGCGGGCGGCTTCCGTAACACGGACGAGCTGCGCGCATTCGCGTCCGAGGTCCAAGCATGGGACCACGTCCGAGGGCTCCGGAGCTATCCGGCACTCCAGGACTGGACGTCGAGTAAGAAAGATGGGCACGCCAGCAACGCGTACCTCCTCATTCGGTCCGCAGACACGCAGAAGACCATGAGCGCGTTGAAGAACGTCCCCGAGATCCAGGAGATCATCGGCACGACCGGAGATGAGGACATCGTGGCCCGCATCAGCGCGGACCCCCGTGCAAACCTCCTCGAGTCCGTCGTGACGAAGGTCCAGAGCATGCCCGGCGTGCTCTCGACCGAGACGCTCCCGGCGTTCTCGATGTATTGAATCAACGACTCACGGACGGGCCGCGGTTTAACCGGTTCGTCCACCTTTAGCTGACTTTGAAATCCTTGCTTCTTGACGCCCAGTCAACGATATGTATTTCGACCGCATCCGGAGGGGAGATGGTCAAGAAAAGGAAAGGCGCTCGCAAGCCGAAATCGAAGAAGACGCTGGACCCACGGGTCGAGGACCTCCGAAAGAAGATCCTCCATCTCGATCCCTATTCCGGATGGTTCCCCGCCGGTGCGACGAAACGGATCATGAGCATCGTCGATGCGGACCTGGAGCCGATCGGAGAGCTCGAGACGGGCAGCGACGGATTCGTTCAGCTCGCGGCGCTCGTCGGCCGACGTTTCGTCCGGATCTCCTACTATCCAGGGCAGCCGTACGCAACCCTGACTTGGATCACGTTGGAGAAATAGAGTCGTGGTCTCGCAATCGCGCGATCACTTCGTCCTCGGGCGTCGTCGCGAGCCCCGGTAGTCGCGTTCCATTGCGACGGCAAACCGCTTCCATGCGCGCATCGCCGAGGCCTCCCGTTCCGCCTTCGTGAGCTTCTTCGTCTCCGGGACCTTCGGGCGTCTCCTCCATCGGAGGTCAAACCCGGTCCGACCGTCCGGGAGAGGCGACAGCACGTAGTCGGCGGTTACGTCGCGGCGATTCCCGACGCCATCCATGTGCCACCGGTTCGGGGGTAACAACGTGACGACATCCCGGCCCCAATCCCATCCGTCCTCGTTCTCCTCCAAGTCTTCGAAAATAACCCGATGCGGGGTGCGTTCGATGATCTTCCGCTGGTATGACTCCCCCTCGAGGTCTGGATCCTCAGGCGTGTAGTCCGTGCACCAGGCGAACGCAAAGTCGAGCGGGACCCCAAACGAAACGCGGATGCGATATTCGGGACTCGTGCGACCCCGACGGGAACTCTCTCCTTTCATGGTATCGATGCCTCGGCTGAGCCGATGACTCGGGGACGGTCGTGACGCGAGATAAGACTTGCCGCGCCCTCGTCGACCGTGGGAATCCTTAAGCCGATGAACCCGTAGGACCCGCGATGCAAACGACGCACACGAAGAACCCCTTCGACTTCCTCGGCCTCGACCCGGTCCTTCTTCGAGCCGTCTACGGCCTCGGCTACGAGGCTCCCACGCCGATCCAGAAGGAGGCGATCCCCGCCATTCTGTCGGGGCGCGACGTGATCGGCACCGCGCAGACCGGATCCGGTAAGACCGCGGCGTTTCTTCTACCGATCCTGCAGCGACTCATGAAACAATCCCCGGGCCGGACGCGGGCCCTCGTCCTCTCGCCGACGCGCGAGCTCGCGGCCCAGATCGAGGTCGCCCTCCGCGGGCTCGCGAAAGGCACGCGGATCCACGGCCACGCCGTCTACGGGGGCGTCGGCATGTCGCCTCAGGAGCATGCCCTCCGCGCGGGCGTCGATGTCGTCGTCGCGACGCCGGGCCGGCTCCTGGACCACATGTCCCGCCGCAACGTCGACTTCCGCGGCCTCCAGGTCCTCGTGCTCGACGAGGCGGATCGGATGCTCGACATGGGCTTCCTACCAGACGTCCGCAGGATCGTCGACGCCCTCCCGCGGGAACGGCAGACCCTCCTCTTCTCCGCGACGATGGCGCCGGAGATCGAGACCCTCTCGCGGACAATCATGCGCAATCCGGTCCGCATTTCGGTCTCGCCGCCCCACCGACCCCCGTCGACGATCCGCCACGAGGTCTATCCTGTCCCGCAGCACCTCAAGACCTCCCTGCTCGTCCGTCTCCTCGGGAGAGAGGACATGCTGTCCGTCCTGGTCTTCGTCCGCACGAAGCGGCGCGCGGACCGCGTGGCCCGGCAGGTCGGCCAAGCGGGCTTCGACGTCGCGCGAATCCACGGGGACCGCAGTCAGAGTCAGCGAGAGACGGCTCTCGCAGGATTCCGAAGTGGACGGCACCAGGTCCTCGTCGCGACCGACGTCGCGGCCCGCGGGATCGACGTGGAAGGCATCTCCCATGTGATCAACTACGACGTGCCGACCGTCCCGACCGACTACGTGCACCGCGTAGGAAGGACTGCGCGCATGGAGGCGGCCGGGGAGGCCATCACGTTCGTAACGCCCGAAGACGAGGGAGACCTCCGGGCAATCGAACGCGCGTTAGGCAAACCGATTCCCCGTGTGACTCTTCCGGACTTCGATTACCGCGCGCCACCGCCTCCGAAAGTCCCCGGACGTCCCAGCGGGCGTCACCCCCAAGAGTCCCGGCGCGGGAGCGACCGACAACGTTGGCGACGCAGCCCTCGGTCTCGCTGACGAGATGCGATCCACATCACGACGGAGACCCGGACCGAGTCGGCATTGAGAGAGGTCTCCAGAAATCGTGCTGTCGCGCGCGCGACGTCAGCGCCTCCGGCGCTCGCTCTTGCACCTGTCGGAATCGATGGATTTCCCTGGGACTGCCTTCAGTCGCGAACTGATCTCCAGGACGACCTGGAGACGAATTGCTCTTGGGGCTCACGGTTTTCCGGCCGCTGCCGCTGCCTGAAAGTTCTTGACGATATGGTTCAGTTCCTCGTCGAACTTCTCGAGCGGATACCGCCGACCGTGGAGGTAGTTGCTGAAGTATCCCACGAGCGAGGTCGTGTAGGCCGTCTCCTGGAGTTCCGTCTCGGTGGCGCCGAACAGCTGTGCCGCTGCCGTGTGGAAGTTCGTGCAGTACGGGCACTTGACCGCCCCGGCCGCGGCCAACGCGATCAGGTGCTTCCACTTCAGCGGGATGTTCGTCTCACTGAGCTCGAACTTCTTGAACAGCTCCCAGCCTCCGCTCAGGGCGAGCTCGTCCCACTTGAAGTCGTCGAAGAAGCCCGGAACAAATCCGAAGGTCCCCTTGATGTCTTCCAGCGTCTTCTGCTTCGTCATGATGTCACCTCCTCCCGCGCGATGCAGGCTTCGGGAACTTCTAACGCGCCCCCTTCGGCGCGAGGCATGACTCGGAATTCCTCCCCTCCGCTGATCCCGTCGCGTCGGGAAAAGAGCCGGCGTGTTCGTACCCGGGATCCGGTCGACATCAGGAGCGAAGTATATTCAGGTTTCCTTCAGGGACGCTCGTCGCGCTCGCTCGTCGGCCCACGTGATTTCGCCTCGCTCACTAAGAGCACCTCCCCGACGTGCTGCGAGTCCTCCGCAAGGTCGACGAGAGTCGCCGCGAGATCGGCACGCGAGATGTGGTACGGACCGTGGCGGAGATCTTTCCCTCCGACTTGAGTTCGAACCCGGCCCGTCTTGGACCCGTTCGAGAGATACGGAGGTCGGACAATGGTCCAATCGACCGGACTCGAGGTAATGAGCCGCTCCATCCGGGCGAAGTCTGCGTAGGGCCTCCGCAAAATCCAGCGGACGAGATTGATTAGGATCCAGGGCCGTCGACCTTCGATCGCGGAGACGCTCACGGTCACAAGGCGCCGGACTCCGGCCTCGCGCATCGCGTCGAGTTCGGCGCGCGTGACGTCGCTCATGACCGTCGTCGGACCGCGGCCTTCGGAGACGACAGTCGAGATGATGGCATCTTGCCCACGCACGGCGCGTCGCATGTCCTCGAGGCTCCGTCCGTCTCCAGTAATCACCGACCTGAGTCCGCGGAGGCCCAACAGGGCATCGGGACGCCTTGTGAACGCGGTCATCGAGTGCCCGCGGCGGATGCCCTCGTCGAGGACGAGTCGGCCCGTGCGGCCCGTCGAGCCGATCACGGCAATGTTCCGGTTCGATTTCTGTGGATCCGATGGTTCTGCGTTGAGTAAGCTCATGAAGGGCGATACGTCCTCCCGAGGATTTGGGCAGGCGTTAGGCGCGGCTTTCGATTTGGGGAGGTTAGCCTCGTAGCCCTCGGCCTGCCGCGGACCCTACACCTTGATCGCCCGCGTCTCCAAGAAATCCTGACGCACGAGATTGCGATCGAAATACTCCGAGACGATTCCGTCGTATTCGTGGCGGAACTGCGCCAAGCGTGCCGGGTCGTCTTTCAGCGTCTGTAGCAAGCGGACCATGGGCCCGCCGCTCTGTTCCAGCTGATGACGGTAATGTTGGGGGCTCAGCGCGGGCGTGAGTTGGGAACCTCGGTCGAACGTCACGTCGCGCACCGCGGTGCCAAGCCGCTGCAACACGATCGTCGGGTCGCCCCACTGGCCAGGTGGCGCGGGCTTCGGGTCGGGGGCCGGTGGCATGTATCGGGAGATGAGGGCAAAGACCCGGCCGAAAAGCAACTCCGGCGGCCACGTGTGGAAGGCGAGGACCCCACCCCGTTTCAGGACGCGAAGCATTTCTTTGACGGCGACCTCGGGGCGCGGCGCGAAGATGTGCGCGAATTGGCTGAGCACCATGTCGAACTCGCCGTCTGCGAACGGAAGGCTCTCCACATCGCCTTCCTTCCACACGACGTCGTCCAATCCCGCGATCGTGGCGTTTTCCTTCGCGACCGCGAGCAGCGCCGGCGTCAGGTCGACGCCGGTGACCACGGCGCCCGCCCGTCGCGCGGTGATGGCCACGACGCCGGTGCCGCACCCGACGTCCAAGACCTTCTGCCCCGGACGCACGCCCGCGAAGTGCACGAGCCGAGCCGCGCTCGGAGTCGTCGCCTGAGCGAGCGGCGCGAACGACTTCCAGACTTGTCGTTGGGTCGCCTTGAACGCGTCGAAGGAGTCGGAAGTCATGGTTCGCGCGGTGAGAGGTCTCCGGGGCGGATAACGCTTAGGTTGGCGGCGTCGACTGGGAAAGCGTTAAAGAAGTCGCGGCGATACCGGGCCGTCCCGACGAAGGGGAGGGTTCTTATGATGAATGAGAAGGTGGCGACGGAGCTAAAGGGGTCAGTGCGCGGAGACGTCATCCTGCCGGACGACGGCCGGTATGACGAGGCGCGCAAGGTGTACAACGCGATGATCGACAAGCGGCCTGCGGTGGTCGTCCGTTGCACCGGGGTCGCCGACGTCATCGCCGCCGTCAAGGCGGCTCGCGCGGCAGGCTTGGCCGTCGCCATCCGCGGGGGTGGCCACAGCGTGCCCGGTTTCGGCACCGCGGACGACGCGCTCGTGGTCGACCTCGGCCGCATGCGGGGGATCCGCGTGGACCCCGCGACAAAGACGGCCCGCGCCGAAGGAGGCGCGACATGGGGCGACTTCAATCATGCGACTCACGCGTTCGGGTTGGCCACGACAGGCGGCATCATCTCGACCACGGGCATCGCCGGACTGACCTTGGGCGGCGGCATCGGGTACCTCACCCGCGGGGCGGGCCTGTCGCTGGACAACCTCATTTCCGCCGACGTCGTCACGGCGGACGGCTCGTTCGTCACGGCCAACGCCAAGGAGAACCAGGATCTCTTCTGGGCGCTGCGCGGCGGGGGCGGCAACTTCGGCGTGGTGACGAGCTTCCAGTACAAGCTTCAGCCGGTGAGGAACATCACTGGCGGACCGATGTTCTTCGAGAAAGAAGATGCGGAGAAGGTGATGCGCACCTTCGACGAGTACATCTCCCGCGCGCCACGGGAACTCGGAGCGTTCTTTGCGTGGCAGATCGCGCCGCCTCTTCCGTTCATCCCGGAAGATCGACACGGAGATACCTTGTGCGTCTTGGTCGCATGCTGGACCGGCCCACCGTCCGAGGCCGAGGAAGCCCTGGCCCCCCTCCGAGGAGCGGCGGACGTGGTCGCCGCGCACGTCGGGCCGATGCCGTACCCGGCGCTGAACAGTGCGTTCGACGGACTCGTTCCCCCCGGGCTGCAACACTACTGGAAAGCCGTCTTCGCGAAGGACCTCTCGGACGGCGCCATTGAGGCGCACCTCGCGAACGGGCCCAAAGTCCCCGTCGTCAATTCGACGATGCACATTTACCCGATCAACGGCGCGGTCCACGATGTCGCCTCCGATGCCACGGCGTTCGGCCACCGGGAAGCCAAGTACGCGATGGTCATCGCCGGTATGTGGCCCGATCCGGCGCAGAACGAGGCCAGCACCCAATGGGTAAAGAACTACTACAAAGGCCTCGCGCCCCACGCCGAGGAGGGTGGATACATCAACTTCGCCGCGGGGGACGACATGAACCGCGTTCGAGCGAACTTCGGGGTGAACTATGACCGGCTGTGCGACGTCAAAGCGAAATACGATTCGGAGAACGTGTTCCGGCACAACCAGAACATCTCGCCGGCCTAGCCGAGGTCGGCGAACCCGAGGCGCGCAGAACCCGTGGCTCACTCGGCCTTCAGGTAGCGGCTCGCGACCGCTGTCCCCGCGACGAGCATCCCGGTCGCGAAGATCGCCAGGTATCCGAGGTACGACCAGTCCGCCGTGTTGAAGACCACGATCCCTCGCCCCAGCAAGGCGGAGAACGACACCGGATTGACGCTCGCGATCGCCTGCATCCACGACGGGAAGTTCGCCAGAGGAAGGAGCGCGCCACTCGCGAACATGAGGGGCATCGTGATGAAGTTCGAGATCACGCCGGGGGTCTGCCAGTCCGTGCTCGAGGCCGTCACGGCGAGGAAGAAGCA
>VBLZ01000233.1 GCA_005878515.1 Methanobacteriota archaeon | reverse complement strand
TGCAATCGCCTCCCCCGCGGGCGACCATGCGGAGGCTAGGTCCCGCGAGTTGCCTTCGCCATAATTCCCGGTGATTGTCGAAGGCGCGTACCGATCGACCGGAAACGCGAGGGTCCGCAGAAGCACACCGTCGCCCGCATCGAAGATTCGAATCCCAGCGGGAGTTGGCACCGCGAGCATCTGATCGGTCGGATCCCACGCGGGATAGCCCGCGAATTGGCTGCACCCGTACGCCCCGGCCGTGTCGTTGTGGCTCCACAAGGTCTGCCCGGAGCGCGAAAGAACGGTCGCGCAGCCATCCAAGTTCGCAGCCGCGATTCGGTCTCCGGAGTGAGACCATGCGACGCCTCGCTCGTCAAATTCCACACTGGGAGGTTGGTACAACCGTTCATGGCTGGCTGCGTCGTAGATCGATGGACCCGCGTTCGAACCAAATGCGAGAAGGTGACCGTCCGGGGACCAGTCCACGCTATCGCCCCATGTGGACGCATTCGTGTCCAACCAAAGGCGGCTATGGGTGGCGACGTCCCAGATTGCATACCGGACGTTCGAGGTCGTAACAATCTCCGTCCCGTTCGGGGACCACGCGAGTCCCCCGACGAACCAACTGTGAGCTTGCCAAGAATCCTGTAGGAAACCGTCGGGCGTGTAGATGTACACCCATCCGGGGCTCTGAACGAATCCGAGCTCGTTCCCGACAGCAAGTCGACGGCCGTCAGGCGACCAGCGAAGGACGTAGATGTCGCCGGGAACCGACCAAGTCCGAACGATCCGCCCCGAGAATGCGTCGAGAATCGCGACACCGGCGGTGAAGCCTCCGCCGACGGCGACGAATCGGCCGTCCGGTGACCACGAGACGGCCGCGTTGGGGGTCCAGACGTCGCCATATAACGGTTCAATCTTCGAGACGTCGGAAACTGTGAGAGGTCGAGCGGTCGCCATTCCATACGGGTCTGCCGAAGCCGTCTCCAGAGCAAGGCCAAGGACGACCACAAGGAGGACGAGCAGAACGACAATCGCCACGAGGATGCGAACCGCGAACCGCTTGCCACCCCCCTCGGCTTTCATCGGTATGCCATGAGGATAAGGCGATAAGGGATTTTTGGAACACTTCGTCGCGATGAGACGTGTGAAGGCGTGCAGTTATTGCTTGGCAATCAAGTCGGTACACCCTCGGGCGACCACCCACGGTAGCGATAATATTCATCGCGGAGCCGATCCCACGTTTCTTCGCCTAACTTCACCCGCTTTCCGTTGACGTCGACCTCGCCTTCGATGAGCCGCCGCGGAAGCGTGTCCTTTGCCTTCGTATGTCCGCGTTCGATGTCGAGGGTCCTCTCTAGGTCGCCGCGCGGTTCCCGGAAGCGGGAAAGAAGTTGCAACCTGTGGCTGGGAAAATCGAACCCGCGGTCCGCGTCGTGGTGAACGATGTCGTTCAACAAGGAGTCACCCCGACACTCCCGTTGAAAGACGGAGATCGTGTAGCCTTTGTGCCCATCGTGGGTGGCGGAGGCAAGAGCCCGTGACGCGTTTGTCAATCCGAGCCTGACGTGTTGACAACGGCCTTTTCCCCGGCCTGCCACCTCGTCAACGTGCGCCCACCCGTTTGAGCGGACGCAGGATTCGGACCGCGATGACGCGGAAAGGCGAGCCTCATTCTCCCGGCAAGACGATGTTCCTCGTCATCTGGTGGATGGCGAAGAATCCGTACGCGGCGGTGTTTGAGAACCGCATCGCGGCCGAAGCCGCGGCGAACGTGCGCAACGCGATCCTCGTGACGTTTCAGGGCAATGGCACGGAGGTGGAGGCCGTTGTGGACTGGTTCCGCCGCGATGAGGAGGGCCGACCGATGCCCGCAGAGTGGCGAGAGCTGATGGGCCAAGTCCGCGCGCCCTGGTCCAACAAAGCCCACCCCGATGCCTCGGAAATCGAAACGATATCGAAAACATCGTCCGATCCGGTCGAGGCTTGACCGCAGAATCGAGGTCGAGACAGTCGTCTCACCCAACAAAAAATGAGTGGATTAGACGCTCGCGATCGGGTAGCAGAGGCCCTTTCTACCTTGCCAAGGCCTCCTTGATTCGATGGCTCTTTAGGAGGTGATCCATCTGCAGGTTCCCCTACAGATACCTTGTTCACGTGATCTCCATGTCGCCATGGGGCGTGGACTGTATCATCATCCGGCGCGCCTTGCGCCGGAGCCCGGCGTGCAGTCTCTGAGGGTTCCGATCATGTCGATCGGCCTTCCCTGCGGATTGTCCGCACCTCGAGATTGTGACCGCGTTTCGCGGTACTCGAGGATACTCGGAGTTCCCCGCATATAGCCAGGTTTGTTCCGGTTCCTTGCGGATCCGGAGTCGCAACACAGTTTACGACTTAGCCCTCCTTGCTGAACCTAGGTTCTAGCGCCGCAAGAACGGCACCATCACCCAGGCTCAACTCGGGTGGCTTGACGGGCGGTGTGTGCAAGGAGCAGGGGCATATTCACCGCGTG
>VBLZ01000236.1 GCA_005878515.1 Methanobacteriota archaeon | reverse complement strand
CGTCGATTTGCGGCACCGATGTGCACATCTACGATTGGGACGCGTGGGCGGCCGCGCGAATCAAGGTGCCGCTCGTCCAGGGGCATGAGTTCGCCGGACACATCGAGAAACTGGGCTCCGGGGTCACGGGCCTCCGGAAGGGAGATTACGTGAGCGCGGAGGGCCACATTGCCTGCGGCCGCTGTTACCAGTGCCGGACCGGGAACGCCCACGTCTGCAAGAACGTCTCCATCCTCGGGATCGACCGGGACGGCTCGTTCGAGGAGTACATGACGGTCCCCGCGTCGAATGTGATCGTGAACGACGACGACCTGCCCCTCGACCTCGCCACGATGCAAGATCCGCTCGGAAACGCGGTGTACACGGTCACGAACGCGAACGTCCCCGGGAAGACAATCGCGATCTTCGGCCTCGGTCCGATCGGCCTGATGGCGGTCGCGCTCTGCCGCGGCATGGCGGCGCGGAGCGTAATCGCGATCGGCCACAAGAACCAATACCGGATGGACCTCGCGAAGAAGGTGGGAGCGAGCGTCGTCCTCCGGTCCGGCGAATCCCTCGTCGACCAGGTGATGGACGCGACCGCGGGCGAAGGGGTGGACGAGGTGCTCGAGTTCTCCGGGAGCGAGGGCGCCGTGCAGCAGGCCATCAAAGTGGTCCGGCCCGCGGGCGGGATCCACCTGCTCGGGCTGTTCCCGAAACCACTCAGCCTCGACATCTCCGACTTCGTCACGAAAGGACTCTCGATGTACGGCATCCACGGACGCCTGATGTACAAGACGTGGATGCAGATGGGCGGGCTCCTGAAGAGCGGCAACGTGAACCTGAAGCCGATCCTGACCCACAAATTCCCACTGGACGACTACAACGAGGCGATGGGCGTGATGCGGAGCGGGAACTGCGGAAAGGTCGCCTTCCCGATGGCGGTGTGACGATGTCGAAGCGAGACCCGACCTCATGGATGCGCGCGGAGTACGAGGCCCTCGTGGCGCAGAGCCTGGACTGGAAGCTCCGCGTTCTGCAGGGACCGTCCTCGCCGCGAAGCGTCGTCGACGGCAAGAACGTCATCATGCTCTGTTCGAACAACTACCTCAATCTCTCGAACCATCCGAAGGTGAAGCGGGCCGCCCGCGAGGCGATCAAGACCCACGGCGCGGGGAGCGGCAGCGTGCGGCCGATCGCGGGCAACATGGACCTGCACGAGGAACTCGAGCGGCGCATCGCGCGGTTCAAGCGACGCGACGCGGCCCTGTTCTTCATGAGCGGATTCGCGGGGAACGCGGGACTCATCCCCCAGCTGGCGGGAGAAGGCGACGCGATCCTCACCGACGAACTGAACCACGGGAGCATCATCGACGGGGTCCGACTAACGAAGGCCCAGCGGGTCATCTACCGACACTGCGACGTCGCGGATCTCGAACGGGCGCTCAAAGAGGTCGATGGCTGGGCGAAAAAAATCCTCGTCATCACGGACGGGGTGTTCTCGATGGACGGCGACATCGCGCCCGTGGGCGACATCGCCCGGGTCGGCGAGGAATTTGGCGCGATGATCTATGTCGACGACGCCCACGGCGAGGGCGTCCTCGGCGACGGTGGTCGCGGCGTCGCGTCCCACTTCCACGTCGAGGAGAAAATCCAGATCGAACTCGGCACGTTCTCGAAGGCCCTCGGCGTCGTCGGTGGATACGTCGCCGGATCAAACGAACTGAGGAACTATGCGCTCAACAAGTCGCGGACGTGGCT
>VBLZ01000235.1 GCA_005878515.1 Methanobacteriota archaeon | reverse complement strand
GTCCGCGAGATCAAGGCCCGACGTCCGGACATGCTCGTCGAGGCCCTTATCCCCGACTTTCAGGGCGACCTCGACGCGGTCCGAATGGTCGTCGATTCTGGCGTCGATGTCCTCGATCACAACATCGAGACGGTCGAGCGGTTGCAAGGCACGGTCCGGGACCGACGCGCCGGCTACGCGCAGAGCCTGAAGGTCCTCCGAGGCGCGAAAGAGGTCCGACCCGATCTGTTCACGAAGTCCTCGATCATGCTCGGCCTCGGCGAGACGCGGTCGGAAGTGATTGCGGCAATGCAAGACCTCCGCGCGAACAGGGTGGATATCGTGACCGTGGGCCAGTACCTTCGCCCGAGCAACTGGCACCTCGCCGTCCAGAAATACGTGCCCCCGGAGGTGTTCGAGGAGCTCCGCCTGGCCGGCGAATCGATTGGCTTCGCCTACGTCGCCGCGGGGCCGCTCGTTCGGTCGTCGTATCGCGCCGGTGAATTCTTCTTGGAGAAGGTCCTTCGGGAGCGGAAGCGAGTTCCGGCGGGGTGAGGGCACGGCGGAAGAGGGACTTCTCCGGATCATCGACGCCGATGGCACGTACGATTCGAAGCTCGAGCCGCGGGTCGCCCCGGACCTCCTGAAGCGCGCGTACCGCCACATCGTCCTCGTTCGCACGCTCGACAACCGGATGCTCTCCCTCCAGCGGCAAGGGCGGATCGGATTCTACGTTCCAAGCACCGGAGAGGAAGCGGCCCAGGTGGGCAGCGCGATGGCCCTCGAGAAGCGGGACTGGGTGTTCCCGGCGTATCGAGAGCCGGGGGCCGCCCTCTGGCGCGGCTTCTCCGTCGCGACGCTGATCGCCCAGGCGTACGGCAACGCGAAGGATCCACAACAGGGCCGGCAGATGCCGAATCACTACGGAGCGCGGGACATCAACTACGTGCCGGTCTCCAGCCCGGTCGGCACGCAGATCCCGCAGGCGGTCGGCGTGGCGTGGGCCGCGAAGATCCGGAAGGAGGACATCGTCACGCTCACGTACTTCGGCGACGGCGCGACGAGCGAGGGCGACTTCCACGCCGGGATGAACTTCGCGGGCGTCTTCAAGACCCCGACGATCTTCTTCTGCAAGAACAACCAGTGGGCCATCTCCGTCCCGGTCTCCAAGCAAACGGCCTCGAAGACCCTTGCCCAGAAGGCCCTAGCGTACGGCTTCGACGGCGTCCGCGTCGACGGGAACGATCTGCTCGCGGTCTATGCGGTCACGAAGGCCGCCGCAGACAAAGCCCGGAGCGGCGGCGGCCCCACGATGATCGAGGCGGTCACGTACCGCATGGGGCCGCACTCATCGAGCGACGACCCGACGCGCTATCGGTCGAAGGACGAGGTCGATACCTGGGCGAAGCGCGATCCGATCGAACGGATGCGGAAGTACCTCGAGCTGAAGGGACTGTGGTCGAAGGATTCCGAAGACAAGCTCCGGGTCGAGCTCGAAGACCTCCTCCAGACGACAATCAAGGAGGTCGAGCGAAGTCCGCCGCCCCCGATCGAGACCCTCTTCACCGACGTCTACGCGGAGCTCACGCCCCAGCTGAAGGAGCAGATGGAAGCGTTCCTCGCGAGCGGCGAGCGCCGCCGGCCGGAGATGCTCGACAAGTTCCCGCTGTGAGGCCATGGCCGATCCGATGCGGGCCGAAGTCGTCACCCTCAAGGACGGTCGGAAGGTCGTCGTCCGGCCGGCCCGCCTGAGCGACGCGGAGTCGCTTCTCCGGAACGTGAATCTCATCGGGCGCGAAGGGGTCTTCATCCTCATCGATGAGGTCGGTCCGGACCTCGACGAGGAGCGGCAATGGCTCGGAACCTTCGACGGCGTGCGATCGGTGCTCTTCGTCGCCGACGCGGACGGAGAGTCGATCGGCTCGACAGACTGTCATGGCGGGCGGTTCGCGAAGACCCGTCACGTCGGAGCCATCGGGATCGCGATCCGCGATGGGTGGCGGGAGGTCGGCCTCGGGCGCATTCTGATGGGGCGGACCCTCGAGTGGATGCGCGTTCGCGGTTTCAGGAAGGCCGAGCTCTCGGTCTTCGGCTCGAACGGGAGGGCGCGCCGCTTGTACGAGTCCCTCGGCTTCGAGAGCGAAGGCATCAGCCGCCGCCATCTCCTCATTCGCGGCGCGTACGAGGACGAGATCCTCATGGGTCTGTGGCTCCAGGACTAGGAGTCCACCGAGGTCGAGGCATCAGCCTTATCCGACCGCGGGCGATAGCGCGGCGGGGGAGTCCCCATGGCGCGCAAAGCAACGAAAGCACGAAAGAGCAAGAAGGCATCCGCGAGAAAGCGAACGACCCCGGCACGGGTCGCCCCGATCCCACCGGGGATGCGAACCGTCACGCCGTACCTTGTAGTCAACGGAGCCGCGAAGGCGATCGAGTTCTACAAGAAAGCGTTCGGCGCGAAGGAGATCACCCGCCAAGGG
>VBLZ01000231.1 GCA_005878515.1 Methanobacteriota archaeon | reverse complement strand
TTGATTGCGCAAACGTCGGCTCATCGCGCGCAGGCCGTGTACGTCTGGGGCAAACCCGCCCGGTGTTTCGTCGACATTTCGATTCGACTCCGGCCGTGACGCACCCACAGACCGCAAAGACTTAAGTGGCGGGACCCACTCGCGACTTCCGATGCAGATTCGCCTGCTCGAAAAACAGAAGGATTCCGTTCGTCTGGAGATCGTAAACGCCGACGACACGGTCATCTATCCGCTCATCACGGCCTTGTTGAAGGACCCGGATGTGGAGGATGCGTTGTACTACACGGGCCACCCGCAGCTCGACAAGCCCGTCCTCACGATCAAGGTGAAGAAGGGCAGCCCGCAGGCCGCCCTCAAGCGGGTCGCGGAAGGTCTCGCGGCCGACTTCGGCGGCGCGAAGGGCGTCCTGGAGAAGGAGCTCGCGTAGGCCCATGGAACGAGACGTCGGGATTGAAGGCTACCTGACGTCGACCCCGGGCCTCGGCGGCACGCTGAAGGCCACCGCGGAAGACTTTGTGGTCGAAGAGATCTCCTCCCCGCCCCCGCCTGCCGTCGATGGCTCGTACACAATCACCGCGCTTCGCGTCCGCAACTGGGAGACGAACCGCCTGGTGCGGGAACTCGCCCGAGGCCTGCACATCAGCCGCCGGCGCATCGGATTCGCCGGAACGAAGGACAAACGGGCCCTCACGACCCAGCTGTTCTCCTTCGAGAACGTCCCGCCCGAGGCGATCAAGGCTTTGCGGATGAAGGACGTCGAGGTCCTCGACCTGTCTCGCTCAGAGCGTCCTCTCGAGATCGGAGACCTCGCCGGCAACCGCTTCCAAATTGTCGTCCGGGATCTCGCGGTCACGGAGGATCGGGCGATTCCGATCGCCGAGGAGGCCGCCCGGCAGATCCGTTCGTTCGGCGGCTTCCCGAATTTCTTCGGCCTGCAGCGTTTCGGTTCCGTGCGGCCCATCACCCACGTCGTCGGCCGGCATATCGTGCGCGGGGAGTTCCAGGAGGCGGTCGATACGTACGTCGCGAATCCGATCGAGGGCGAGGGTACCGAATCGTATGAGGTCCGCGCCGCGTTGCGCGACACGGGCGATGTCCACGCCGCCCTCCGGTCGTATCCGAAATCGTACGGCTTCGAGAAGGCAATCCTCAACCATCTTGCTGTGAATCCCGGGGATTACGTCGGCGCCCTGCAGCAACTTCCGTTCAATCTCCTGCTCATGTTCGTCCACGGGTACCAGTCGTACCTGTTCAACCAGATCCTGAGCGAGCGGATGCGCCGCGGAATCCCGATCCACGAGCCGGTGGCCGGGGACCTCGTCCTCCCCGCAGACAGGCGGGGCCTGCCCGACCGGGATCGGACGATCGACGTGACCTGCGACAATGTCGAGCGGGTGACGGATCGCTGCCGCGAAGGAAAGGCTTGGGTCAGCGCGGTTCTCTTCGGGTCGGAATCGGAGTTCGCCGGCGGAGAAGTGGGCCAGATTGAGAAAGGGATTGTTGCGAAGGAAGGCCTCCGGGCCGAGGACTTCATCATCCCCGAGATCCCGCGGATTTCCTCGAAAGGCTCCCGGCGGGAGATCATCGCGCCCCTCCATGATTTTGCCGTGACCCTGGCCGACAACTCGTTGAACCTGTCGTTCGCTTCGACGCGAGGAAGTTACGCGACGTGCCTCGTCCGAGAGTTCACGAAAACCGAATGATCGCGGCCCTTCAGGACCGGAGCTTCGTCCAGAGGTCCGCGAACCGGTCGACCGCGTCGTCATGGAAGCTCGATTGGTTCGCGAGGAGGAGCTTCCGGACCTCTTCGAGGTCTTTGATCGTGAAGACGCTCTCCCGTTCCCGCTTCGTCCGCACGAGCAGGTCCCGGTGCATCAGCTTCTGAAGGTGATACGACAACGTCGACTTCGACACGCCGACGGATGCCTGGAGCTCCGCGAAGGTCCGCCCCTCGTACGTCAGGAGCTCGACGAGGATCTTCCGCGGGACATCCTGCCGGAGCACGGCGAGGATCCGACGCTGCGCCTCGACGAACGCGCGCGCGATGAAGTACCGCTTCCGGTGGCCGTCCTCTTCCGCCTTCAGCACGCCGTTGCGCTCGAGGTACCCCAGGTGGTACGACAGCATGCCCGTCGACATCCCGAGCGCATGGCCGATCCGGCGCAGGTGCACGCCCGGGTTCGCGACCAGGAAGTCGTAGATCCTGCGACGGCTCTCCAGTTCAAGGCCTTCCGACATCCGATCACCGCAGCAATGCGAGGTAGAGCGAGACGAGGACCCCGAGGTTCAGGGCGAGCCACTCCGAGCCGATGGACGACACGGCCGTCGTCGCCATCTCGACGAGCAACCAGAGACCTTGGATCAGGAAGAAGGCGAACGCCGCCGTCAAGAGGAGGAAGCGCCGCTCGCGATGGCGCGCATAGGATTGCACGGAGACGG
>VBLZ01000230.1 GCA_005878515.1 Methanobacteriota archaeon | reverse complement strand
GGTCGCTCGGCCCAGAGCTTGAAGATGAAGCTCCCGCGGGATTGCGGGTGGACCTCCACCAAGAAGCCGTCCTGGGCCCCGCCGCCGAACGCGACGAACCGTTCGGAGAAGACCGAGCTCAGGGTCCAGTCCCCGAGGTTCGGACTGTCGGCGTTCGCCGAGGCCGCCATCGCATAGTAGTTCAGGGCTTTCAGAAGCGCCGATCCGGAGGCACGCACGCCCGCCGACGCGTTCAGGCCGGGCACCACGAGGGACGCGTATCCCGCGGGGTCTCGCTCCTGAATCTCGTGGAGGACCGCGGGCCAGTACTCCGCCGATCCGATCGCCGCGTCCAAGGTGGCCAGGTTCGTTCCCGCCGCGAAGCTCGTGCCCTTCGGCGCGAGGAGCGGGCCGTGCCAGCCGATGTAGTAGATCAGCCGTGTCCCGGAGACGACTTCCTCGGCGCCGCAGCCCGCGTAGACGGTCAGCTCGTTGGGGACCGTGTTGTTCGGGTTCCGGACCTCCATCCGCAGGACCGCGGGGACCGGCCGGTTCGCGTTGTTCGCCAGGATCGCCGTCACGCGGAAGATGTCGCCCGGCGCGACGGTTTCCGGGATGCCGTCGACGGTCAGCGTGACCGCGAAGCCCGTCACCTGCACGTCTTTCGACACCGTGTTGCTCAGGGTGGGCGTCAGGATGCCCACCGCGCTGGCCGCAAGCAGGACGACCACGAGGATCGTCGCGCGCGGCCCCAGTTTGATTCCGTTGCCCATCGTTCGCACCTCACCCGCCTCACCGAGGCGGGTCGAGCCACTCACCGTCGCAACGCGGCCATAAGGCGGGCGAGTGCATGCATCGTGCACGTAGGTCGAGAATCCGATCGACGTCGCGTCAGGCTTATCGGCGGAAGGAGCTGTCGGCGAGACGTGCTGATCGTCATCCTCGGCGCGAAAGGATCGATTGGCGGGGCGGTCGCTCGGCGGGCCCGCTTCTCGGGGCATCGGGTCCGAGCCGTCGTCCGGCCGTCGGCCGGAACGGATCGATTCCCCGCCGGTACGGAGATCCTCCATGCGGATCTAGTATCGCGGGAGGCGGTGGTCGAGGCGGCCCGCGGTGCCGACGTGGTCGTGCACGCCGCGAATGTTCCGTACCCCGAGTGGCCCCGACTCGTGCCGGCGCTTGCGGAGAATGCACTCGCGGCGGCGGAGGCCGCAGGCGCCATCTTGGCGTTCCCGGGCAACGTGTACGTGTACGGCCACCCGCGATCGCGGCCCGTGCTGGAAGACCACCCGCAGGAGCCGAACACGCAGAAGGGAAGGTTGCGGTTGCGCGTTGAGCAGATGTTCCTCCAAGCCCATCGCGACGGGCGGGTGCGGCTTGTCCTCCCGCGGTATCCGGATTTCTACGGTCCGGGCATCATGCATGAGATCTTCCAGCCGATTTTCGAAGGAGCCGTCCGCGGGCAACCATGCCGATGGCCACTGGATGCGGACGCATCGCACGAGTTCATCCTCATCGACGATGCGGCCGAGGCGATGTTGAAGCTTGTCGCGACGCCCGCCGCTCACGGCCGCGCCGTCCATGTCCCTGGCCCCCGTCCGATTACACCAAGGGAATTCATCCGCCTCGCGTACGCGTCGGCCGGTCGGGGAGAACCGAGGATTCGGGTGTTCGGTCGCGGGACGTTTCGATTCGTCGGCCTGTTCAACCGCTTGGCACGTTCCGCCTACGAAATGGCGTACCTGTTCGACGACCCGGTCTTGCTCGATGGATCCCTCTACCGATCCTTGACGGGCGGCCCATATCCGGCGACGCCTTACGAGGACGGGGTGCGTCGCACGATGGACTGGTTCCGCTCCCACCGGACAACATCTTAATAGCTCCGCGCTTCGTTCTTCAGCGCGCGGAGGCTCCTGCTGTGACGGACGTCGTTCTCGCCGGCGCTTGTCGCACTCCCGTCGGCAAGTACGGCCGCGCGTTCCGCAACGTCGAAGCAGTCAAACTCGGGAGCACGGCGATCGCCGAGGCCGTGAACCGCACCGGCCTCGTCCCCGCGGACATCGAGGAGGTCATCATGGGCAATGTAATCTCCGCGGGCCTCGGCCAGAACCCGGCGCGCCAAGCCGCGCTGTCCGCCGGCCTCCCCGATCGCGTCGGCGCCGTGACCGTCAACAAGGTGTGCGGCTCCGGACTGCAGGCGGTAATGTTCGCGTCGGACATGATCCGCGCGGGCTCCGCGGACGTCGTCCTGGCGGGGGGCATGGAGTCGATGAGCCGCGCCCCGTACCTGGTCAAGGAGGCCCGCTGGGGAATCGGGATTAACAACGTGCCGTTCAT
>VBLZ01000140.1 GCA_005878515.1 Methanobacteriota archaeon | reverse complement strand
GAACTCCCACTTGGTATCGATTCGTGTCCCTCGGAGACCGCAGGGTCGGCGGCAAGCGGAAGCGACTCGGGATCCCGGACAACGAGCTGTCGATGCTCAAGACGGAAGACTTGGAGGACCTCGTGACCCGAGACCCGCAGGGGCTCGACGCGGTGGAGGCTTCCGTGCTATCCACCCTGGTGGGCAACGTCCCGTCCGCGGAGTTGATCCGCGTCCGTTCGCAAGCCTAGGCGCGGCCGACTCGGAGCGAAGGTGGCTCCGATGCGTCCTCATGGAAGGCCATCCATCCTGTAAGGGCCTATACGATCTGTCCAGTGATCCAGCGCACGATCGCGTCTCGGACTTCGGGGAACGTGTCCCGTTTCGCGCCGATCGGCTCAAAGGAGTGCCCGGCATGTTCCACCACGACAAGGTCCGCCGGTTCCTTCAGCTTCGTGAGCTCAGATCGAAGACGGTCCAGGTCGCAGAACGGGTCGCGGTCCCCCTGCACGAACAATGCGGGTTTCGCGAGGTACGGCCACTCGGGCGGATTCAGGACCTCGGCTCGGAACCGCGGATGGAGCGGATATCCCAACGCGATGACGCCGGCGACCTCCGGATCCGCGGACGCCCGAGCGCACACTCTCGCACCCATCGACTTACCCGCCAGAAAGATCCTGTGGGCCGGCACCGCTTCGTGTGCGAACAGAATCGCTCCGTGGAGATCGTCTTCCTCCCAGGACAGGTCCCTCGACGCCAGTCCCTTCGCGTCGACATACCGGAAGTTGAACCGCAACGCCCAAATGCCCTCGGATGCGACGGCCTCCCCGAGCCGTCGGATTAACGGATTGCGCAGGTCATTCGACCGACCGTGGGCGATCACAAGGCCCGCCTTCGGACGCTCCGGACCGTGGACGATGCCGCGGAGTTCTGCGCTCCCCGATGCGGATGGGAACCGAACTTCCGAGATTTCGCTCATTCGCTCACCGCCAGGAGGCACCGGATGCGGCCATTCGGCTATCAACCCGGATAACCGCTCCCGAAGCATTTAGCCCCTCGGGATGAAGGTCTCTACACCCATGGCATGGATCCGGCCCGTCGTGGACCACATCTTCCTGGTCGACCGCGGTGGCGTTCCGATGATTCACCTTTCCCGCGGCCTCCCGACCGGCGCGGACCCAGACCTCATCGCGTCGATGTTCACCGCGATCGTCGATTTCATGAACCAGTCGTTTCACTCGATGGGTCACGGGGACGTGCGGAGCATCGAGCTCGAGGACTACCAGGTCGTGTTCGGCCGCGGCCGCAACATCTTGATGTTCCTCCTCTACCGCGGTTGGGAGTCGAATCGGCTGGAACGTCGGGTCGCGCGCGAGGTGAAGGCGCTGGAGCGTCGCCATGCGGCCGTGCTCGAACATTGGGACGGCGACACGGACCGCCTCGTCGAGGTGCGACAGGAACTCGAGCACCTGTGGCGCCTGCGGGAACGGCAGGATGTGGTCGAGGTCCTCCGCACGAAGCCGGCCCCGGTCGTTGATGCTCCACCGGTCGTGCGCTAAGGTCGAGCGGCCATCGGCATTTCTGACGCAGGCGAAGTCGCGGGGGCGGGTTTGGGGAGGCTAGCCAACGTTTCCTCGAGGACGTAGATGAGCTTCTCTGTCTCGGATGGCTGTTCCGGATACGCCGAGCTCCATTTCCGCCAGTGGGGCCGCTTGTGGGCGATCTTGTACTTTACCCCCGACATGAGCGTCGTGTAGCTGTCCGCGTCGATCTTCCGCACGCGTTGGTGCGCCAGGATGTACCAGTGGTACTGCGTCCCCACCGGGACGCCCGAACCGGGCGGCGCACTTCGCTCCCGTTCCTTGAGCGAGCTGAAGGTGAAATCCCAGCGGTCTGGGGCTACTTTCGTCTCTCGCCAGAGGCCGTTCGGATAGAGCCACGTGTGCTCTCCGCCGACGGCCACGCCCGTGTACGTCTCGCCCTCGAACTCTTTGAGGTCATCGTAGGCCATGATCCAATTCGCGAGACGATGCCGGCGTAAGTCTTCCACGCGGAGAGGGGTGAGTGAAAGTATCATCCCCTGGATGCCCCGGAGAAATCGGGCGTGTCGATTGGCTCGTTTGCCCCCTCTCGCAGAACTCTACGCGGCGGGGACCTCCCGGCGAAACGATTTATGACGCCGGTTGTATCGAGCCCGCGGACGTCTGGCAGTGAAGGAAGCTATTCGCGGCATTTCTTGCATCGTATCCGTCCTCCTAGTCTTCGCGATTTTCTCGACTCTGACGCGGGTCGACGGGGCCCTCCGAAAGCCGACCTATGCGGTCGGAGACAAGTGGGTCTACGTCCTCAGCGGGTCGCTGGCCGGTTTGCCCGGCTTCAACACCAGCCAAGGCACGTTCCATCTCGGGCTCGTCGGATTTGTTTACGTCAACGTGATCGGATCCGCGACGGTCCAGGCCAACAACACATCCGTGTCGGCCGTTCGCGTCGACAGTCGCGCGACGGGATTCCTGAACGGGACGTTCTCGGTGCCCCGCGCCGGGAGCGGTCAGATCTCGGGCTCGTTCACGACGACGTCCACCGAATTCTGGGAGGCGCAGGCGTACCTCCCAATCGAATCGCTCGGCACGACCTCGTACCACGCGGACGTCACCCTTGGCATCACGACACCCCTCGTCTTCGACCTGCGTGTGAATGCGACGACCTCGTTCTCCTCCATCCCGCAATTCGAACTCGACGTGGGCCAGAACGCTTCGGCCGCCTTCACCGCGCACGCCGAGCTGAACTCCACTTTCACCGCGTTCTTCCAGACGATGACGTCGCAGAACGTGACGGACCTCGCGTCAACGTGGCATCGCGACGTCCTTTCCCGCGAGAACGTCACCGTCGAGGCGGGCACGTTCTCCGCGTACAAACTCAATCAGACCCTCGGGAGCTTCCCCGGGATTCCGAGCGGCCTCTCCGGAGGCGGCAATGAAACGGCATACTTCTCGAACGACGTCGGATTCTATGTGAAGCGCGTGGCGTACGAGAACGGCACGCCGGGGGCCGAGATGCGCCTCCGGTCGTACTCGTACGGCGCAGGCCCGGCGACCGGAATCAGCACGACGCAGATCCTGTTGTTCATCGTGCTGCCCATCGCGGTCGTCGTCCTCGTGGCGGTCCTCCTTTGGCGACGCCGCAAAGATCGAATCCAAGGACAGGCATCGCCGCCCGCTCCGTCCGCCACGGAAGGCCAAGAACTCGGAGGGAATGATCGTGCTCGTTGAGACCGCCGGGCTGACGAAGGTCTTCGGCGAGGTCCGCGCGGTGGACGACCTGACCGTCAAGATCCCGGACGGCGCGATCGGCCTCGTCGGCCCCAACGGCGCCGGCAAGACGACGTTCCTTCGGCTGCTCCTCAGCCTGTTGCGACCCACGGCCGGGACGGCAAAGGTCCTCGGACGGGACATCGAGGACGGCCTCGCGGTGCGGGAGCGGATCGGGTACATGCCGGAGCACGACTGCCTCATCCCCGACATGACCGGGGTCGGGCTCGTGTCATACATGGGGCGGGTCAGCGGCCTCGATCGAGATACCGCGATGAGCCGCTCGCACGACGTCCTTCAGTTCGTCGGCGTCGAAGAGGAGCGGTACCGCAAGGTCGCGGAGTATTCGACGGGCATGAAGCAGAAGGTCAAACTCGCCCAGGCGATGGTCCACGACCCGCAGTTGTACATCTTCGACGAGCCCACGACCGGCCTGGACCCCCGCGGTCGGTCGGAGATGCTCGATCTCGTGGGGACGATCGCGAAATCACCGGGTCGCAACGTGATCCTGTCGAGCCACCTCCTCCCCGACGTCGAGACGATCTGCAAGTACATTGTCATCTTGGACGGCGGTCACCAGATTGCCGCGGGAGAACTGAGCCAGCTCCTGAGCGGCGCGACGGATCGCCTGCGAATCGATGTCCGCGGCGACCGCGATGCCTTCGCCCGCCTTCTCAAAGACGCGGGCTTCGACGCCGACGCGGGGCCCTCGGGGTTGCACGTCAGCCGCAAGCCGGGACTGGAGGCCGCCGTCTTCGAGACCGCGAAGTCCCTGGGAGCCGAGGTGCGGTACATGGGGAAAGAGATCCGCAGCCTCGAAGAGTTGTTCCTCGAGCTTGTCGCACGGACCGAGAAGCCAGGTGCATAATGTCGATCACCCTTCCGACCTACTCGCGACTCGAGATTCCACTTCTCGGCCGGCGGCAACGGGTCTGGGCCATCATCGCGACCGGGCTACGGAAGGAGCTTCGGCGTCCGGCCGCGATTGTCGTCATGGCGCTGGGCGCCGCCTTCACGACGATCACTTCGATCGCCATCCTGTTCATCGCAACGATCATCCCGAGCGGGCAGGCGCCTAATCTCACGTTTTTTTCCGGGCCTGCATCGAACTTTTTCGTCCTGTTCTTCGTGTCGCTGATGGCCTCCGTCATCGGTGCAGGTTTGATTGCGGACGACCTGCAGTCGATGGCCTTCACGCTCTACCTCAGCCGCCCGATCACGCAGTTGGACTATCTGCTGGCCAAAGCGGCGATCCTCGCCCCTCTCGTTGCCATGGTGACGATCTTGCCCCTGCTCCTCGCCGCCTTGGTCGCGGCGTTCCTCGGCTTCTTCTCGTGGACAATTGCTTTGGAAGCGATGGGCATCTCGATCGTCGTCGGCGGATTGTTGACTCTATTCTACACAGCCATCACCTTGTTCCTGTCAAGCCTCAGCCGCCGCAAGGGGATTGCTGGGGCAGGGGTCTTCGCGGTGAATTTCGGGCTGACGATTCCCGCTGAGGTCTTGACAATCGTGATCGGAAACCGATCCATTCTGTATCTCTCGCCTTGGGACAACTACGTGGCCGTCGCCACCGCTGCATTCGGGGCGTCGAGCACGGGGATCGACTGGGCCGTGGCCCTCGCGATCTTGCTCGGGGTGACGGTCCTCGCGGCGCTCGTCACGTACGTGCGAATGAAAGCCGTCGAGGTGATCACCGGATGAACGGCGTGGTGGAGGCCGTCGGCGTCTCGAAGTGGTATGGCGAGGTGCTCGGTCTCAATGCGTTCACCGCATCGTTCGGCAAAGGGATCACCGGCCTCGTCGGGCCGAACGGAGCTGGCAAGAGCACGCTCTTCAAACTCCTCATCGGCCAGCTTCACTCGGACCAGGGCAAGATCACGCTGCTCGGGGAAAACCCGTGGAACAACGTCCCCTTGAAGCGGCGCCTCGGATATTGTCCGGAACAGAATCAACTCTACGGGTGGCTCACGGGGCAGCAATTCGTGGAGACGCTCTTGCGACTCGATGGAATGCCAGCGGCGGAATCGCGAAAGGAAGCCACCGCGGCCTTGAAGGTCGTCGGCCTTTCGAGCGCGGCGCACCGGCCGACCCGGGGCTACAGTCGAGGGATGCGCCAGCGCGCGAAGCTCGCCCAGGCCCTGGCCCACCACCCGGAGATCCTGATCCTCGACGAGCCGCTTTCCGGAGCGGACCCGGCCGGCCGCGTCCACATCCTCCGGACGATCTCCGAATTCGCCAAGGACGGCGGCCACGTGTTGATGTCGACCCATGTTCTTTACGAAATTGAACGGGTCACGAACAACATCGTCCTGATTCACAACGGCAAGGCGATCGCGTCGGGCAACATCCACGCGATTCGCGCGTTAATCGACACGCATCCGCATGCGGTGCGCATCGAGACATCGAAACCGCGGCAGCTCGCTCAGGCCCTTGCGCGCATGGAGCACCTCGTCTCCTTCGAGTTCCCAGCCGCCGACACGCTCCTCGTCCGCACACGCAAGCCGGACGCGTTCTACAGAGAGCTCCCGCAAATCGTCTCGGACACGAAGCTCGACGTACGCGGTCTCGAGAGTCCGGACGACAGCCTCGATGCCGTGTTCCGGTATCTCGTCGGGTGATTGGATGGATTGGACGGGATCCTTCCGGAAGGCGTGGGTCGTCACGGGCCTGACTCTGCGCTACCTCCTGACGACCCGCCGAGCGATCGCGACCGGCCTCCTGGCATTGGTGCCGGTTATTCTCACACTCTCCCTGGCCGCCGCCCGCGTCGTCACGTTCGACATCGTGCTTTTCCAGCAGCTCATGATCCCGTTGTTCCTGCAGGTCGTCCTGATCTTCGTGACCCTCGTGAACGCGACGGCGTTGATTCGAGAAGAGATCGACGACAACACCTTGCCATTCCTCCTGACCCGGCCGATTTCGAAACCCGCCCTAGTGGCGTACAAGTACATCGGCTACCTCGTCGCGGTCTTGGTCGTCCTCATCCCCCCGATCATCCTGGCCTACGGCGTGACGGAAGCGTACGGAGGCCTCGCATTCACCGCGGACCTCGATGTCCTTGGAGGATTCCTCGCGGCGACGATCCTGGGAAGCGCCGCATACGGGGCGCTCTTCCTGTTCATCTCCGTTCTCATCCGGCGGCCACTGGCGGTCGGGTTGCTGATCGGATTCGTCTGGGAATCGGTCGTGGACTCCATCCCCGGAGATGTGCCGAAGCTCAGTGTGATTCACTACCTGAAGACGATCCTGAAGGACGTCATTGCGATCAACCCACTCGGCCAATACCGGACCGACGTAAGCGCGGGCGTCGCGGCCGGGATTCTCGTCGCCGTCTCCATCGCCCTGGTCGTCCTGGCGGCGTTCGTGTTCCAGCAGATGGAGTTCCGGCAAAAGGCCGGATGAAGGTCACAGCTCGACGGACTCGAAGTTCGCGAACATGTTCTTCGATTCGCTCAAGCTGACCAGCGACTCGTAGGTGCACGCCACCTCGAATCGGGCCCACATGGCTTGAACGGCGGCTTTGGAGTGAGCCGCCTCTATCGCCGCGGCGGACTTCCATTCGAAGACCTCGATGAAGGTGCCGTCCGCGGCGCGCATCAGATACGGCGGGCGGTCCGTCACGAGCCGTTCTTTCCGGAGGATCGGGACGTGATCCTTGAGGACTTCCCGAAGCAGCCTCTCCTTTCCTTTTTTCGGTCGATACGCCGCAATGACATACACGCCCAATGCCCCCACCAGAGGAGCGGATTGCGATGCGCAAGCTAAGAGGTTGCGGTGCCGAACCTGCCGATCTCTAGCCGCCCTCGACCTTGGTCGGGTCCGCGAACTTCTTCAGGACCGCGCCCAACTCGGCAGCTTCCTTTCGCATCCCGTCGATGTCTTTCTCGAGGGAGCCGCGCCACTTCCGCTCCGCCGATTCGCCGTGGGTCGCGTACAACCGCGCCGCGGATTGGAGGGATTCGAACCGGCCGTCGTTCAACGAAGCGACGAGTTCGCGTCCGCGGTCCGCGGCGTCGTTCATCTTCCCGAGTCGTTCGAGGAAGGCGACGATCGAGGGCACGCGCCTCCGGAGCATCAACGCGTCTTCGCTCCATTGGATCTGGAGGGAACGGCGCTCGTCCTCGCGGACCGCCTTGAGCCACGACCAGGCCTCGTCGAGCGCCCCACGGATCAGGCGCGCATCGCCGTAGATGTGTGTCAGTTTCGCATCAGAGTATGCGGGGAGCTCGAGCAGTCCGTAGAACGTACGGCCGCGGAACGCGTCGACCTGCGGACTCGCGTTGCTCAGGAGCCGCATGAGGGGGTCCGGGTCGGAGCCGGGCGGGGGCGCCGGCACACCGATTCCGCCCCCTTGGCCCACATCGAGGAGGAGAGGGATTGCGAGGTCTGCGCGGGCCCGCGACAGGAAGTCAAGGTACGCGGCCGTCGAAGCCTCGTTGAATCGATCGACCGATTCGTTGAACGCCCGTGCATCCTCGGGCGAGGTCGGAGGCTTCGGGATCTTCTCGAGGCGCTCGACTTGAGTCTTCAGCTGCCGGATCCGGGATTCGACCGACCGGTACGCCTCCCGGTAGCGGGCCTGGAGTCGTCGGACTTCCGCGCCCTGCTCGGCGATCCGGTCGAGTCGGCGCCAGGCTTTCCGCGCCCCGTAGAAATCGCGACGGCGGGCTTTCCTCAGCGCCGCATCGAGCCACGCCACGAGGCGCGGCGAGAGACGTTTCTCCTTCGACGCCTTCCCGAGGTCGGCGGCGATCGTCTCGACGTCCCGGGTAAAGATGCGCACCTGCCGCCAGTTGTCCACCTCACTCTCCCGGAGGAGCCGGTCGATCCTCTCGCGATACCGGTCCAGCGTTCCGTCGAGGACGCCGGCGATCCCCTCGACCTTCTTGCGCGCCCGACCGATCGATTCGAGGAGCTCGGCGGCCTCCGATTCGAAGGAATCCGCCGTCGGCGCGTCGCCGGGAGGCATGAGAGTGACGCGATGGAACCGCGGGCCTATTTAGGTTCCTTCGGACGGCTGTCGAAACCCCCTCTCACCGCGGTTTCA
>VBLZ01000222.1 GCA_005878515.1 Methanobacteriota archaeon | reverse complement strand
TTCACGATGGAAGGAATCCATCTCTGCACGGTTCGACTCGACCTGCTCCCACTGAACACGATGGGGCCCCTCCGTATCCGGCGCCTCGCGGACGTCGGCCCTTTGCGGACGAAATCCTCGAAGGAGCTTCGGGAACTCGGCCGCCTCTCGTACCCGATGGTCCGCCACCACGGGGATCGCGGTTTCCGGCGGATTCCCTGGGAGGACGCGCTGCAATTTGCGGCTCGACGAATCCGGGCCACGAGCCCGGATCGACTCGCGTTCTTCGTCACCTCACGCGGGATGACGAACGAGTCGTATTACGTAGCGAACAAAGTCGCGCGGTTCCTCGGGACGAACCACATCGACAACTCGAGCCGGCCGTGCCATTCGCCAAGCACCGCGGGACTCAAGGACACAATCGGGGTCGCGGCCTCCACATGCTCGTACTCGGATTGGATCGGCAGCGATCTGATCGTCTTCTTCGGCTCCGATGTGCCGAACAACCAGCCCGTGACGATGAAATATCTGTACTATGCGAAGAAGCAAGGCACCCGGGTCGCGGTCGTGAATCCGATGCGGGAGCCCGGGCTCGAGCGGTACTGGGTGCCCTCCGTTCCTGGAAGCGCCCTCTTCGGGACGCGCTTCGCGGACGAGTTCTTCGCGATCCACACGGGTGGCGACATTGGCTTCATCAACGGCGTCCTGAAGCACCTGATCGAGAACCGCTGGGTCGACGAGGATTTCATCGAGAAGCACACGACGGGCTTCTATCCGGTGCGCGTGGAGGTCGTGTCCCAAACGTGGGAACAGCTCGAGCAACAAGCGGGGGTCTCGAAGGATCGGATGCTCGACTTCGCCCGGATGTATCACGAAGCCAAGTCCGCGATCTTCGTCTGGAGCATGGGCATCACCCACCATCGGTTCGGCGTGGACAACGTCAAGTCGATCGTGAACCTCGGGCTCGCCCGCGGGATCGTCGGGCGAGAGAAGTGCGGCCTCATGCCGATCCGGGGCCACAGCGGCGTCCAAGGCGGCTCCGAGATGGGAGCGCAGCCCGCAGCGTTCGGCCTCGGCTTCCCCGTCGACGACGAGAACGCCGATCGGTTCGCGAAGATCTGGGGCTTCCGGCCTCCGACGATGCCCGGCATGACGGCGGTCGGCATGATCGATGCGGCCCACGAGCGACGTCTCGATGTCCTGTACCTCGCGGGTGGCAACTTCCTCGAGACACTGCCGGAGCCGGAGTATGTCCGCACGGCGCTCGAATGCATCCCGCTTCGGATCCATCAAGATCTCGTGCTCACGAGTCAAATGCTCGTCGAACCCGAGGAGACGGTCCTGCTGTTCCCCGCGCAGACTCGATACGAGCAGCGCGGTGGCGGCACGGAGACGTCGACGGAGCGCCGAGTCTACTTCTCGCCCGAAATCCCGGGTCGTCGGATCGGGGAGAGCCGACCGGAATGGGAACTCTTCATGGACCTCGCGGAGCGGTCGCTCCCGGATTCGGCCCACCTCGTCCATTTTGACGACGCCGCGGCGATCCGCCGGGAAATCGCAAAAGCCATCCCGACGTACCAAGGCATCGAAAAACTGAGCGCCAAAGGCGATGCGTTCCAGTACGGCGGCCCGCGACTGTGCGAGGGCGGGGTGTTCCCGATGCCGGACGGGAGGGCCCGATTCTCCGTCATGGCACTGCCGGACGCGGACATTCCCCCTGGACAATTCCTCCTCAGCACGCGCCGCGGCAAACAGTTCAACTCGATGATCCACGGCGAGGTCGACTTCCTGCTCGGCGCTCGGCGGAGCGATGTCCTCATATCCGCGGAGGATGCGAAAACGCTCGGCGTGGCGGACCAAGATGAGGTCCTCATCTCAAACGACCTCGGCTCGTATCGGGGGCAGGTGCACATCGCCCCGATCCGGCCGCGGAATGTGCAGATCTATTGGCCGGAAGGGAACGTCCTCATTCGCCGCGGGGTCGTCGACCCGCAGTGCGAGATGCCGGACTACAACGCGCTCGTGCGGATCGCGCCCGCCGCGGCGGCGGCGGCGGCGGCGAAGGGGAACGCATGAACAGACCGGGCCCAACGACTCGAGCGAAGGTTTGGAAGATCCGAAGCGATCTCGCCATGGAGGAAACCGATGTCATTGCCGCCGAGGAGCCGATGGA
>VBLZ01000221.1 GCA_005878515.1 Methanobacteriota archaeon | reverse complement strand
CTTGGGGCCCTTCAGTCGCTGGCCGGGAAAGGCCTCGTGGAACTCGGCAGGGACGCCGGCCCGGTTTGGGTCCGACCGTCTCCCCGGTTCGCCCTGTTCCGTGACCACCTTCGGCAAGTTCCCAAAAAGGGCTAAGAGGACGGAGCCGTTGCCGCATCGACGGCGTCGCGATGGTCCAGGTCCGCGTCGAGATCCGGCTGAAGAGGGGCGTCACCGATCCCGAAGGGGACAACGTTCAGAAGGCCCTCAATCTCCTCGGATTCAAAGGCGTTCAGAGCGTCCGGAGCTCGAAACTCTTTCTCATCGACCTGCGGACCAAAGACGCTGGAGCCGCGCGGAAGGAAGTCGAGGAGATGTGCCGCCGCCTCCTAGCGAATCCCGTGATCCATGACTACGCGATCGCCATCGAGAAGTGAGACTCCTGCGGGCCGTCCGCACCAAAGGACGTTCAAGCGTACCCGCGGATCCGCTCGCGGCGGACCGGCTCTTGCAAGTGATCGGCCGACATGAGCATCGACTTCTTCATCTCGCGCTCCGCCGCGTGGGTGAAGTCCGCCATCGTGATCCGATGACGCTTGCCGCGGCGAAGGGACGACCGCATCGCCTGCCGCACGACGTTCAGGATTGAACCGCCGCTCATCACGTACTTCTTCGCGAGCGTCTCGAAGTCCACGTCCTTGCCCAGCGGGGCCTCTTTCGGGACCAGGCGGGCGTAGATCTTCTCTCGCAGGTCCGCATCGGGAATCGGGAACTCGACCGCGATGTCGACCCGTCGGTCGAGGGCCCGGTCCATCACCTTCGCGAGGTTCGTCGCGAGGACGACGACGCCGGGGTAGCTCTCCATTTGGGCCAGCAACACGTTCACGTCGCGGTTCATCCACGGAGTCGCCATGACGCCTCGTCGCTGGAAGACCGCGTCCGCCTCGTCAAAGAAGAGGACCGCCCCCGCCTCGAGGGCCGTGTGGAACACATGCTCGATGTTCTTCTCCGTCTCGCCGACCCACATGTTCTCGAGTTGCGCGTAATTGACGACATGGAGCGGCCTTCCGAGTTCGCTCGCGATCGCCTCGGCCGCCATCGTCTTGCCGGTCCCGGGCGGGCCCGCGAAGAGCAAACTCAGCCCCTTTGTCTTCTTCATCACCTTCTTCAGGCCCCAGCGGCGGTACATGAGGCGTTTGTGCCGCAGCTCCGTCAAGGCGTCGAGCAACCCCTCCCGCGTCGGCTCAGCGAGGACGAGATCCCCCATCGTGAACTGAGGCGCGACGATCTGCGCGACGGGCCGCGGCGGTTGGTGGATGTGCGATTCGGCCGGCTCGCGTTCGTCCTCCGCCTGGTACACCTCGACGCCGGCATCGAGTAGCCGAATGATCCGACGCACATCGTCTCGCGAAACGTGGCGGCACGACTCGCGGATGCGCCCACACTTCGGGCACTTCACAATCCACTCGTCTCGGTCTTTTTTTCCCATCCTCATTCCCCCGAGGCACCTCGGCCAATCTCGGCCCAACAGGCGTGCAGCGCAGAGATTCGCGGAGCTATTTAAACATCGCCGGGCGGACCGCGGAAGCATCTCACGTCGCAAACGATTGCCGAGAGAGTTCGGCTATCGTGAGCCACGCGTCCCGCCCGTGTTCCCCGGCCCCGATGCGATGCCGGAGATCGGATCGCCCGTGGCAACGCTTCCGCGCCACGAGGGGAACTCACGGGCCATCTGCACCGCGAGATCGAAGTTGTGGGCCGAGACCTCCTCGATATTCACCCCGAGCGGAACGGGCGGTTGCGATTGGGCCGCAGCGGCGTGGAGATGCGACCACAACGTGTGTGCGACCTCGAGGGACGCCCGTCCGGGAGCGCCTCCGGCGAGAAGCAGAGCCTCTTCGGTCCTTGGCGACACCGTGGCTCCCAACCACACAAGGAACTCGATGTCCTGGTAGTCCGAGACGGGCGCGAAGCTCAGCAGGACGGTCGCGGGTTTCAGGTTCTGCGATGAACACCGTCTCCCGTACGCCCGGAGGACGGTCGCCATCGGCTCCGCTTCGAAGAGGACCTGGGTCGTGAAGAAATCACATCCTGCGCGCGTCTTCTCGACGAGACGATCGACCTCGTGATCGCGTTCCGCGATCGTGATGTTCCCGAGGGCGATGTCGTCTCGCCCCTTCGTGAGCGTCCGCAGGATGCGGTTCGCCTCGACGACCGATGGCCCGGGATAACGGGCGCGACTGCTATTCCCTCCGACCAAGACGAAGTTTCGGAACCGGTGGTCTTCGACGGATTCGCGGATCCAACGTCGAAGCACCGCCTCCGACGGGACGTGAGCGACGACCTTGTTCACGATCGGGTCGACCCCGAGGTC
>VBLZ01000220.1 GCA_005878515.1 Methanobacteriota archaeon | reverse complement strand
GTCGTCCCGGGGACCGTCAAGCTGGTCAACGTGGGCGACTCCGTGGAGAGGTTCGTCCTCGACAGCTCGGTGCCCGCGGGCTGGGCGGTCCGCTGGGTCCCGATCGGCGGAATCCTCCCCCTCGCCACGACGCGGACCGTCGTCCTCGCGCCGGATCGCGATGCGATGCTCTCGTTCGTCGTCGCGGTCCCGGCCTCCGTGGCCGGCAGGACATACAGCGCGACGCTGACCTCCGGCGTGGTCGGGTCGGGCCCGATCGCCTCTCTCCCGCTCTCCATCACGGTCCAAGCGAGCAGGACGTGGATCTTCACCGCCATCGTCGCAGGCGCCACGGCGATCGTCGGGATCATCGCGATCGTCACGCTGCTCTTCCTCCAACGACGCGGGCGCCATCCGCCTCCCTGACGCAAAGGTTATTTCGACACCTGCGTGGTTCGCCCGCCGTGTTCGTGACGCACGAGCTCCTCCGGCGGGAGACCGTGGAGGAGCGCGCGTACCAAGTGAACATCGCGCGGGCGTGCCTCGAGCGATCGACCCTCGTCGTCCTGCCGACGGGAATGGGCAAGACGGTCATCGCCGCGATGGTCATCGCGGAGGTCCTGCGGCGCCGCGGCGGTCGGATCCTGTTCCTCGCGCCGACCAAGCCGCTCGTCGAGCAACACGCGGCCTCGATGCGGAAGGTCCTCGTCGTCGACCGGATCACGCTCTTCACGGGCGAGGCGACCGCTCCCGAGGATCGCGAACTCCTCTGGAGGGAGAACAAGATCATCGTCTCGACGCCCCAGGTGATTCGGAACGACGTGCGGGCGGAACGCATCTCCCTCGACGACGTGAGCCTGATCGTCTTCGACGAGGCGCATCGCGCCGTCGGCGACTACGCGTACGTCGACGTCGCGGCCGCGTACAAGGAAGTCCCGGACCGGTTGGTCCTCGGGATGACCGCGTCTCCGGGGTCCTCCGCGGAGAAGATCCTCGAGGTGTGCGGGAACCTCGGCATCACGGCGGTCGAGATCCGCACCGAGTACGACCCCGACGTCGTGCCGTACCAACACGATCTACAGATCGAGCGAATCCCGGTGGAAGCGCCCGACGTCTCCAAGGAAATTCGGAAGCTCCTTCAGACCGTCGTCGATGAACAGGTCGCGCGACTGAAGAAACTCGGCTTCCTTGCGGGCCGAGCGAGGGTGACCCGCAAGGACCTGCTGGCGGTCGGAAACGAGGCCCGAGCCCGACTGGATTCCGGCGTGAAGGACGGCCGGCTCTACGGCGCGATGACCGCGCAGGCGATCGCGATGAAGGCGGACCACGCCATCGAACTCGCGGAGACACAGGGGCTCGGATCCCTCCGGTTGTATTTCGAGAACATGCAGAAGGACACGAAGACGAAGGCGGACGTCCAGTTCCTGAAACACGCGAAGACCCAAGAGGCCATCCAGCTCGCGGAGGCGACGGAGGTCGAGCACCCGAAGCTCGCGAAGACCGGCTGGATCGTCCGAAAGCAACTGATGGAAAAGGCGGACTCCAAGGTCATCGTCTTCGCCCACTACCGGCAGACCGCGGACCGGATCACCCAGGAACTCGCCCGGATCCCCAGCGTCAAGCCGATGCGATTCGTCGGCCAGGCCTCCCGCGGCGAGGACATCGGGCTCTCGCAGAAGGAGCAAGTCGACATCCTCGACAAGTTCCGCGCGGGCCAGGTCAACGTCCTCGTCGCCACCTCGATCGGGGAAGAGGGCCTCGACATCCCGCAGGTCGACCTCGTCGTGTTCTACGAGCCGGTGCCGTCGGAGATCCGGACGATTCAGCGGCGCGGCCGGACCGGACGGAGTGCCGCGGGCCGGGTCGTGACGTTGGTGACGAAGGACACGCGGGACGAGGCTTATCTGTACAGCGCCCGACGGAAGGAACGGAAGATGCACCTGGAGCTCGACCGCCTTCGGAAGGACTTGAAGCAGAAAATCTTCGTCGGCGAACCGGGGGGCGAGACGTTCGTGGCCGCGGCTCCGGAAAAGCGGATCGAGACGTTGCGGGCGCAATCCCACGATCGAGCTCCGGTCCCGGAATCCCGCCGACGTCCCTCGAAGAAAGGCCAGACGACCTTCGAAGATTACTGACCGCGAATGCGGCTTGATTTTATACCCCGGATGTCCGTATC
>VBLZ01000139.1 GCA_005878515.1 Methanobacteriota archaeon | reverse complement strand
CTGATCTGCAGCAGCCTCACGATGGTGGAGGCCCTCGCGGCCGTCGAGCGGGGCGATCAGCGAAAGCTCCGGATTTTCCTCTTGATCACCCTGCTCCTGGGCATCACGTTCTTGAGCATCCAAGCGTTCGAGTACCAGCATCTGTACTTCGGCGAAGGCCTCACGTTCAAGAGCGCTCCGTTCGGGGTGAATCCGCTCTACGGTCCTACGTTCTTCGCGCAGACCGGAGTGCACGGATCCCACGTGACCGCAGGGGTGCTCGCGATCGCGTACATCACCCGGAAGGCGTTCAAGGGCGGATTCACGAAAGAGAATCACGAAGCGGTCGAACTCGTCGGACTGTACTGGCACTTCGTGGATGTGGTCTGGATCTTCCTCTTCACGATCGTGTACCTGATCTGAGGTGACAGATGGCGACGGCGACCGCAACGGAGACGGCGGGACCCCACGAGGAATCGAGGAAGCGTCCGTACGTGGTCGTCTTCGTGATCCTCGCGATCGTTACCTTCGGAGAGCTGAACGTCTACAGCCTCGGGATCCCGCACCTCGAAACGATCACGATCCTCGTCATGCTCGCGACGATCAAGGCGAGCCTCGTCGTGGCGTACTACATGCACCTGAGGTACGAGCCCCGATGGATCGCGCTGATTCCACTCGGGGGCCTCGCCCTCGTGGCCGTCCTCGTTGCGGCACTCACGGCGACATCGGCGCATCCCTGATTGCGGCCCCGCCATCCCGGATCGGCCTCCCGAATCCGGTCAAATCTCGATCCATCGGCCGCGGAGTCCGCGGGTTTATCCGCCGGATGGCTCTCGCCCCGCGAAGGCGATCCGGAGACTGAATTTTTGGAAGAGATTCGCGGGCGGGTACAACAACTTCTGAGTCAGGGCTGGGGCCTCGCGATGGCCCCGCTGTACCGCAACGCGCTCTTCATGATGTCTTCAAGTGTCGTCGGCGGCGCGTCGGGGTTTGTCTTCTATTTCCTCATCGCACGCTCTTACTCCGTCAACGATCTCGGGTACGCGCAAGGCCTTTTCAACACGATCTCATTCCTCGCGACGCTCGCCCTCCTCGGCCTCGGGCCGGCCCTCGTGCGCTTCCTGCCATCCGCCGAGAACAAGGCGGCGACGATCAACACCTGCTTGACCCTCACGGGACTCGTCGCCGTCCCTTTATCTCATTCCTCGCGACGCTCGCCCTCCTCGGCCTCGGGCCGGCCCTCGTGCGCTTCCTGCCATCCGCCGAGAACAAGGCGGCGACGATCAACACCTGCTTGACCCTCACGGGACTCGTCGCCGTCCCTTTCACGATCGTCCTGATGGCCGGCATCGAATTCTGGCTGCCTTCTCTCGACTTCATTCTCAGCAGTCCGGTCTATTGGATCCTCATCCTCCTGACGACGCTTTCCCTCACGTTCGCTCCAATCCTGGATCAATCGGGACTCGCGATGCGGCGGGCCGATCTCATTCTGTGGCGGACCGTCCTCGCCTCGGTCCTCAAGGTACCAATCGCGCTCCTGCTGATCTTCTTCGCCGTGACGGGCGGCCGGCTCGATATCTTCGTCGCAATCTCGCTGCCGGTTGGCATCGCCGTGGCCGTCGAGGGCGGGATCCTCTTGCCGCGGGTGTTACCCGGGTATCGGCCCAAGCCCAGCCTCGACCTGTCGCACATCCGGCCGATGGTCCGGTTCAGCACGGCCAACTATCTTGCGGCCACGATCGGGGCCACGGACACCCTCCTGCTGATCCCGCTCATCTTCGTCGTCCTGGGGAGGACGGTGGCTCCGATCCAGGCAGGTTACTTTCAGATCGCGACGGTTGTGGCGGGACTCCTCGGCGTCATCCCGGCTGCCGCGTTTACATCGTTTTATGCGGAAGCATCCCAGAACGGCGCCACGGCCGCGGATCGCCACATCGCAGAACGACGAGCGATCATGCTGACCCTTGCAATCCTGCTTCCCGCCATCGCGGTCCTGTGGTTCTTCGGCCGGTTCATCCTGGGCCTCTTCGCGGGGACCAATTCGGCGTACGTCGAGGGATCGATTGGGCCACTCCGGATTCTCATCTTCGGCCCGATCACGGGGTTCTTGAACAGCCTTCTCGGCACTCGCGTCATGATCCGGAAGCAGACGCGGCCGCTGATCGTCTCCGCCATCATCTCGAGCACGGTGACGCTCGGCCTCGGCTACCCCCTCCTGATCTGGGGTGGGATCACCGGGTTGGCGGCCGCCACGGTTGTCGGCTCGCTGTCCCAGATCCCGTATCTCTATCTCGTCGCCCGCAAGTCGTTTGGAGCGGAAATGGGCCCGCCGATCGAGGCGGTCTAAGAGTCCGCTACCCGAATCGAGTCAGCCCGGCAGCAAAAGGAGTGGGCTCGACCGGATTCGAACCGGTGACCTTCGCTGTGTGAGAGCGATGTCATAACCGCTAGACCACGAGCCCGCGGGAGCGCGCAAAGGCCCGCACGGTATAAATCTCCATCGAAGAACGCGCGGTTGTCCAGCCCCGCGCGCAGAGCTTTTATTACCGCTGACCGGATTGGGCCGGTGGGAGGCGCTGTCGATGGCAAAGGAAGAAAAGTCCGAGATGACGACAATCGCGAAGAAGCAGCTAGAGGGCCGCGGCTATGTGCTCGCCCTCTCGACGACCCGGGAGGGTGAGAACCTGATCGGCAAAGTCCGGGTGACCGAGGCCGCGACGCACCGGACCGTCGCGAGCTTCGTCAGCGTCTGGAAGATTGACAACATGGAACTCGTCTTCGGCATCGACGCCGGCGAGGGGATCGCGCGGGACCTCGTGAACCAGGCAATGAACCTGTTCGACCTTTTCAAATACGTCCTGCCCGGCGTGCAAGTGAAGGAAGAAGCGTGAGCGCACATCACGATTAAATAGTCTGGACTCCGTGGGACGCGCGCCCGATGGACGCCTCGAGTGTGCTCCTGGCACTGGACGAGCAGAAGAAGTGGCGGGAGCGCCGAAAACGAATCCGCGATAGGCTCCGACAGCTCGACCGAAGGCGGGACACCTTACGCAAGGAGCTCGAAGGGGTCCGCAAGAAGATCCTCGAATATACCCGTCTCCTGACGGACATGCGGGACCAGATGCCCACGCGAGCGGTCCTCCCTCCCAGCGCCCCGGGGCGGTGACGATGACTCGGGCGATCGAGGCAACCCGCAAGGAAGCCGAACGGTGGCGCCACCGCGAGAAGCGCCTCCTCGAGGCCCTGCGGAACGTCGACGAAGAACGCCGCCGTTTGGACGATGAGCTCTTCAAGGTCGACCAGCAGCTCACGTACTACGACTCCCTCACGCGGGACATGAAGCGCGAGCTCGGCCGGCCTGGGCTTTCAAGCCTTCTCTCCTCACTGCGGCGGCCGTAGGAGCCACTCCGTGCGCGTCACGATCGACGGCGTCCCGCGGGAGATGCGAACCGTCTGGTTCGACGATGGAGTCGTGAAGCTGATCGACCAGCGATACTTGCCGTTCGAGGTCCGCGTGTACGAGGCAAAGACCTACGAGGACGTGGCCGTCGCGATCGAAGACATGGTAGTGCGCGGATCGCCAGCCATCGGGGCCACGGCCGCGTACGGGATGGCTCAGACGGCCCATCAGGGACTCGATCTGAAGGCGGCGGCGGAGCGACTGCGCAAGACCCGACCGACGGGGCACGACCTCTTCTTCGCAGTCGACTGGATGACGAGTGCGGCATCCCGCGGAGAGGACCTCGTCGAGGTCGCCGAGCGATACGCGCAGCAGAGCATCGAGCAGTGCCGAAAGATCGGCGAGTACGGCGCGGGGCTGATCCGCAACGGAGCACGAATCCTGACCCACTGTAACGCCGGCGCCCTCGCAGCCGTGGATTACGGGACTGCGACGGCCCCGATGCGCGTGGCCCAGGAGAAGGGGCGACGCTTCTTCGTCTACGTGGACGAAACCCGGCCCCGCCTCCAGGGGGCGCGGCTGACCGCATGGGAGCTCCTGCAGGCCGGGATCGAGCACGCGATCATTACGGATGGCGCCGCGGGCCATTTCTTGGGGCACGGCGAGATCGATCTCGTCCTCGTGGGGGCGGACCGGATCGCGGCGAACGGAGACACCGCGAACAAGATCGGCACGTACGCGAAGGCCGTCGTCGCAAAGGAGAACGGCGTCCCATTCTACGTTGCCGCGCCGACGAGCACGATCGACACCGCCTTGGCATCCGGGGCCAAGATCCCGATCGAAGAACGATCGCCGCAGGAGGTCCTCCATCTCGACGGGCAACCCATCGCGCCGAAGGAAAGTCCGGCCCGCAATCCGTCCTTCGACGTCACGCCGGCCAAGTACATCACCGGGATCATCACCGAGCGGGGAATCCTAAAGCCCTCCCAACTCCGTCCGTCCGGGCGCGCCGCTCCGAAGAAGAAAGCTCGTGCCAAGTCTCGGTAGGCGGATACGCTTTTACGGACCGACCCGTTTCGCCCCGCGCGATGCTCCTCTTGACGACATGGTTCGGCTCGTTCTTGCTCGACGACGGCACCGTCGTGGAGAAGCGGCTGTTCCCGATGGAGGCGGGGGCCCTCGCGGACCGTCTCGCGGTCGTGGAAGACTGGAAAGTCCTTGCGGAGGAGCGCGAACTGATGTCGCGCGCGGACGAGGTCTTCGTAATCGAGACCCGTCTCGAGCGAGCGGGTGGCAACCGCACGACGGTACGCCCGCCGTTCCTCAAACCCGAGGACTTCGGCTACGGCCGCGACCTCCTGCACGCCGCCATGGTTGAGCTGGCGAAACGACGGATGCGCAAGGCGATCGGACCGGAAGACCACCTCCGCCAGGCCGTCGGCGCCCTCGACGAACTCCAGGAGGAAGAGAATGTCCTCGTCGAACGGCTGCGAGAGTGGTACGGGCTCCACTTCCCGGAGCTCGCGCCAATGGTCGATACCGGGACATACGTCGAGCTCGTGGCGATGCACGGGCGACGAGAACAGATGCCAATCGATCATCGCGAGAGCGTCGGAGCGGAGCTCGCGGAGCGAGAGGAAGCTGAAATGAAGGCCCTCGCCGGCCTCGCGAAGCTCGTGGGAGATCAGCGGAAAGCGATCGAAGCGTACGTGGAGCGATCGGCCCGCGAACTCGCGCCGAACGTCTCCGCCATCGCAGGTCCAATCCTCGCGGCCCGGCTCGTCTCCCTTGCGGGTGGCGTCGAGGACCTCGCGCGGGCGCCCTCCGGGACGGTCCAACTCCTCGGTGCGGAGCGCGCCTTGTTTCGACATCTGCGGACCGGGTCTAGGCCGCCGAAACATGGAGTCCTCTTCCAACATCCATGGGTCCACGGCGCGCCCCCGTGGCAGCGAGGCGCGATCGCGCGCGCGTTCGCCGCGAAGATATCTCTCGCGGCCCGAGCCGACGCGTACACGAAGCGCACGATCGGGCCCGATCTCCTGAAGGAACTCGAACTCACGATCGATAAAATTCATCGCCGCAAAGCGGACAAACCTACGCGGGCAAAGCGAGACACGACGCCGAAAAACCGTCGCGGCCGAAGGCGAACGCGACGCTGAGGAAACGTTTTTAGGGACCGGCCACATCGCTGCGCGAATCCGATGTCATGGGAGCAAGCGGAGATCCGGGAGCTGAAGGTGAATCGGTACATCGTCATCGACGATGAACCGTGCCGGATCATCTCGATCCAGACGTCGAAGCCCGGGAAACACGGCGAAGCGAAGGCGAGGCTCGAGGCCGTCGGCCTGTTCGACGGCCAGAAGCGGTCGATCGTCCATCCCGTGACGCACAAGGTCCGGGTTCCGATGATCGACAAGCGGAAAGCCCAGGTCCTATCCACGCACGGCAACGTCGCGCAGCTGATGGATCTCGCGACGTACGGGACGTTCGAGCTCCCCGTGCCGGAAGAATTCCAAGGCAAGCTCGCCTCCGGCCAGGAAATCATGTACATGGAAGCGCTCGGCCGGCGCAAGCTCACGTCCAATTGAACGGGGTCGTCCTCAAATAAGCGCGTGCGATTTCGGTTCGCCCATGGCCGCGCCCCGCTTCGCGGACGCCGTCGCGAAGTATGACGAGGCGCGGATCGTCTTGTTCGGAGTGCCGTACGACCGCACGTGCTCGTTCCGCGGCGGGTCCCGTTTCGCGCCTCGAGCGATTCGAGAGGCCTCGTACAATTTCGAGACCTACATGATGGACCACCAGCGCGACCTCCGAGACATTCCCGTGGCCGATCTGGGCGACACGCCGACCTTCGGGGCCTCGACGGAAATGGTGGACGGCGTCACGAAAATGGCGGCCGATGTGATCGGCGCCGGGAAGATCCCGATCGTCATCGGCGGGGAGCACAGCCTCGCGCCGGCCGTCGTGCGGGCGTTCCCGAAAGATGTCGGCGTGATCGGGATCGATGCGCACCTCGACTTCCGCGACTCGTACCTCTCCGACAAGTGGTCCCATGCCTGTTCGGCGCGCCGGATCGCGGACCACGTCGGGGTGGAGCACGTCGTCTACATCGGAGTGCGGTCCTACAGCCGCGAGGAGCGGGAGGATCTCGAGCGGCTCGGTTTGACCTACGTCAGCGTCTTCGACGTCCACGAGAGAGGGATCGGCGCATCGGTCGAGCGCGCGGTGAAGGCCATCAACCGCGACAAGGTGTACCTCACGATCGACATCGACGGCGTGGATCCTGCGTTCGCGCCGGCCGTCGGAAATCCGGAGCCGTTCGGGCTCGCGCCCCTCCAGGTCAAGAAGGTCATCGGGATGCTCGCCCCGGACCTCGTCGGCATGGACCTGAACGAGGTGAGCCCTGCGTGGGACTTCGGGCAGACGTCGCTGCTCGGGGCCCGCCTCATTCGCGAAGCGATCGTCGCCATCGGAGAGGCGCGTGGCCATGTCGGATGACGCGCACGCCGCCGACGGCCTTGGAAATCCATCGGCTCGCTAGGCGGTGCGCGCGAACCGGGTGGAACGAAAAGGGCGCGACGAGCTCTGGCCACGCGCGGAACCGCGGGCTTCCCCGATTTCCTCCCCCTTGTCCTCGGGGAACCCGAGCCCCGCGAATCCCGGCCGCGCATGCCCACCCGAAGGCGACCAGGAAGAGCGGATCCGGAGCTCGTCCCAACCCGTGGTACGGGATATCACGGCAGCCGCATGAAGTTTGCGACGGACCCGCGGCGTGCACGAACGTTTATGTGCACTCCGCCCCTAGGCGCGCTTCCGGATGTCCATGGGCAACGGATGGCATGGGCCGCTGAACAAAGTCGATGCGTTTCGCTACGAAATCCCGCGGTCGTACAAGCCCGGCATGCGCACGAACGGCGTGGTGTTCATCGACGAAACGATGGTGCCACAGCTCCGACAGGATCAGGCGCCCGAGCAGGTGGCGAACGTGGCCACGATGCCCGGCATCCTCGGCGCCGCGATGGCGATGCCGGATATCCATTGGGGCTACGGCTTCCCGATCGGCGGCGTGGCGGCGTTCGACTACAATGCGGGCGTGATCTCCCCGGGCGGAATCGGGTACGACATAAATTGCGGGGTGCGTCTCATCCGAACGAGTCTCCGCGAGGCGGAAGTCCGGCCAAACCTACGCGCCTTGACCGACGCGTGCTTCGAGAATGTGCCCAGCGGAGTGGGCGAAGGCGGCGTCACGAAGGTGACGCGGCAGGACCTGGCGAAGCTCGCGACCGAAGGCGTGGGCTGGTCCGTCGATCATGGATACGCTTGGTCCAACGACCCGGATCGAATCGAGGCCCGTGGCCGACTCGAAGACGCGGAATTCTCGAAGGTCGGCGAGCGGGCGATCGCGCGCGGGAAGGACCAGGTCGGCAGCCTCGGCGCTGGAAACCACTTCGTCGAAATCCAGAAGGTCGATCGGGTGTACGACGAGCGGGCGGCGAGGGCATTCGGGATCGGGGAGCTCGGCCAGGTGTGCGTCATGGTGCACACCGGATCCCGCGGGTTCGGCCACCAAATCGCTACGGACTACATCGAGGCGTGCGAACGGGTCGTGAAGCGTGAGAAGATTGTGCTGCCCGACCTCCAGCTCGCCTGCGCACCGATCGCCTCGAAAGAAGGGCAGGACTACTGGCGGGCGATGTGCTGCGGAGCCAATTTCGCCTGGAACAACCGCCAGCTCATTACCTACGGGGTCCGAAATGCGTTCTCCAAGATCCTCGGTCAATCGCCGGAAGCACTCGGCATGGACATCGTCTACGATGTGTGTCACAACATCGGGAAGGTGGAGGAGCACGTGATTGACGGGGCCCGCGCCAAGGTCGTCGTCCACCGGAAAGGGGCGACCCGGGCGTTCCCGGCGGGGCACCCAGAGACTCCCGCCGAGTACCGAGCCGTCGGCCAACCCGTGCTCATCCCGGGGGACATGGGCACGTGCTCGTTCGTCCTCGTTGGCTTGCCGACCGCGATGGAGCGCTCGTTCGGTTCCAGCTGCCATGGAGCCGGGCGCCAAATGTCGCGCAAGGCCGCGAGCCGCAAGTACGATGCGAACGAAGTCGTGAGCTCGCTGGACAAGCGCGGAATCTACCTTCGTGCGGCCTCGCGCGCGGGAATCGTCGAGGAAGCCCCTGGTGCGTACAAGAATGTGGAGGACGTCGTCCGGGTCGCCGAAGGAGCGGGACTGACGAAGATCGTCGCCCGGTTGGTCCCGCTCGGGGTCGTCAAAGGATGATCCTCACCCTCCAGCCGGTCGGCCGGGTCGACGCGTCCGTCCTCCAACGAATTGGATTCGCGCTCGCGCCGTTCGGCGAGGTGCGGATCGCGCGTGAGAAACCGTTGCCGAGACCGACCTTTGGCCCCGGCCCGAAACGGTACCGAGCCGCCACATTCGATCGGGTCTGCAAGTCCACCGATGGCGATCGGGTCCTCGCGATCACGAACGTCGAGCTGTGCGACCCCGAACTCGGACTGACGCTCGTCTTCGGACACGCGGACATTCACGGTCGCTGGGCGGTCGTCTCACTGTCCCAGTTTGGGGCCGATGGAGAAACGAAACTCATCGAACGGGCCGTGAAGACCGCGGTCCACGAACTCGGACACACGTTGGGCCTTGGCCACCACGACGCGAATCCCGAATGTGTGATGTTCTTCTCCGAGAAACTGGCCGACACGGATCGAAAGGGTCGCGGTTTCTGCCCCGAGTGCTCGGAGCTGGCGAAGCTTACTTTGTCGCGCCTACAAACGTGAACTGGGCCGTGATCTCGAAACCGTCTCGATAGCGACGCGGCATCTCAGCCTCCAGGAATCGCAGGCCCCGTTCATACTCGCCGGGAGGCAGGAGATCGAAGGTCGACAAGTATCGATGGCGCACCCGGTCAAGCTGTTCCTCGGTCGTGAGCCGCCGAGCGTACGCCCGCTTGTCGACGACGGCGCCACGGAAGCCCGCCGCCTTGAGCGCGTCCAGGATCGCCGGAATGGACGGGAACCGATCCCGGTCAATTGCCAGGAGGCTCGGGAAGGCCTCTTCCAATATCCCGAGACGACGCGTCGCCATGTCGGACGTCGCGACGACGACCCGATGCGCAACCCGGGCGATCTCACGCAGGGCCGCCCGGTCGTAGTCCGCGGCACGTCGTGAGTAGTCCACCGCCACACAAGTTGCAAGAGGCAAGCAGCTAATGAGGATGCCGAGGTCGACCGATGACCATCGCGGAATTCAGCATCACTCCGATCGGGAAGGGCGTGAGCGTCGGGGAATTTGTCGCGCGGGCCGTGGACATCGTGGACCGCAGCGGTCTCCCATATCGCTTGAATCCGATGGGGACCGTCATCGAGGGATCGTTCGACCAGGTTCTCGCGCTCATCACGCGCTGCCACAAAGCAGTCATGAAGGACTGTCAGCGTGTTTCGACGATCATCAAGATCGACGACCGCAAGGGCGTGACCCGTCAGCTCGATAAGAAAGTCGCAGCCATCGAACGACGTCTCGGCCGGAAGCTTAGCTCCTAGTCGTCGGACTCCACATGGAGAGCGCGACCGCCGCGAAGGTCGCCGTGAGGGCGCCAAACGCAAAGGTGGCCGACGGCGCTACCGCGACCCAGAGGAAGCCCGCAACCAAACCCGAGGCGAGCTTCACGAGGCCAACGCTCGTGTGGTATGCACCAAGGACGGTCGCCTTGATGTCAGGCGGAGCGAAGTCCGCGACGAGGGCGCGTTGCGTCCCCTCGGCCATGCCGTATTCCAGGCCGTAGAGGATGAACGCGATCACGAGGACGAAGAGCGCATTCGAGAAGACGAGGAGCGTTGCCATCCCGATGAACGCGACATACCCGAAGAGCACCACCGGCTTTCGCCCGACCCGATCGGAGAGGATCCCCGCGGGGAACGCGTGGGCCGCATAGACGATGTTGTACAGGACGTAGAGGAGGATCACGACCGTCGTGCCGTTCGTCTGGCCGGCACGGAGGAGGAGGAACGCATACGAGAAGTCCGCGAAGGAGAACAGGCTCGCGATCGCGATGAAGGTGAGGAGCGGCCGTGGGATGCCGCGGAAGGCAACACGAAGAGTTTGCGACGGCACGCGCGCCCGCTGCGGCTCGCGGACGAGGAGCACGATGAGGACGGAGAGAACGGCGGGAATCGCCGCGAGCAGGAGGACGAGACGGTACTGCTCGGCGAGGGTGAGGGAGGCCGCGACGGTCCCGAGCAGGACCAGGGTGACGATGGGGCCCAGGATCGCGCCGGTCGTGTCCATGCTGCGATGGAAGCCGAACGCTTTCCCGCGTGTTTCGGGGGGAGTCGCCTCCGTCAAGAGGGCATCACGCGGAGCATCCCGCAAGCCCTTTCCTGTCCGCTCGATCACGCGCAGTCCAACGAACTGAGGCCAGCTCTGGGCGAAGGGGAAGAGGACCTTCATCGCGGTGGAAAGCGCGTAGCCCGCGCCGACGAAACGCTTCCTTCGCCCCGCCGCGTCGGAGAACCGTCCCGAAACGATTTTCATGAACGAGACGACGCTGTCCGAGAACCCTTCCTCCAGGCCGACGATGAACGCGTTCGCCCCGAGGACCTGAATCAGGAAGAACGGGAGAATCGGAAGGATCATTTCGCTGCTGATGTCGGTGAAGAGAGACACGACACCTAGGATGACCACGTTCACGGTGAGCCCGTATGCGAGGGATCGGCGGGTGGCCATGGTCTCACGGCGGATGGAAGAGGAACGCGACGGCGACGACCGCGTAGACCATTACGAGCAGTGCGCCCTCGTACCAGTTGCTTCGCCCATCCGAGACGACAGCCGCGACGACAGCCGTCGCCAAGGCCAAGGACGCGAGCTCGAAGATTTCGAAGTCGAGGGTCATGACCTTCGCGGTCAGGAGAGAAACGAAAACGAGGATCGGCGCCACGAACAACGCGACCTGGGTCGTCGACGTCGTCGCGACGGCGACGCTCAGTTCCATCTTGTTCCTCCAGGCCATGAGGATCGCACTCCCATGTTCTGCGGCGTTTCCGACGATGGCCACGATGATGACTCCGACGAACAACTCGGTCAGGCCGAGGCGCAGCCGCGCGATCTCCAGGGAACCGACCAGGATCTCGCTCTCGACGGCGACCAGGACGGTCGATGCCACGAGGACGCTCAGTGCGAACCGTTTTTCCCAACGCGGTTTCTCCGAGACCTCGGTGACCGGATTGAAGATGTCCCGATGCGTCCGCAGGGAAAAGAACAGGCCGAATACGTAGGCGAGGAGCAGGATCCCGGCGATGCCCAGGCTCATTTCTTCGAGGGCCACGCCGGAGCGGATGCCCGTGGAGAGCACGTACAAGGCGGGCATCACGAGACCGATGACCGCGACGACGAGCATCGTGATCTGAATCCCGGACGCCTCCCGGGAGAAGTGCTGCGCCTTGTACTTCACGCCCCCCGCGAGCATGCTCAACCCGAGGACCAACAGAAGGTTCCCGACGACCGAGCCGGTGAGCGATGCCTTGACGACTTCCGTCAGACCGCGCGACAGCGCAAAGATCGCGATGATGAGTTCGGTCGCGTTCCCGAATGTCGCGTTCAGGAGGCCGCCGACGCCGGGACCGGCGTGTTTGCCGAGTTCCTCCGTGGCGAGGCCGAGGAACCAGGCGAGCGGGACGATGGCGAGACCCGCGACCGCGAAGACGATGACGCCGGGCCCGAGGAGCAGGTCGAGGATCCAACTCAGTGGGACAAAGAGCCCCAACAGGAGCGCCCAGGTGTACGCCTGCAACGGCTCGAGGTCCATCGCGCCCCGAAATGTCCAACTGTTCTTAACTCCGCGGGCAACGTTTAACTAGCGTCGGCCGAATGCGCGCCCGATGATTTCTCCGGCGGAGATGCGCGTCCTCGATCGGAACGCCCAGTACTTCGGCGTCTCGATCTTGGAGCTCATGGAGAATGCCGGCAAAGCCGTCGCCGACGCCGCACGGTCCGAGTTCGCAGCGGCGGGAAAGAGTGTCCTCGTCCTCTGTGGCACCGGAAACAACGGCGGAGATGGCCTCGTGGCCGCTCGCCATCTCGCGAAGGACGCGCGGGTCACGGTCCTCCTCGCGCGATCGCCCGACCAGTTCGCCACCCCGGAGGCGGCGAAGAACTTCGAGCGACTGAGGGACGTTCAGATCCTGGCGGGCCTCGACAAGAGCGAGGAAGCGATCGCGGCCGCGGACCTGTTGATCGATGCCCTCCTTGGAATCGGGGTGGAAGGACCTCTGCGCGAACCCTACGCCGCGCTCATCCGTCAGATGAACGCCTCCGGCAAGCCGATCCTGAGCGTGGACGTCCCGAGTGGCTTCGGGACGGATCGACCCGTCCGACCGACCGTCACGGTCACGCTCCACGATGTGAAGGAGGGGATGACCGCGGAGAACTCCGGACGAACCCGCGTGGCGGACATCGGCATCCCGACGAAAATCGCGACGATGATCGGGCCGGGGGAATTCACGCTCTACCCGGTCCCGAGGGCGACGAGCCACAAAGGTCAGAACGGCCGCGTCCTCGTGATCGCCGGGGGACCGTACACCGGCGCGCCGGCGCTCGTCGGATACGGCGCCCTCGGCGTCGGTGCGGATCTTATCCACGTCGCGACGCCGGCCCTCGCGGCCTCCGTCGTCGCATCGTATTCCCCGATGTTCATCGTGCATCCGCTCGTCGGGCATCGACTCCTGAGGGAGGACACGCGGCAGATCGTCGATCTGGCCGCACGTGCCGATGCGATCGCGATCGGCCCCGGACTCGGCGACGCCGAAGGGACCTTGGACGCCGTGAAGGAAATCGTCCGCACCGTCTCGCTGCCGCTGGTGGTGGACGCCGACGCGGTCCGAGCGGTCGCCTCGGATCCGAAATGCCTCGTCGGAAAACGGGCCGTCATCACCCCGCACTCTCGAGAGTTCCAGACCTTGACGGGGAGGGCGCTCCCGGACGCCCCCGAAGAACGCGCCGAGATCGTCCGGGAGGCGGCGAAGGCGTTCGGTGCCACGATCCTCCTCAAAGGCCATGTGGACATCGTGACCGATGGGACACGGGTGAAGTTCAACTACACCGGGAATCCGGGGATGACGGTGGGCGGGACGGGCGACGTCCTCTGCGGGGTCGTGACCGGCCTCATGTCGAAAGGGATGTCGCCCTTCGATGCGGCCCGGCTGGGCGCCTTCACGAACGGGTATGCCGGGGACCTCGCCTTCAAGGTCAAGAGTTACGGATTGACCTCCGTCGACGTCGCCGACAACCTCGGCAGGGTCCTCGCGGAATTTCTCTGAGCCGTGGAGAGTCGCGGACCCGGCACAACCATTAGCCAGACCCGCCCTTGGAGCGGACGTGGACCTCGAACCGATCCCCGATGAGCCCGCCCTCCTGGCGGACGACATGCTCGTCGTCGCGGACCTGCACATTGGGATTGAAGAGGAGTTGCAGGAGAAAGGGATCCGCGTCCCCAGCCGTGCGGAGGTGATGGGTCGAAAGCTGATCGAGCTCGCCGACCGCCGAGGCGCGACTCGACTCGTCATCCTGGGCGACGTGAAGCACCTCGTGCCGAAGATGGCCTCCCGGGAGCGACGCGATGTCTACGTGTTCTTCCGGGATCTGGCGCCCACGTTCCGCGAGGTGTACATCGCCCAGGGCAACCATGACGGCATGCTGAAGAACATCGTGCCTCGCAGCGTGCGCTTCAAGCCCGCGTATGGATTCCGCATCG
>VBLZ01000219.1 GCA_005878515.1 Methanobacteriota archaeon | reverse complement strand
GGTCCGCGCGGCGAAGGCGAAACGGGTCGCGTTCTCGGCGACGACCCTCGCCTCCCCGGCGGACGTCCGATCGGCCGTCGGCGCGGCGATCGCCGGGTTGAGACGCGTGCCGGAGGACCCGGACTTCTCGGGCCTTCCGACAGAGGCGGGGAAGGGCGAGGTGCGAGGCGCCTGGGACGCGGCGACCGCGTCGACCGACACCGCAGGCCTCCTCGAGGCCGCGAAGACGTTCACGGATGCCGTCCGGGAGTCGAAGGCCACGTCGGTCCCGAAGGCGATCGTCCGAATCCAGGAGTACACGTTCCGGGTCGCGAACTCGAACGGGATCGTGGCGAACCATCGCGGCACCCTCGTGTTCGCGTACCTGACCGCGAAATGCGGTTCGAAGGGGAAGTTCGGCGAGGGCATCCTGAAGGCGATGAACACGTCGATCCGGCCGATCGATTTCGCGGCGCTCGGCGCCACGGTCGCCCGCCGCGCGTCCGAGAACCTGCGCGCCCGCGCCTTCAAGGGCAAGCTCCCCGGGGTCGCCGTCCTCGATCCGTTGGACCTCGGCGAGATCTTTCTCACGACGGTCGGCAGCGCCGCGAACGGCGAGGACGTCCACAAGGGACGTTCCCCGTGGGCCGGGAAGGTCGGTCACGATGTCGCCTCCGCCGGCGTCACGGTGCGCGACCGGCCACGGATGCAGGGAGGCCTCGCCTCCGGTGTGGCGGACGACGAAGGGAACGCGACGCAGGACCGGACCCTCCTCGAGGCGGGGCGGCTGAAGGGGTTCTTCGCCGACCGCAAGCACGCGGCGTTACTCGGCGTTCCTGCGGGCAACGGCTATCGGCGCGCGGTCGCAACGGTCGAAGGCGCGTACACGCGGCCCGCAGAGACGGAGCCCTCGAACCTCGTCGTGGAGCCAGGGCGCAAGTCGCTCGAGGCGCTGCTCGCCGAAGTCGATTCCGGCGTCTACGTGGAGAAGTTCGCGGCTCCGGAAGTGAATCCCCTTTCCGGATCGTTCGCGATGGAAGTTCGGAATGCGACCCTGATCAAGAAAGGCGAGCTCGCGGACCACGTGAAGGTCGCCCTGCTCACGGGCAACTTCTACGACGGCCTGAAGAACGTCGTCGGAGTGGGGCGGGACCTCGCGCCCAGCCACGCGTTCGTCACGGCCCCCGGCTGTGCCTACGTCCCGCCGATTGCGTTCGACGGGTTCGAGCTCGTCGGCCAGGCCTGAGGAAAACCTCGAGGCCGCGCATTGCCAAACGTACTTAGTGGAGAGCCTGCTACGAGGGGCGAGGCGCGATTCATGGCCGACGTGGAAATCCGCACGCTGAAGGTGGTCGATATGAAAGGCGGCACCGTCGTCGCGGCGTTCCCAAGCATCGGGCTCGTCAGCACGATCACCGCGACGTACATGATCACGAACCTGAAAGTCGACCAGGTGACGGCCCTCGAATCCCCCGACTTCCCGTCCCTCTCGATGGTCTACGCGAAGAAGCCGAAGTTCCCCGCGCGCGTGTACGCCTCCCAGGACCCGAAGATCGCGATTTTCATCTGCGAGATGCCGCTGCCGATGTACACCCACCGGCCGGTGGCCTATGCGCTCCTGAAGTGGGCCAAGGACCACCAGTGTCGCTGGATTGTCCCGCTCGAGGGGCTGCCGGCGGAACCGGAGTCGCCGATGCCGACCGAGCCGCCCGTCTGGGGCATCGGCAGCACGGACCGCGCGCGGGCCGAACTCGACAAGCGCGGGATCCAACAGCTCGAGTCCGGCATGATCACCGGGGTGACCGGCGTCCTGTTGAACGAAGGTCGGTGGCGCAACGCCGACGTCGCCGCCCTCCTGGCGGAAGCCCGCACCGACATCCCAGACGCCCGCGCGGCGGTCGCCCTCGTCCACGCCCTCGACCTGCTGCTGCCGGAGATCGAGATCGACCTGAAGCCGCTGCAGGCCCAAGCGAAGGCCCTCGAGGACCACCTCACGAAGCTGAAACAGCAGGCCGCGGCCGTCGTGGCGCCGGAGCCGATCCCGAGCGACATGTATCGCTGAGCGGCACAACGCCATAAAGGACGGGTCGCCAATCCTCTACGGAGAGGAGACGAGAGGCAGGATGACGCGGCCGTTCGCGCGGTCGCTTCCGAGGTGAGCATGGCAACGGATCCGGTGTGCGGCATGTACGTGGATGAGGGCACCCACCTCACCGCGGTCGTTCGCGGTCGTCGGTACTATTTCTGTTCCGAAACGTGCCTGGAGGCGTTTGCCGCGCCGGAGAAGGAGAT
>VBLZ01000234.1 GCA_005878515.1 Methanobacteriota archaeon | reverse complement strand
GGCGTTCGCCGAATCGATCTCCATGGGGGCCGTCGCGTACACTTCGACGGTCGCCCGCCGGGATCACTACGCCGCGGAGGTGGAACGGGAGCGGCAAGAGATGCAGGACCTGCCGGACATGGAACGGAACGAGGTGCGGGAGATCTTCGAGCGGTGGGACTTCCAAGGAGAAGAGCTCGAGGAGATGGTGGACAAGATCACTTCGAAGCCGAAGGCGTGGCTGGAGCTGATGATGGCGCATGAGTTGAACCTCGCGCCGGTCGAGAAGACCCAGGCCCGCAGGAGCGCGATCCTCGTCGGCCTCGCCGCAATCCTCGGATCGCTCGTCCCCCTGATCCCGTTCATCGTCATCGGCCGGGACATCCTCCTGGGCATCGCCGTGTCGCTCGTCGTGAGCGCGATCACGCTGTTCCTCATCGGCTGGTGGAAAGCAAGGACGACCGTCGGTCGACCGATGCGAAGCGGCGTTCAGATGGCGATCATCGGTCTCGCGTCCGCAATCGCGGGCTTCGGCATCGCGTTCCTCGTCAGCGGCGGAGTCGGCGCGTAGACGCGCGGCCTCGGCGGCCGGCATTCCGACCGCGCAGTCGCTCCGCGCCCCGCAATCTTTTCAAACCCCCTCGCATTCGTCCCCTTTCACGCGGTGCTAGTCTAGTCTGGTTAGGACATAGCCTTGCCAAGGCTATAAGGCGGGTTCAAATCCCGCGCACCGCACTCTTATCGACGCTCCGGAGCAGTCGACGGGACGCCTCACGCCGACTCCACGGCACGCGGACAAGGAGCCGCAATTGCGGCCCAATGTTGCTTTCTGGACGCAGGAAATGAAAAAACAACCGATGCTTTTATTTCGGAGGCCTTTCCATCGGCCGCTGAAGGAATGGGATACTTGTGATATCAAAATCGCATACGGCTTTCGTTGTGGCATTGGGCATCGCGGCCGCCCTCCTCGGCGTGTCGGCGTTCTCGACGCCGGCCGCGGCCGCGAGCGACGTAGGAATCACGCTCTACGGGAGCAGAGCCGCGGGCTGGGGCTTGACGAATACGACCGTCACGAGCCCCGGTCCCCCGCTGACCATCCACGTGGGCGACAACGTCACGTTGAACCTGACCTCTCTCGACACCCTCGCGCACCGGTGGTTCATCGACTACAACGGGAACAACGTCTCGAACGGTGCGGAGCCCACCTCGCCGAACTTCGGGACCGCCTTGCTGTGGAACTTCACCGTCTCGAATGTGACTGGGACGTTCCATTACCGGAGCGATCGCACGGCGGGCCCCGGCGATGACCTGGCGACCATGTGGGGCAACATCACGATCCTCGCCGCGCAGACGACGCCGCCCCCGCTGCTCGGCGGTGAGAACACGGTCTTGATCGTCGTCGGCGTGATCGTGATCATCGTCGCGGTGATCGCCTTCGCCGCGTTCTTCTGGCGCCGGATGGGCAAGCCAGGGACGCCCCCGCCTCCGCCGCAGTGAACGAACCGGGCGCGGAATCGACCGCGCCCACAGCCTTCTTTATTCGCGCGCTTCTCGGCGAACCGGAGTACGTTGCGTATTCCCGGCAATGATCGTTTTTGTAGGTCGCAGCTAGTCAGACCGATGCTTTTATCGCCAAGAGAGGCCCGTGCGGCGGACCGGGGTGGGATGCCGTGCCGAAGATCCATCCACGAACGTTTGCGGCAGTTGTGCTCGCGGGCCTCTTGCTCGCTTCCGTCGGATTCGCAACCACGGCGACGGCGACAGAGAGCTTGACCTACCTCTACGCGACTCGGAGCACGGGCTGGGGCTTCACGAACACGTCGTTGACGAGCCCGGGTCCGAACCTCGCGGTCGAGGTCGGAGAACACGTCACGTTGAACCTGACTTCCTTGGATGGACGAAACCACAACTGGTTCATCGACTACAACGACAACTCGGTCGTCGACGCGAACGAGAGCTACTCCGATTCCGGCACGTTCCGGGGGACCCTCCAATACAACTTCACGGTTGGAAACCAGACCGGCACGTTCGTCTACCGTTCTCGGTTCAACGGAGATGGGAACCTCTGGGGCAACATCACGGTCCGCCCCGCCGGATTCCTCGGACTCCTCCTGGGCAATCCCCTCCTGATCGCCGGGATCGTCGCCGGGATCGTCGCGGTCGTCGCGGTCGCGATCTGGGCTCGCCGCCGACCACGGCAGCCTGAGGAACCACCGGCCGAGTGACCTCGGCCGTGCGCAATCGACGGAGCCGCGGAGCCTTCTTATCGCGAGCCTCCATTTGCCGCTCCTTGTGACGCGACTGTCGGACATCGGGGAGCGCGGAGCGATCGACATCCTCGCGCGAATCTATGACCGCGGGCAGCCGATCGGCCTCGGTCACGACTGCGGCGTCGTCGAGTGGGGGGACGACTATCTCGTCGTCACGACGGACGTCGTGAACCGGAAGACGCACATTCCGGCCGGGGCGACGGCGCAGCAGATCGGATGGTATGCGACCGCGGTGAACCTGAGCGACATCGCGGCGGCGGGTGCGAGACCCCTC
>VBLZ01000138.1 GCA_005878515.1 Methanobacteriota archaeon | reverse complement strand
ATCGGGTTGGAGATCCTCGAGGACCTGCCTGATGCCGACACGGTCATCATCCCGTTCGGCGGCGGTGGGTTGAGCGCGGGCATTGCGACGGCGATCAAGGCGAAACGACCGCAGACTCGGATCTACGCCTGCGAACCGGAGACCGCCGCGCCGCTGGCGGCCTCGTTCGCGAAGTCCGCGCCGACCGAGGTCCATCGGATCCCGACGTTCGTGGATGGGATCGGCACCTCGACGGTCCTCCCGGAAATGTGGAACGTCGTGCGGCCGTTGCTCGAAGGATCCCTCGTCGTCACGCTGAAGGAAATCGCATCGGCGATCCGTCTGCTGGTCGAACGGAACCGCGTGGTCGCCGAAGGCGCGGGTGGTTCGTCCGTTGCCGCAGCCCTCAGGGGGAAGGCCGGAAAAGGGCGGATCGTCTGCGTGGTTTCCGGAGGGAACATCGATACGGAGGCGCTCGGAAAGATCCTCCGCGGCGAAGTTCCGTAACGACTCTTTACGGTTGAAGGCGGCGGAGAGGCACCCATGTCCGTCTTGTCCCGAATGGTCGAACGAAGAAGCGTTCGGAAGCGCGCCGCCGACATTGCCCACTTGCACGAGCTGATCGCTCCGGTCTCCGGGGTTCGCTTGCTCGATGTCGGAGGTGGCACGGGCGCGGCGACGCAACGGTTCGCGACGGGTTGCGCCGAGGTGGTCGTCCTCGAGCCGGACCGGAAGAAAGTCGCCGAGGGACGAAGGCTTCGACCGTCGATTCGATTCGAGGAGGGCCAGGCGGAGGAGATTCCATTTCCGGTCGGCGCTTTTGACCGGGTCACGTCGGTCGTCGCGTTCCACCACATGGAAAATCAGGAACGGGCCTTGGAAGAGATGCGACGCGTTCTCAGCGACTCGGGACGGATCGTGCTGTTCGAGCTCCCTCCCTCCCGCGCTCCCGGCCCTCTGTTCCGATGGATTGCCGGATACCGTCACGCCGGCCACATGGCCTTCCACGGGCCGGACGAGCTCACGGCAAAACTGCGAGCCGGTGGATTCACCAATGTATCAAGCCTCGCGGGCGACACAGGTTATTTCGTCGTGGCAACGAGATGATTCTCGGATTTTCCGACTGACGTGGGAGAAGCCCTCAAGTTTATCGCCCTCCTCGGCGCCATGCCGGGTGAAGGTTGCATCATGCCGGGGTCCGCGGCCGATTCGCTCGCGCGCGACGCGAGGAAGTTCGTCTTCGACTACTTCGTGGAGCAGGCGGTTCCGCCGGTCCTCGAACAGATCATGGAACGGTACCGTCTCCGTCGCGAAGAAGCGTTTGCCGTGCTGAAAGGGCTCGAGGAGGCGCGCCACCTGAAACTCGTGCCCGGCACCCAGCGGATCCTCATGGCCTTCCCCTTCTCGGCCGTCGCCACGCCGTTTCGCGTCACTCGTCCGGTGATCGGTCGGCGATACTATGCGAACTGCGCCTGGGACGCCGTCGCGTTCCACTCGATGCTGCACGAGATCATCCGGATCGACGGTCGTTGCCATCATTGCGCTGAGCCGATTTCGATTGAGCTCGCCGGCGGGAAATCGCGCTCAACCCCTCCCGCACCGGTTGTCTATCTCGCCCTACCCGCGTCCCAGTGGTGGAATGACATCGTCCTCACCTGCTCGAATCACATGGTGTTCTTCTCCGGCGAGCAGCACCTAGACGAATGGCGAAGGGTCACGCAGGCACCCGGGGGCGCGATCCTCACCATTGAAGAGACCCACGCGCTCAGCGTCCCGATCTACCGAGACAAGTTGCGGGTCGAGTATGTTCGACCTGGCAAGGACCAACTCGTGGCGCACTTTCGCTCGCTCGGGCTGACAGGAGACTTCTGGCGGCTGTAAGATATTCGCGCCTACGGAAGCAGGCTCGCCTTCCGGATCGTGACCTTCGTCCGCGGCCGGTCGTCGTTGTCCGTGGGCGTGCGGCTGATCGCGTCGACGACCTCCATTCCGCCCACGACCCGACCGAACACCGGATGTTTCGGGTCCAGCCGTCGGTTGTCGACCACGTTGATGAAGAACTGGCTCCCGCCGGTGTTCGGGCCGGCATTCGCCATCGAGATCGTGCCGCGCGCATTGCGGTTGTCGGCGGGGAGCTCGTCCTTGATCGTGTAACCCGGTCCACCCATCCCGGTGCCCTGCGGGTCCCCACCCTGGATCATGAAGTTCGGGATCACGCGGTGGAAGATCGTTCCGTCGTAGAAGCCCTGCGCGACGAGCTTTCGGAAGTTCCCCGCCGTGATTGGCATCGCCGTGTCGAGGAGCTCGATCTTCACGTCGCCCATCGTCGTCTGAAGGAGGACGGTCGTCATGAGGCTGCCATCCGTTCCATGTACCTAAGGCTTCACTTCCCTGCGTGCGGGGAGAAGCCGAAGGCCTAAGCCGCTAGAAAGTCCCTAGATTGGTCGACCGAGGCGGCCGTTCCATCTTCCGTCTTCGACGGAACCACAAGACAAGGAGCACGGCGACGATGACGGCGAGGACGAACGCGAGGAACGGCCACGAGGTGACGAGCGCCAAATGTCCGGCCGCCACGACGGTCACCGTCCATTCCCGCGAGGCGACCAGCGAGCCATCGGACACGGTGACGTTCACGGTGTGTGCTCCGGGCGTCGTCGACGCGAAATTCAGCGCGGTTAGATTCCCGCCCGCGGCGGCCCCGTCGACCCGCCAGGTGTACATCAGCACATCCCCGTCGGGATCCCACGCGATCACGGTGAAGGTCTGCGTCGCACCTGCGTCGATGGTCAAGGGGTCAACTCCCGGAGTACTCGACGTGATCTGAGGCGCCCGGTCTGGGATCGCGAGAGTCCGGGTCGTCTCGTTCGACAGGCCGTCGCTGTCCACCACCGTGAGCCGGATTCCGAAGGTTCCCTTCGCGGCGAAGACATGTGAGGCCTGAACGCCGGTCCCGGAGGATCCGTCTCCGAAATTCCAGGCGTACGACGCGATGCTCCCGTCGGGGTCCGTCGACGTGGATGCATCGAACGTGACGCTGATCCCGACATAGACCGTAGTGGGAGCAAATTGGAACGCGGCATGGGGACGTGCGTTGACCGTCACTTGATGCGTGGCGCTCGAGGACAGGGTCTGATTGTCGACCACGGTAAGGTTGACCGTGAATACGCCGGGGTTCGCATACGCGTGCGTCGCGACGACCCCGGTGCCTCCCGTCGAATCTCCGAATTCCCACGTGTACGAGACAATCATGCCGTCGGGGTCGAACGAGGTGGACGCGTCGAACGTCACCGGGACACCCGGGTTCACCCGCAACGGATTGACCGTGAAATCGGCGACCGGAGGCTGCGGCCCGGGGGGTGCGGGTTGGACGATGACGTCGTGGTAGGCGGTTCCGTTCAATGCGTTGTTGTCCGTGACGTTCAGCGTGACGTTGAACGTCCCCACGATCGTATACGGATGGGTCGTGATCGCCCCACTCCCGTTCGTTAAGTCTCCGAAGTCCCATCGGTAGCTCACAATGGCACCGTCTGGATCGTGGGAGCCGGACGCGTCGAACGTGACGCTCGCTCCGACAACCGCCGGACTCGGGGTCGCGGTGAAGGACGCGATCGGCGGCGCGCGAACGACGATGTGCCGATACGCCGTCGCCATGAAGGATTCGTTGTCGGTGACCGTCAGGGTCGCATTGAACGTCCCGAAGGTGAGGTACGTGTGGGCGACGGAGACGCCGCTCGCTCCTGTCGAGTCACCGAAATTCCAGGCGTACGAGACGATATTCCCATCCGGGTCCGAGGAGCCCGAGGCGTCAAACGCGACGGGTGAACTCACGATCGCGGGATTCGGAGTCGCCGTGAACGAGGCGATCGGCGGTTGGCCGGAGTCCCAATACCGATAGATCGTCGAAGGGGTCGTCAGCCAGAAGGCGCCGTCCGGTCCGGCCGCGACCGCGATGATCGAGGTCGGCGCGGTCCAGAGGATGTCGTCCGATGCGACCGAATCGTAGTTCGGCGGGACGAGGTGAAGCCGGTGGAAGCGACCCGTGTTGCAGTCGCCCATGAACAGGTCGCCTCTCCAAGTCGGGAAGTACGGCCCTCGGTAGATCGCGGCGTTCGTCGGGCAGATCGTGGTCCCCCACCACCATATTGGTAACACAGGGCTCGGGCCGTCCTGGTTTGTGTTGTTCGGGGGCGGTGGTGGCGTCGAGCACGTATTGTTAGGCCCCCAACCGTAGTTGTCCCCCGCTATGAGAAGGTTGACTTCGTCGTTGCACGCGGGCCCATTCTCCGTGACGTACACACGGCCCGTGATTGGGTGGAACGCAAGTCCGAACATGTTCCGGTGGCCGTACGTGTAGGTCAAGTTGAACCAAGAGGGATTGTTGTAAAACGGATTGTCTGGCGGGGGGCTTCCGTTCGGCTCCATTCGGAGGACCTTTCCGAGCGGGCTCAGCGGATCCTGGGAAAGGGACGGGTTCGCGTTCTCACCGACGACGGCGTAGAGCTTGCCGTCTGGGCCGAAGCCGATCACGCCGCCGTTGTGGTACGTCGCGCTGCTCAGCGGGGGCAGCCGGAGGATCACGATGTACGAGATGCCCACGTTCCCGTTCGCAATGATCCGGACGATGCGGTTGTACGTCGTTCCGTTCGTCACGTCGTTGTACGTCTGATATGCGTACACGTACGGCGTCGACGGAAACCCAGGATCGAGCGCGAGGCCCAGGAGACCTCGCTCACCCGTTCCATCCGTGCTCGGCAAGGTGATGAACGGCGTCGGGAGCAGCGTGCGGTTCGCGAGATAGATGATCCGAATGTTCCCAGTGGCCTTCTCCGCAAAGAAGATCCGGCCGTCCGAGGAGAACGCGAGTGCGATCGGAAAGTTCAGCCCGGTCTTGTACACCTCGATTTGACCCGCGGCCGCGACCGGTTGCGCGGGCGCGAGGATCGCGACGCCCCCCGCCACGATCAGGAGCACGAGTGCGAGAGAGACGGCGCGCCGCACGCGCGGCAGATGCGCGGTCCTCGCTTGAGGATGTTGACGCCGTTTTCATCCCCGATCGCATCGGCTCCGGTGTCGGCTGTCAGGGCACTTTGGTCGCTCGATGGCCGAACCAGCCGAAGAGGCCTACCGGGAGAACGCTCGCGAGGAAGGCGACGTAGAGCCACGCGGCCGGGCTGCTCCAATTGACGTCGCCGAAATAGCGGAGGATCGCAACAAACTGCAAGATTGCGAAGGCGATGTAGCCTCCCGCCAGGGGCCGGATCCGGAGGAAATCGTTCTCGCGGCTCGCATGAAACGCCGCGAAGCCGATTCCGATGAGCCACGCTCCGATGGCCCGGGCGGTCAGCGTCGTGAGTACCCACGGCCATCCCCCCTTGATGGCGTCCGGGGCGAGGAAGAGAGCGACGCCAACCGCGAGCATGCCGACACCTTGACCGAGGACCAGAAACCGCATCCATGTCGGAGCGGGGGGTCCGCGAGGTGGATCGATTCCCAGTGCGCGGAGTTGGAGGATCCAGATGACCAGCATCGCGACGGGCACGCCGGTATAGATCGCGAGCCAGAACCAGGCGGCGTCTTGCGCGCTCGCAGTCTTGCTCGAGAAATTGAATTTGTCGGAATGGAGCACCGTGGCCACTAGCGTGAGGGTAGTGAAGAGCCATATTGCCGGAACCGCGACACGGGCCGTCGCCCAAGTCGATTGGCGGGCCGCAATCACCTCAACCGGGACAGCCGCACAGTAGGACGCGCCGAGGAACGCCGCGGTCAAAAACGGCCGGGCGATCGGCCATGCGAAGTAGGTGGCCGTTTGCTCCGTGAAGACCGTGAGCTGGAGGCCGGCGAGAAAGACGAGGGCGCTCGCGGCGTACAGGAGCCACCGCATCGGAACGATCAACGCCTTGACGCCCGGAGGAACTTCCGATGTCGTCATGCCCGGCCCGCGATGCGGGGAACGGTCCGGACCATAAGAAGCATAGCTAGGCGATAATTCGGCCGGTTGGCCTTTCTCTCCACCCCGTTTCTCCACTCCTCACTGGACTCCCGTGCGACAACTGTCTTCGGAATCCCTTCAAAGAGTTTAAGTATATCGCGATATATCGAGATGTCCATGCAATCCTCCGGCACGCAATCGGTCACCCGCGAGGCCCCGGTCCACCTGGAGGGGCTGGGCAAGGACTATGGTCACTTCACCGCCTTGAAGTCCCTTGAACTCACGGTCCCGCAAGGCACATCCTTCGGGTTCCTCGGCCCGAACGGCGCCGGGAAGTCCACGACGATCAAACTGATGACGAACCTGATCCGGCCCTCCCGCGGCCGCGCCGCCTTGTTCGGCATCGATGTCCGTCAGGAGCCGACCCGCGCTCTCGCCCGCATTGGCGCCGTGATCGAGACGCCGGAGTTCTACGGTTACCTCTCGCCGCTCGAGACACTTGCCTACGTGGGACGCCTTCGCGGCATGCCGAAGGACGAGATCGAACGCCGGAGCGAGGCGGTCCTCAAGGAAGTCAAGCTGACCGACTGGGTGGACCACCGGATCCAGGAGTTCTCGAAGGGAATGAAGCAGCGCCTCGCGATCGCGCAAGCGCTCCTGAATGAGCCCGAACTCCTCATCCTCGACGAGCCCACTTCGGGATTGGATCCTCGCGGCATGGCCGAGGTCCGCGATGTGATCAAGGCGCTCAAGGGAGAAGGCCGCACGATCTTCATGAGCTCCCACCTCCTCGGCGAGGTCCAAGAAGTCTGCGACGATGTTGCTCTGCTGAACCACGGGGAGCTCCTGATCCACGGCTCCGTCCGGGAGCTCTCGCGGGGCGCGGACACCTCGACGTTCCAGACGACCTTCCTCCGCTCGCCAACACCGCAAGAGCTCGAAGCGCTCGCAAGCGTCCCGGGGGTCGTCGAGGTCAGGGCCGAGGGCGACTCGACGGTCGACTTGCGGATCTCCGGCGGCGAAGAAGGGCAGGCGCGCGTCCTCGAGGCGATGGTGTCCCGAGGCCTGAAGGTCATCACGTACCGACCGCTCGGCTCATCGCTCGAGCAGTTGTATCTCGACCGCATCCAGGAGTCGGATCGTCTATGAGCGCCAGCCCCTTTGCGCAGGTCGTCACGGTCACGAGCTACGAGATTCGCAAATACTTCCGAGGCCGGCGGCTCTGGGGCATCCTGATCCTCGTCGCGCTGATCATCGGATTGTTCCTCGGGCTTCCGCCGGCTCTCGGATCGTCCTATCCCTCGAACCCGAACGCGTTCGTCTCGACGTTCGCCACGTTCACCGGGCTCCTCGTGGTCCTCAGCGGAGTCCTCTTCGCCGCGGACGCGCTCGTCTCGGAGCACGAGAAGCGGACCGGCTACTTCCTGTTCCCGAATCCCGTCCGTCGGGAGGTCCTGGTCCTCGGGAAGATTGCCGCGAGCGTGATCGTGTCGGCGGCCGTCATCTCGCTGTATTACGGCGCCGCAGCGATGGCCGCACTCATCGTCACGAAATCCCTCACGTGGGACGTCGGCCTGTCATACCTTTACGCGCTCGGGTACATGGTCGCGGTCGTCGGCATTGCGTACCTTGTTTCCGCGACGTTCAAGAGCACGGTCGCTGCGACGGTCCTCACGTTCTTCTTGTTCACTCTGATCTTCAGCATCGTCGGAGCGCTCCTGACCGCCGCGAAGATCGACCCCTGGTTCATCCCCACGTCCGCATCAGGAATCATCTCGAACGTCCTCGGTAGGACCGCCGTGCGACCGGGACCGGGAGGCCCGGTGGATGTCGGCTTCGTCCCGGACCCCGCTACCTCGCTGCTGGTCTTCGCCGCGTATGCGGTCGTCGGGGCGGTCCTCGCGATCCTCCTGTTCCGGCGGAAGGAGCTCGCGTCATGAGCGGCCCGGAGAAATTCGGTGGATTCTTCCACTTCTTCGGCAAGGGCGACTTCAAGGGCCTCGTCCTCCACCTGCTCGAAGAACGCCCGATGCACGGGTACGAGATCATCAAGGCGATCGAGGAACGGTATCACGGATTCTACAAGCCGAGCGCCGGGGCGATCTATCCCGCCTTGCGGGCCCTCCTGCGCAAAGGATATCTTTCCGTGAGCGGCGAGGAACGCCGCAAGACGTACCGGATCACCCGCGAAGGCAAGGCCTACCTCCGGAGCCGCCGCAAAGAGATCGAGGAGCGCTTCCGCGCGTTCGAATCCGCGGTCGGCCCGGAGCGAGCCGCGCTGTTCCGAGAATTCCGGGCCACGGGGAAGCTCCTCCGGACGAACATGAGCGAGGTCACCCCGAAGCAGGCGAACGAACTCCGCCAGGTCGTGATCGAGATGCGAGAGAAAGCGATGCGGATCCTTTCGAAGTGATTGAGGTGCAGCATGCCGAGTGATGCCATCGTCACGGAAAATCTCACGAAAGTCTACGGAAAGCTGACGGCCGTCGACCACGTCAACGTGAAGGTCGCCTCGGGGACCGTCTTCGGGCTCCTCGGTCCGAACGGCGCCGGCAAGACGACGATGATCAAGCTGCTCACGGGCCTGACCGACATGACGGAAGGCGACGCGTGGGTCGCCGGATACGACGTCCGTCGGGATCCGATGCACGTGAAGCAGCGGATCGGTTGGGTCGCGTCCGAGGTCATCCTCGACGACGATTTCACGGCCTGGGAGAACCTCTGGCTCCAGGCGAAGCTGCAGAGCCTCCCGGAGTGGAAGGAGCGCGCGGGCGACCTCCTGACGTACTTTGGACTCAACGACCGGCGCAAGGATCGAGTGAAGACCTTTTCCACGGGCATGCGCAAGAAACTCGAGATCGCGTTGGCGTTGCTGCATCAACCGGAGGTCGTGTTCATGGACG
>VBLZ01000213.1 GCA_005878515.1 Methanobacteriota archaeon | reverse complement strand
TCAAGAAGAAACATCCGTACTTCCGGCTGGCGTACCTGACGCTGAGCTCGTCGATCACGCAGGCCGATGAGCGCGAGGCCATGAGCTTCGTCCAGCGGCTCGTGAATCGCTTGCGGCAGACGAAGGCGGTGTCCGCCATCGCGCTCGAGCGGGGCATGCACACGGACCAGACGCTCGAGGCGCTCGAGCACATGGTCGACGGCGCGATCCACTTCAAATCCGACAAGCAGAAGACGATGTTGCAGGTCGTCGGCCTGGGCGAGGTCCAGACCCACGACTGGGTCCCGTACAAGTTCACGAACAAGGCGCTGATGATCGGCTCGTTCCAGCTCGAGCGAATCCGCTGAGCCCTGCTCCCGTCACATCGAGCGTTTCCGGAGCTGCTGCGCGAGCACCACGCCGGCGATGACCATTGCTCCGCCCGCGATCGCGCCAACCGTCAGGGATTCTCGGAGGATCACGATCCCGCCGAAGACCGCGACGAGCGTGCTCGCGTAGATGTACGCGCCCGCCGACGCCGCGGGGATTCGCTCCAACGCGCGGAACCAGATTCCGTACCCGATAAATGTCGGGAAGATGCCGAGGTACAGGACCGGGATCCAACCAGCGAAACCCATCGTCTGCAGGTCGGCCAGGACGCTCCGTCCCGTCACGACCAGGAGCGGCACCAGGAGGACCGTTCCGATGAGGAGGGTCCACGCGACAAATGTAAAGGGAGGGTACCGCCGGAGGTAGCTCTTGCCGAGGACCGCGTAGAGGGCGGAGAAGATCGCCGGCGGGACGACCGTCAAGGCGCCTTCGGAGGCGCGGAACGTGAATTGACTCTCCGGCCGAACGAAGAAGATCATGACCGCGAGGCCGGCGAAGGCGAGGGCGATCCCCGCGGATTGCCACCGGCCGATCCGCTCCTTCAGGAGGGGAATCGCGAAGATCGCGATGAACGCGGGGGCCGAGGCGATGATCAGGGCGGCCGTGCCCGCGCTGACGTTCGGATCCGTCTCCCCCAGGTTCAGGAAGAGATGATAACCGGTGAATCCGAAGAATGCGAGGAGGACGAGCATCGGGAGGTCCTGCCGTGCCGGCGGATGCCGTACTTGGCGGGTGCCAATCAGATACCCAACGAAGAGAACATCGGCGATCAGGAATCGGAGGAAGGTGAGCGTGATCCACGACATGAACACGAGGGCCTGCTTGATCGCGACGAACGCGAGGCCCCAGAACAGGATGAGGAGGATCAACGAGGCGTGCAGGGTCCAGCCCCCGTCCAGCCGACCCCGGAACGCCATATCCGCGGAAGTCGCAGTCGCGATAAAAAGATACGCCCGGCGTGCGAGGCCGTCGGCCGATTCACAAGAGGTAGACGTTCGGGAAGGCGGGTGCCTCGGCCTTGAACAGGTTCGGAGTCTCGGCGGATCCGCCCGAGAGACGTCGGCTCAGCTCGACTTGGCCGCGTTCGAGCATCTCCGGGTTGTACGAATACTGAATACGCACGTAGTTCGTCGCACCGACCGATGTCTTGCGATTCAGGAACTTCCCGAAGTCCTTCCAACCCGGCGGCTGCCGCGAGAGGACGTTGGCCATTTCGACGGCGAACCGTCCGCCGATGAAGAACGCCTTCCACTCGTTCACGTTCCTCTCGTCGAGGCGGCCCTCTACGAGTTTCGCGACGCCGTCCGCATACGTCGGGTTGATGTATTGACGGAATGCCTCGAGGTTCGCCAAGGCCTCCTCGATGTTCCCGACGTCTTCCGGATTCAGGACCGGTTTCGGCGGAGCGTTGTACCATTTCGCCTGGTACGGCGAGTACTTCGCAGCGCCAGTCTGGATCTCCCATTCCGCCGCCGCGCGGTCGACGAGGAAATGAATCCGATTGTGAGCGAGGAGATAGTCGAGGACAAGCGTCGTCTCGACTTTCTCGGCGACGTCGTCGACATTCCGATCGGCGTACTTGCCCAGGTCCCGCCAAATGATCCGGTGGTACTCCTCTTTCAGCGCTCGCAACGCCCCCTCGCGGACATAGATGCCCCATCGCGCGGGATCGAGCCGGAAGCTCACGTAGAACGCGACCGCCTCAGGGCCCATCTTCAACATGTTCGGCAATGTGCTCGGATCCTTCGCCGCCTCGACGCGATACGTGGAGAGGCTCTCGGCGCTGAGCTCGAACGGGCGCCCCCCATCGATAGCCGGAGCACGGTCGTGGCCCGGAACCCGAACGGCCTTCGGGTCGCAAAAGTCCGGGTGGGACACGGCGAACTCGGAGAGGTCCTCCATCGCGGCCCCGATGGGTAGGACCGACTTAAGCCCTTGGCTTCAATACAGAAGACATTCGACGAGGCGTCCCTCTGCTTCTTTCGGCACCAAGAGATCGGGGGGCCGGAACTCCACAACGACGACAGTCCCTTCAATACTGACCTTCCGGACCGCTCCAGCCATCGGGCCTCCCGACTCCAGGAGAATTCGCCGAATCAGATCGTAAACGGGCCCCGGGTCGGCCTTTCCCATCTCA
>VBLZ01000137.1 GCA_005878515.1 Methanobacteriota archaeon | reverse complement strand
TATGGCATCACGACGTGCGCGCGGTCGCTGATGCGCAGGTTCTCCACCGAGTGACCGTGAGCGCGCGTCTCTTCGATCTCTTTCAGGAGTTGCGTTGGATCGACGACCACTCCGTTCCCGATCACGTTCATCGTGCGCTTTCGGAGGACGCCCGAAGGGAGGAGATGAAACGCGTACAGCTGGTCGCCAACTTGGACCGTGTGGCCCGCGTTTGCGCCGCCTTGGAACCGCACCACGACGTCCGCGCGGTCGGCAAGGTAGTCGACGATCTTCCCCTTGCCTTCGTCCCCGAATTGGGCACCGACCACAACCGTCGCGGGCATCCGAATCGCCGCCTGAACATCGCCTCACGTTTAATGGTTCTGTGGAACCGCGGGATGGCCTCCTCCCGTTGGGCGTCGCACCTGCGCGGGATTCGAATCCGGTAGGGTGGTCGTAGACCTCGCGCGATAACGTTTTATCGGCTGGGGACCTTTGCCCGGTACAGCCGGTCGGGTCGGGAGGGGGTTCCATCCTGTCGCAGGCCACAGACAAGATTCCTACGTATGTCGTTGGCCTGGACGATCGTCTGAGCGGCGGAATCCCTCGGGGACACATCGTCCTCGTCGCAGGACCTCCGGGGTCCCTGAAGTCGTCGTTCGTCTACCGCATCCTCTTCCACGAGGCGAAGGAGCACGGGGCCTCCGGGTTGTACCTGTCGATGGAGCAGAGCCGCGCCTCGCTCATCTCGCAGATGACCTCGCTCGGGATGGATCTCGGGTACGCGAAAGGCGTCCACATCATCGACGTGCGCGCGTTGCGACGCGAGATCGAGGAGGTCCGCGAGCAGCCCCGATGGCTCCTGGGCCTGCGCCGACAGCTCGCGCGGTACAAGGAGGAAATGGGCTGCGACCTCATCGCGCTGGACAGCCTCGACGCCCTCTACGCCCTCGCACCGTTCGAGAGCCCCCGGAACGAGATCTTCCAATTCTTTGAGGAACTGAGGGACCTGAACGCGACGACGTTCCTCGTCTCCGAGATGGGGCGGGACGCGACGGCCTTCGCCCACTTCGGCGTCGAAGAGTTCCTCGCCGACACGATCATCCACCTGCGCATGCGCGAAGTTGACGTCGGCATGAGCACGTCCGTGCGCCGCTATCTCGGCGTCGTCAAGATGCGCGGAGTCGAGCATGACCTGGACTACTATCCGCTCCTCGTCGAGCGCGGCGTATTCGAGATTGTGTCGGAATGACCGACGCGGTTCCGGCTGAGTTCGTTCTCTCGCTCGGCGCGCTGCTGCCCCTCGCCGCCCTCGTCGTGAGCTCGTTCCTCGGTGCATACGTTCTCGGCCTGAACCCGCGGCGGTCCGCGAACCAGTCCGCGTTCCTCGTCATGCTCGCCTTCATCATCTGGGATCTCGGCGAGATCGTCCAGCGATCGTTCGCTCCCGGAACGTCGTCGGATGCGTTGTTCTTCTGGGCGCGCGTCACATGGATCGGAATCGTCCTCGTGCCGGCGACGCTCTATCACCTCGCCCTCACGTACCCGTCGCGGAGCCCTTGGTTCCGCGGACCGTGGGCCCTTGCAATCATCTACGCGCCGTTCGTCTTCTGGGCCTACCTGGTCACCTCGACGAACCTGATCATCTCCGGCATGTCGGCGAACGCGTTCGGGCCGAGCGCCCGCATCGCGCCGACGTATGCATACCTCGCACCGTTCTTCGGCGTCTGGATGTTCTCCAGCGTCCTGGTCTTCGTGCGTTCGTGGTGGCGCGTCCGGAAGACGCCCAGCAGGAGCATGCAAAGCGTGGTCGTCCTCGGCCTCATCCTGGGCACCGTTCCGGCGGCGATCACGGAGCTGGCTTGGCCCGTGTTGACCGGAACCGACACGCGACTCGGCCTCGGATCCCTGTACACGATGATGTGGTCGATCTTCATCGCGTACGCGGTCGCGCGGTACCGGTACCTCGCGATCGAGCCCGTCGTCGAGGTCCGCCCAGCGCGGGCTCCCCGACATCGTCTCGAGCGAGGACTGAATTACCTCGTCCTCGAGAACGGCCGCAGCGCCGCGATGGGCGCGTTCCGCGACATCGTCTCAGCGACGCCAGGACTGTGCGTCACCGGGCTCGCGCCTACACACGTGGCCGCGGAGTTCGGGCTCGAGCGAACGCCCATCCTGTGGATCACGACCGCGTCCAGCACTGAGAGGACCGTGCGGCCAAGTGGGCTGGACTTCGAGCTGGTCCACACGGTCGTCAAGTTCCTTCGAGAGAATCCGGGCACCGCGGTCTTGCTCGACGATCTCGACTACCTGTCGGCCGTCGCAGGCTTCGATGCCGTCGGGCGGTTCCTCAAACGCGTCGTGAATCAGGCGAGCGCGTCGAAAGGGACTGTGATTGTGGCCGCCGGTCAGGGAACGTTCACGCCGGACCAGGTCGCGGTCCTCCGCGGATCGGTCGATCGACTGGTTGACATCCAAGAGGCCCCCAATCCGACGCCTGCGGGGACCGCAGATCACGTCCTCATGACGATCAACGCACAGGATGCGCCTGTGGCCTTGCCCCTCTTCGGCGCTCGGCGAGGCCTCCTCCTCACGACGGAGCATCCGTCGAAGGCGCGCGTCCGATATGGCGACCGCTTCGACATCGTGTGGGTCACAGATCACCCGGAGCCCCGAATCCCGACCGTTCGGCCGAAGGCGCTCGACACAGAGGGCCGACGTGCGATTGCGAACTATGCGTCTGCCCATCCCGAAAGCGACATCGTCCTCGTCGGGCTCGATCAGCTTGCCCTGTACGTCGACGTGCGGGCGTGGCTTCCGTTTGTCAAGGACGCGCTTGATATCGCGAGCCTCCACGCGTGCCGGCTCTTCCTGACGGTCGCACCCGAGACGATGCGGACGCAGGAGCTCGCGATGCTCTCTCGCCGCTTCGACGCGCCGCTCGGGGCCGCCGCCCTCAAGAGCGCTCTTCCTTCAGGGCCGACCACAACCGCTCCTGAAAGTCGAATTCCGTATCGAGGACCTTCCGCATGAACAGGACGACCTGGCCTTGCGGATCGAGGCCGTTTCGGCGGCAATAGTCCCGGAACCGCGCGAGGACCTCGCCATCGACGCGAATGTTGAACTGGATCTTCTCCAGACGCCTCGCTACCGTGGTCCGCGCATTAGTCCGCGCCATGTCTCCCGGATGGAATGCGGCCTACTTCAGGATTCCTACAAATCTATTCAAATCGTATCATTCGGTAGCATTCGTAGCAACTAAATAGCTGATAATCACTTCTGGGAACGGTGGGAGAGGGGTTGACTCCGTGACCGCGAGCGGCACGCCAAAGGCAAAGCCAGCGCCCTCCGAAGAACCAGGATTGGAACCCCCTGATTCCATCGACGCCGACCCCGTCGGCCACCGTCTCCAGGAGGATCTCTTTCAGAGCCTCGTGGAATCGGCGGACTACACCGACGGACGCACGCCACTCCCGGCCCGGAGTGGAGGGGCGCTCCAACTGGCGACGCCGGAGGCGATCCGCAAAGCGTTCGCGGAACAATGGAACGTCCTCTCCCATTCTCTCGGGCTGGGCGTCGATTCGGACAAGGCGTTCCAGGGCGTGCGGGATCTCGTCATGTACGACATCCCCGATGGCACGCGGTCCACCCTCTCCGTCCCCGTGACCGGAGACGTCGACGCGGACGCGGGCCTGTACTGCCTCGCCCTCGTCCACACGCTCGCGAGCCTCGGCGCGCGGACGAACGTGATCATGACGCACACCGTGTACAACCGCGACCGCGGTCCCGAGGAGACGAGACGGTTCCTCGACATTCTCCTGAAGGGCATCGATCCGTTCCGCGAGTACGCGCGCCGTCATGGGCTGGCGATCCATCTGGAGGGAATCCGGGAAGGCTACGAGCTCGAGCAGGAGTTCAATCGCGCGTTCCCCATGCCGTCCCATCCGAAGTTCGACGCGCATTTCCTGATGGACTACGAGGAAGAGTGGTTCCTTTCTCCGGAGGGCCGCGCCCTTCTCGAGGCACTGCCGCCGATCGACGTCGTCGTGCGGCACACGAAGCTCGGCATCTCCGGCGGGTGGATTCCGACTCGGATGCGCAAGGCCGCGTACGTGTATTCGCAGAACGGCACCGTGCACAGCAATTGGAATTTCAACGAGTACGCCGCGATGGTCGCGGTCACGTATCTCGCAAAGCTCCTCCATGAGGGCGAGGCGCTCTCGAAGACCTACGCGTCCATCGACGAGATCAAGGCGCGGTACCGCGACCGGGAGATCCGTCTTCGACAGAAGATTGTGCGCCTCTCGCCGAAACCGCGAAAGCTCTTCGTCGTCGGCTCGCCTGTCGGGCTGATTCAAGTGTACGCCTAGACGAGAGGGGACTCGACGAAAAATCCGGTGAGGAGCTGCTCGGTTCCGTGCGCCTCGCTCGGAACCCCTTTCCACTTCTGGAGCACCTGGCGGTTCTGCGCCTCGAAGGTGATGAGGACATCCCGCATTTGGCGTCGTAGCTGATCCGTCTCCTCGCCCTCGAGGACGACGGTAAGGTAGGTCAGGCGGGCCTTTTCGATGACCAACGTGTAGGTCCCGTGGACGATCGAGCTGAGCGACTTCCCACGGAGGATCGGGAACGAGGTCCGCATGAAATTCTGAATTACATCGAGGGTTGCGCCGAAGAGATCCTGGTCGATTGTCGTCTCCCCCGGCTTCGTCTTCGCGCCGATCAGGGTCCCATCATGGAACGTCAGGAACACCGCCTTGATTGAATAGCGGCGCGCCTGGAACATCCGGATCGCCTCAGAGATCCGCTCCCGGCCAATAGGATAAAGCGTATAGTATGCGCTCGCCGCGACGAAGATGAGCAGGGTCGAGAGCGGCGGGGGGAAGCTCTGGTTGCCGGTCAGACCGAGTATCCCGTTCGTCGACAAACCGAGGATGAGGACCAGCGTGAACGTCACCATGAGCCCGGCCGCTCGCCGGGCGAGGGTTTCACTGCTCTTCCGTACAATCTGGTAGAGGCGGTACAGGTTCCGGATCCCGACGACCGTGTAGGTGAGGACGTACACGAGGTAGATTCCCAGAATCCGGAAGTCGAAGACCGGCACGAACAGCGGGGCGTCGCTCGTGGGCGGATTCATCATCGTGATTCCGAATCGGAACACGAGGAGCAGCATCGCGATCGAAACGACCATGAGCGCCCAGTACGACCGTCGCATGCGGTCGACGTACACAAGCGTGAAGAGGAGGAAGAAATTCACCGCGAGCGTCAAGCCTGTCAGGCTCACGAGCGCCGAGAGACTCGCGTACCACCCCGATATGGAGTGGAACAGTAGCCAATCGCCAATCGCGTAGAGGCCCGCGAAAAAGCAGCAGAACAGGAAGAACGCTTCTGTCCAGGTATGCCACCGGTCTCGGTAGATTTGTAGCGCAGCGAGGATGAACCACGCAGCGGCCGAGACGAGGGGTGCTTCAATGAGGACTTCGAAGAACCAACTGACCATCGGTGTGTCCGGAACCGCGTTCCGTTCCGGCACGTATAAGGGAAGTCAAATAAATACCGCTCTCGATATCTGGTTTGGTCGGGTGGCGGGAGAGGACATTGAGGTCGATCCGGTGACGACCCGGCCTTTCGTGTTCTTCGATCTTGGCGGGACCCTCGTTGACCTCCGCGGGATCGTGACTTCGATGGCAAATTCGCTTCAGGTGGCCCACGTACGCGGACCTGTCCCCCTCGCGTTGCTCTGGGCCACGAAGACCGCCGAGCGCCTGCCCTCTGCAGTCGGCCCAAACTTCCGCCCGGAACGGGAGATTGCGACGGACGTCCTCGCCGAACTCCTTCGCGAACGCGCCCGGGCAAATGCCCTCGAGGAATCAACTCGCCTCGTCCGAGAGGCCTGGGACGGATACGTGCGACGGTGCGCGCTCCAGGAGGACGTCTCGGTAGCTTGGCTCCAGAGCCTCCGGTCCAACGTCGCAGGTCTCGGGATCGTCACGGATGGCGATACCGAGGCGGTCACTGGGGTCCTCGCGCACACGAAGCTCGAAGCGCTTTTCGACTCCGTTACGATTTCAGAAGAGGTACGATCGTACAAGCCGGACGCACGGATGTATCGCGCGGCGATGGGGGCGCTCGGCTCGAAACCGGCAGAGAGCTTGTTCGTGTCCGATTCGACGTTGGATCTCCAGGGGGCGATCGAGGTTGGGATGGGCGCGGCATGGATTCCGCGGCCCTCGCTAGGGGGGGCGGCGAAACCGCCGCTCGGGTCTCTTGCGCTCACCCGCATTGATGACATCGAGCGGATTGTAAAACGCTACGCAACGTCGGGACGGTTCTCGCTACGCTAGTGCAACCGACCCTTTCTTCGTCTGCTTGAGCTGCAGCCTGTACATCTCGAGCAGCTCCTTCGTCGTCGTCGCATCTTCCGGTCCTTTGTCATCGCGCCAACGTCCCGTGAACCGCGGGAACCGGATCGCGAGGCCAGCCCCGGGGCGGACCGCTCCCCAGGCAGCCGTGTGAATCGGGCTCACCGTAAGTTCGGCACCCCGAACCTCGAGGACGGTGGTCGGCTCGAACCAGATGTCGGCCTCGAGCCTCGAGTCGACTCGAACGGGTTTGCGGTCCCGACGCGCGGCCTTGAGTCTGTCCGGCAACGCGAGCAACGTCTCATCGTCGAAGCCCGTCCCAAGCTTGCACGTCGTCCGGAACAGATCCTCCTCCTCGTCGTATGCGGCCACGAGGAGCGCTCCGTAGGAGCCCGCGCGTTTCCCCCGGCCCGCGAACGCGCCGACGATCACGAGGTCGATCGTATCGCTCAGCGCCGCGCTGTACTCCTTCTTGAACTTGATCCACTGATACCCTCGCGCGCCCGCGTCGTACGTCGAGTCCAGCGCCTTCGCCATGAGGCCTTCGCATCCCGCTTGAAGGGCCTCGTCGAAGAATGACTCGGCCTGTTTCACGTCGTCTGTCACGCGGACGGTCGAGTGGCGAATCCCTTCCGTCGGTTTGAGGATCGCCTCGAGCGCTTTGCGTCGCTCCGTGTAGGGCCGACCCATGAGGTCCTCCTCGCCCCGCAGGAGGCAGTCGAACGTGAACAGGGTGACCGGGAATTCCTTCGACATGCGGTCGAGATCCGTCTTCCGCCCTCGGCGTCGGCTCACCTCTTGGAAGGGAAGGAACTCGCCCGTATTCGGGTCGACCGGGACCGCCTCGCCCTCCACGATGACCGCTCGATCCCGCACCGCGCTCCGGAGGCCGTCGACGATCTCGGGGAACTGGACGGTGATGTTCTCGAGGTGGCGAGAGAACAGCTCGATCTTCTTCGGAGAGACGTGGGCCTGAACCCGGAGCCCGTCGTACTTGTACTCCAGCGCGGCCTTCCCCATCCGTTCGAAGATCGCCTCGAGCGTCTCGAGCCGTTCGGCGAGCATCGCGCGGATCGGGCGGAAGAGTTTCAGGTGGATCTCGTTGAGGCCGTCGATGCCTTTCGGGGCGAGGACCCGCGCGACCTCCCCGAGGTCGGACGACACGTTGTATGCGCGCTCGACCCGGGCTCGGTCCGCCTTCGTCGCGAAGGTGGCCGCCAGAGCGTCGACGATCGTCATGTCCGCGACCCCGAGGCGCATCTGCCCAACAACCATCCGGACCACGTACTTCGCTTCCCGGGGCGTCGCGTTGCCGAGCAACTCCGACAGCAGCCGGATCTTCCGTTCCTGACTTCCTTCCCCCGCTTCCCGCGCAATCGCGTCGAGATGCTGATACACCGTCGAGACCGTCAGCGGACTCGACTCCAACGGCTTCTGTCGTCGCGCGCCGATTGCCTCCTGCGCGACGAGCCCCAGGTCTCCCTTTTCTTTCCACAGGCGCATGACGCGCGCGTCCTCGAGGCCGGTCGCATGGGCGAGGACCCGCATCACCATCTTCTCCGCGAGCCCGAGCTCGATCCCTTCGTAATCAGGGTGGATCCGACCTTGCGTCAGGTACACCACCTTATCGAGGTCTTCTTTCGGGGTGTCCCGCAACAGGCCGACGAGGAGCTCGGTCATCTCAAGACGCTTCGTCGTCGCCTCGATCTTCTCGTATGCGTCGACGACGCGCGCGAACTGCATCATCCGGGCGGAAGCCGCGGACGCATCTTAAGGGTTCCCGGGACGCGCGCGAACCTCCGCCGGCACGTTGTTATCCGACGGCGCCGATGACCGACCGTGGCGTTGCAGGCGTTCGTGACCGGTGGTGCGGGCTTCATCGGAAGCCACCTCGTGCGACGTCTCCTCGACGACGGATGGCACGTGACGGCACTCGTCCTCGATTCGGAGCAAAGTCGACTTCCGAAGCACGCAAACCTGGACGCGGTCGTGGGTGACGTCACGGAACCTTCGACTCTCCGGGGTCAGATGGACGAGGCCGACTCGGTGTTCCATCTCGCGGCCCTCGTGGACTCCTGGGTTCGGGATCCCCGCGACTACGTTCGCGTGAACGTCGAGGGGACCGGCCACATGATTGACGAGGCGTTGCGGGCCGCCGTACCGCGGTTCCTCTTCACGAGCAGCATGTCCGGGATCGGGGTGACGCCCGGCGTCGTCATGCGGGAGGACAGCCCGGCCGGGAAGTCGTTTGGGCCCTACGAACGGTCGAAGGCGGACGCGGAGCGGCTCGTGTCCCGGGCGGTGCGAGAACGGGGGTTGCCCGCGATCACGCTCATCCCGAGCATCGTCATCGGACCGGGCGACACCCGCAACACTGGGAAGTTCCTGCTTTCGTATGTGAAGGGCGAATTCCCGGGCACTTTTGCGGAGGATTCCGTCCTCCCTGTCGTCGATGCGGACGATGTCGCCCGTGCGCACGCGCTCGCGTATCAACGGGGCCGCGTTGGGGAACGGTACATCATCTCTGGTGAGAACGTACCATGGGGCGAGCTGCTGCGGATGGCGAGCATCGCCTCGGGGACGCCGATGCCATCGCGGCACATC
>VBLZ01000099.1 GCA_005878515.1 Methanobacteriota archaeon | reverse complement strand
GAGGACGACATACCCTTTCTTCGCGAGATTCAGCAGCGTCGCGAGCAGGACCGGGGCATCGACCTGCTGCCGCAGGAGGAATCCGACCTCCTCGGGCTCGAGTCCGGAGGGCGGCGTCAGGATCGGTGCGTCCCCGGGCGGGCGGCGGCTCTTGGGCTCGCGACCCCGCAGGGCCCAGAGACCGATCATGGCGCCCACAACGCCGAGGAACGTGAATGTCGCGGTCGCCATCGGGGATTCCCGCGAGATCCTCGCGATCCCAAACCGGACATCGAGGACCTTCGGGAAGTCGACGATGACCCGATACGAGGTGAAGGGAGCCAGGTTCGTGTCGCCGAACGTAAGGTCCGTCCGGCCCCCCGATTGCGAGACTCGGACGGGGTTCGGGGAGTACGCGAGCTGCGCCGTGTCGATGCCGGCCGGCAGGACGACGTCCACCGTGAGGTTGTCCGTGAACACGCTCCAT
>VBLZ01000098.1 GCA_005878515.1 Methanobacteriota archaeon | reverse complement strand
CCTGCCAGTCGAGTCGGTTCAGAGCACTCGCGGGCTGGAGGAGCGCATTCGTGACCGTGTACCGGACGATGAAGGTCCGGATTGCGGGTGCGGTCACGAGAGGGAAGGTCCATCGAATGTGCCAATCCCCCGTCGCCTGCGGCGCGAACGAGACGGTGTAGTTCAGCGGCACCTGCGCCCCGTCGAGGACCGAGATGTCCACCAGGTCGTCGAACCCCCGCCACGGGATGTCGCGATACGCGAACGAGAACGTCCCGAGGTCGAAACTGAAGGTGAGGCGTTCCTCGATCCGCAGGGCTCCATTCGTGGCAACGTCCAGGGAGATCGCGTTGGCCGCGAGATGGTAGACCTTTTCTTGAGCCGAAGCATGCCAGACCGAGGCCTGGGCGGCGAGGAGGACGAGTGCACCAACCGCGAGGAGGAGAACGCATCTCCGCCGGATTCGGTCCGGATTCAGCGTGCCTCGCGCCGCGAGCAACCCTCCTCGTGTCGATCCGAGTCGAAGGCTCGAACTCCGACGGTTCCGCTAAGTCGGACGGAGGCTAAATAGCTCTTGCGGGAACCCCGTCGACCCGGTCTCCTATCGAACCCAAGGCCGTGTTGGTTAACATGTTAAGCCGGCTCCCGATTCCCTCCCGATGCCGCTTTCCCGAGTCACGATCGTCGGCCTCGGCGACTCGACGACCGCGGGAACTCCCGGATTCCGCTCGCCGCTCGAGGCTCCTCCCAACGGGGAAGGGAATCCGGAGAGCCAGTACGCGTTTTGGATGATGCGGTCCCACCCCGATTGGATCGTGTTGAATCGCGGGGTGAATGGCGAGACCGCGGAGGAGGTTCGAGCCCGGTTGCTTCGGGATGCGCTCGGGGCGCGTCCCGCCTATGTGATCGTCCTCGCGGGAGTGAACGACATCTTTGCCGGCCAACGGCCCGAGACGGTCGAACGTCATCTGGCCGCCATGTACGCCGACATCCTGGATGCCGGGGTCGTGCCGGTTGCGGCCACGGTCCTTCCGTACAATTCCGCGACCGTGAGCGCGTCCGGGGACATCCTCACCCTCAACGCGTGGATCGAGAACCTGACGAAGGTCCTTGGAATCCTGTTCTGCGACACCCATGCCGCCGTCGCGGATCCCGCCGATTCGAACCGCCTGCGGGGCAGCCCGGATGGCCTGCATCCGGATGTCGCCGGCTATCGTGCGATGGGAGAGGTGCTCGCCCGAACGATCGAAGACCACCTTCGGCGTTCCGAACGCACGTAGCGACTTTCCCGCAAGGACCAAATGGGGTCCCGGCTTTGGTGGCCGGCCGTGGACCGCGCCGCACGCAGGCACATTCTCGGATTCGTCGTCGTCCTCGCGGTCGCCCTATTCCTCCACTACGGGGTTCTGCCGTTCTTCGTCCGCCGCGTAGGGATCCGGGAGACGCCCGCGTATTTCCTCGCCATTGCGCTGGTTCCGATCGCCCTGTGGCTCGTCCCGGCGTTCTCGAGGGCGCTGGCCCGAGGCGCCTACGAAGTCCATCGAAAGATCTTCGGCAGAGGGGCCGTCTACGTGCGTTTGCCCGGCGCGGAGCCAATCCGCGCGCGGGACACCCTCCTAATGTCGATCGGCCCGTTCGCGATCGATGTCCTCGTGATGGCGGAGACCGTGTTCCTCCAGGCGACCGACGCGCGTCAACTGACCGCTGCCCTTGTCGCAGGCTTCGTCGCGTTCCCGATTCTCCTCCTCGCGGGGCTCGTGACCTCACTCCTCCCGGGTGCATGGCTCCTCGATGCCCTTGAACTGCGGCTCATCAATCCCGCCCGCGGAGAAGTCGTGCGACCTGCAGAATGGTTCGAGAGGACGCTCGGGCCTGTCGGCGCCGTCGCGATCCTTGCCGGGTTCGTGACGCTCCTGCACACGTCCGTGTTTTCCTACGAATCGGCGTTATTACTCCTTGGCATTTGGGCGGTCCGTCTGTTTCCGGCCGTGTTCGGCGCGGTCTGCGTCTACCGCCTCGTCGTCGAGCCGCAGGTCCTTCCAAGTTTGGCGGCCTGGTGTGCGCGGCAAGGGATCGAAACAAGGACGGCACTGCCGAACGTCCTCACGGAATGGGCCGCCGCGAACCCCGAGAATCCACCGCGAAGTCGTTCCTGACCGCCGCGACCGTCGCGGCTCAAGCCCGGCGCACCGGGATCGTCGGCGCAACCGGTTCCCAGAACTCCTTCCTCGTGTCGCGGAGGGTCGGCCGGAACGCCCGAGCGATCGGGACATCTCGCAAGTCCAAGTCGGCGGTAATCGTTGACTCGACGAAGTCCTCGGCCCGGCCCAGGTTCTCGCCGCGAGGTCCGATGGCCTGCGTGCCGCCCTGGAAAACGATGTTCAGTTCGGTCCCGACCAGGTTCGCGTACACGAGCGGCATCGCGTTCTCGATCGCGCGGGCCGGGAGGATCTTGTCGAAGAACGGCTTCGATGTTGCGGGCGAAGCGCTGATGATCGCGAGCAACTGCGCGCCTTCGATCGCATACGCCTTCGCGAGTTCGGGGAAAAAGGAGTCGTAACAGATTAGCAGGGCGATGCGCCCAATCTTCGTGTCGACGATGGTGAGGTCCTCCCCGCGCGCGAAGTAGAGCCCTTCTTCGAAGGGTCCGAAGTTCGCGGGGTATACCTTCCGATACGCGGCGACTTTGCCGTCCGGCGCGACGAGGACGGCGGCGTTGAACAGACGCTGGGTGCCGGCTTCTCGTTCCGGCATCCCGAAAAGAACGTGGGTTCCATGTTCCGCGGCGATCGCCTGCACGGCTTGGACCGACGGCCCGTCGAGCGGCTCGGCGAGCTGCGCGAACGCGTCGCGCGCCATGTATCCCGTGAGGAACAACTCCCCCGCCAGGAAGAGGTCTGCCTTTGCGCCGGTGACGGCCCTCTCGAGCTTCTTCAGGTTCTTCGCCTTGTCGCCGACCGTCGCATCGAGCTGGGCGAGCGCCGCCTTCAAGATTCCCTCGGTCTCGGAAAGGGAGCGGCTCCGGGAAAAAGCTTCTGCAGCCCGCGGCGGCGTGCGTATTACCGGGCCTCAGGCGCCGACCTGAATCGTGTGGCGCACCATCAAGGACGGTGACGGTCCATCACCCTTGTGTCGGTTCTCGTCCTTTCGAGCGATCGACAAGCCCCTCCAGTCTGCGAAGCTTCAACGGGATGACGACGATCGGAATCTGCGTGATGCCGAGGATGACGTGGGAGAGATAGTGATTGACGGTCTGGGCCGGCGCGAACGGCAGGAACGGAAGCGGAAGGATGGAAAGGATCGCACCGCCGACGAGTAGGAAGAGTCCCGTCGCAGCGAGCACAAGGCCGAGGGTCGGCCGCGCGGATCGCGCGTGCCACCAGAGGACGAAGATCGCGACCTGGACGAAGATGACAGGAGCCAGACCCGTCTCCCAGGCGAACACCCCCGGGATGCCAAATTCCCGCACCGTGTGCACGGCCATCCCAAGGCCCGAGCATGCGACTGCAGATCCGAGCCAAAGGATGGGAGCGCGATCCGCAGACGTCACGCTCGACACCTGGCCCCACGATGGAGGCGTCCGACTTGAGCCTACCGCGAGCATTCCCATCGAGCTGCTCGAAGGCGGAGCCGCGGAACCTTTATGCGGGTTCCACCGTTAGCGCGTCCCCGCGCTCCCGTAGTCTAGTGGCCAAGGATAGAAGCCTCTCGAGCTTCTGACACGGGTTCAAATCCCGTCGGGAGCAATGGAGTGCACCAACTGCATCCCCGCATCCAGGTGGAAACCCGAAAGTAGTCCGGGCTAGAGAACCCGCCAAGCCCCCATAGACGAAAGCAGGGCGTAAGAGCGGACAGCCTCACGGTTGGAACGCTTCGACTAGGAACCACTGGTCCAAGGCGACGCTGACGGTGGATACAGGCAGACCGAAAGGCAGAACGAGCGAAGGCGGACCGCGCGTTCGCAAGCATTAATAAACCTGCCAGGAAATGGTATTCATGCCCCAGACCAAGTTGAAACAGAAGCTCCAGATCAAGCCCCTCAAGACGATCCACTACAGGTCGGTGGACGGCATCTACCGGGGAGTTGTGAAGGAATATCTCGACGAGTTGCAGACTTCGGGCAGGCAGCGGGAGTTCGACCGAGAACGGGCCACAATAAGCCGCGCCCTTCCGTTGAAGGAGCTTGAGTTCTATGCAAAGCAGGGCTGCAGTTTTGTCGCTCTGATTGGCAGACGAGTTGTCGGCTTCATCCTAGTTCAGCCACTAGACTGGGTGGGTTCGGCGCCACGAACACTTTGGCTGGAATACATAGCCGTTGGCAGGGAACACAGGCACCAGGGCGTTGGTCTCTCACTTCTATCTGCCGTCAAATCCTACGCAAGACAGCACGACATCCAGCCTATGCTGGCAACGCTGAACGTTGATAACGCCGCGTCAAGAGTGCTCCTCACCAAGAGCGGGTTTGACGTCAGGAATTGGATGATTGCAGTGTATTCAGAATAGCAGAGAGAATCGACGCGTTTGATGAGCGAAGCCGGACTACGTGTAGGTTCATCTAACATGAGGCGGAACCCCTAGCCCCGCGGAACTCCGGAAGTCGTTATGGAAGAACTCACTCACGCTCCGAGGCCATCGAGGGCAGCGACATCAAGTTGATTGGCGCGTCCTTCTCCATGCATCGAGCATCATTCCTGCAACCATGATCGCCAGGATAATCCAACCCAGTGCGGCAAAGGTGTATTGCAGCGCAGTTTCGGTCCGATCTACGATTTGGATGACTTGAAGTTCTATCAGCAAGCGACGCACTGAGTCAGTCAGAATAAAAATCGGGAAAAGTACCCACACTCTGGAGGTGTGCTTCCAACCCTTTTCAGCTAGCGAGTGTCTCAAACGGAAGAACCACAAAGCCAGCCCGAGGATGGACCCGGCCAACCCCGCATAGGGTCCGGCCAGCACCCACCAAGGGACGTCTGTCACGGGATCACCACTCTTGCAGACAGGCTACGTCCCAACACCACCACAATCTGCGAACGCAACATATTTGTAACGTTTACATCCAGGGCAATCCCAGAATCCGAGTCGATCCAGCCGCCCACGGGAGCAGGAGCGTTAGGTTCATCTTGATAGGAAGAGCTGGAAGTAACCCCACGTGAGGCCACTTCCCGTCGGGAGCATTCCCACGCAGGTTCGCTACGGTGGCCAACATAGACGAGGCCCTAACCAATGGTCAGATAGGCAGACAGTCACGCTCGGTTCCGTTTTGGAACACCGCGTGCCCTGACTCATTTGTAGACGCTCGGAAAGGCCCATTCGATAGTCCGGACGGTAGCCTCAAAGTCAGTCAAGCCCGGGGCTCGGCAACCCACAGGGTTCAGTCCCGCGGGTTCGGCGATCGGAGACGTTCCCGTTTCTTCTACATTCCACACCCTACACCCCCGTTCCCACTGCCGATAGGGGTTTATTCGGACATCTCCCTGGCGCCCGCCATGTCATCTTCGAACGATTCGTCCGAGAGCGCTTCGCAGGAGAACGAGAGGAGACGAGCCGAGAGGAAGCCCGCCGTTCGTTGGCGAAGCCGCATCGGAGTTGCTACCGCCCTCTTCTTGGTTGGCGGGGCGATAAACTTCGCCTCCGCGGTCTCGACGCCTATCCTCCTCCATTTCCTCGGCCCGGATGCTAGTGGGGGTTTAGTCCTCAGCAACGATGCAGACGCCGCCTTTCTCGGCCGATCGCTGACCGCCGTGAACGCCGCCGACCCCGCCATGGGCGCGTACCTCGTCATATTCATGTACACGATGTGCGCGTTCATGATGGCCTTCGCCATCCTCCAACTCGGAGTCGCCTGGTTCGCCGTACGTCGGGCCCAGGCGTGGGGCGTGTGGGCGGGACTCCTTGCGAACGAGGCGGTCGTTCCCTACTACCTCGCCGTCAGCGCGTCGTTCGCCCAACGGGGCGCGCCGATCCTCGGGGGCCTCGAGTTCATCCTCGTCATCACGGCGGTGACGGTCCCTGCGACCGTCCTTGGGCTGAGCGGCGTTCGTGGGACCCGGCGGCCCTCGAGCCTCGTGTCTTGAGGAGAGGGCGACCTACTTCGCACGGCTGAAGGACGCGCTACACGACGTCCTCGTCGGGATGCGGCGCCAATAGGTTCCGACGCGCCGGGCAGAGCATCGATTGGAATCTTGGTGGACAGCCTCCGTCAAAAGCTGTTCCACGAGGCTCAATGATTTACAGGCTATCACCCCCGACACCACGAATCGTGGGGGGACATAACATGAAAAGAAGAGCGGTCGGAATTGCAGTCGTGTCTGCGCTGGTGATGGTCTTACTCGCGACTTCGCCTGCACTCGCGTCGAACGTCCATCTTAAGGGAGGGAGCCACGCCAAGCCGGCATTTTTCGACGGCGGCCTAACTCTGAGCTCGAGCGGGGAGCTTGCCGGTCTCGGATTTGGCGACGTGCTCGTCTCGCTCACGGCCGTGGGGAACCCGACGGCGACGTGTACGAACCCGGGCAGCGACACCCACCAGCCCGCGGGACACAACCCAGCGCCGATCACGGTGACGGGCAGCGAAGCAATCCCGGCGTCCGAGATCAAGAACGGGAACACTCCGTTTGCCGTCGTAACGAACCCGCCGGTCACGCCCGTTCCGAAGGCGCCTGAGTGCCCGAACTCGAACTGGATCGAAGACATCACGGACATGGCCTTCACGAGCGCCACGATTTCTGTGGAGCAGCCGCCGGGGACTGTAGTCCTCACGGTCAGCTGCACGTTCAGCTCGCCGACCTCGGACGGCGCAGTCCCGGGATCGCATGTGAGCTGCACGAGCAGTTAGGAGCTGGGCGCCCAGGAAGCACGAGGGCGCTGCGACGCGCCCTCCTCCGATTTTTCTCCTCTCCGATTGGCACTTTGAATCCGACCTTGCTTGTACGCACTCCTCTCCGTGAGACGCCACTCGGAGGGTGCCGAATTGCGGCACCGAATTCACGGCGCCGAGGAGGGACGCGAAGAGGTGCGATTACACCCTGAGCGCTCGTTGCAAGCGGCCTCTCCATCCTACACAACATGTAATCGGAGGTGGGGCTTGCGATCGTATGCACGCGTGCGAAGCCCGAAGAGGCCGGGTTGTCTTCCCTCGACACTCCGACGACCAGAATCGCTTCCCCTCGATGGTCGCGGAGTCGACTTGGAATTTTGGTGCGGGTTCGTCTGGGCATTTTGCGTGCTCCTGATGAGCGGGTCCTGCGGTCGGCACGAGTTCCCTGGGGGCTTAGGCCGTTGATGTTCAGCGGGTTCGCGCAGCGATGGGCGTTCGCGTGAGAGAACGTGTGGACATTTCCAAAGCCATGAGAGCAAGATTATTATCGGCGGAAGCGGCTGTCGCTAAGATTCGCTTTGATGCACAGAGAAGACATCGCCGCTCACATCCGGTCCGTCGAGGAAGATATGGAGTACTGGAGGACGAAGCGGCTGGAGCCGCGCGTGATTCGGCTGATAAGGAAGGGGACGATTGCATTCTCTGACCTCATCCAGGCCTCAACGGTGGCTCACTCCCGAATAGAGGAGGTGAAGTCCGGCGGGGACCTCGAAGACCGAGTGGCAGCCCTTGAAATCGGGCTCGGAAAGTTCATCCGCGGAACCGAAGTCGCAACGTCGATCATTGGGAGCTTGGTCCTCGTTGAGGAGAGTCGACAGGAGGCCGGTGTCTACGATAAGGAGGCCAAGCTAGAGCACCGGGAGTTAAGCGACGGAACAACTGATCGCACTTCAGAGCTGGAGGAGATGCTGACGGGAAACATGTTGCTCCTTCAGGCGCTACTGATTGCCCTGACGAAAAAGGGGCTCGTCACGCTTGAGAAGGTGGATGAAATGCTGGCTGCTACGAATCCTCCACGGTACGAGAACGGGGCAAGAATCGTTGCGAAAGCGTGGCTCGACGCAGAATTCAGGTCGAGGCTGGTAAACGATGCTAAGACGACCCTCAGGGAGCTTGGCTTTGCGCTGAACAGAACGCCAAAACTCGTGGTGCTGGAAAACACCGAGTTCGTTCGTAACGTCATTGTATGTACCCTCTGTTCATGCTACCCATACGAGCTTCTCGGAAATCCTCCGTGGTGGTACAAGCACGACAGCTACAAGCAGGAAATCATAACGAGCCCCACGAAGACGCTAGAAGAGATGTTCAAGCTCACGGTACCGGCGAACGTGGAACTCCATGTGTACGATAGCACTTCGGACATCCGGTACATGGTCCTCCCGAGGAGGCCCGAGAGAACCGAGGGGATGAACGAGGAGATGCTCGCGAGTCTTGTAACCCAGGAGAGCCTAATCGGTGTCGGGGATCCCCTCAAGGCCGCCATTGTCCAATCGAAATAATGTGAGGTCGTGCCTATGGGTGGGTTCGTTGTCAGCCAGAGAGTTCGTGTAAAGACCGAGAACCTGGGCCCGAACCGGCGTGTACCGGATTATGTCAGAGGAAGGTTGGGTGTCGTATTCAGGGTGCACGGTGCCGTGCCCGACTACTCCCACGATCACTCGGAGGACTGGGGTCCTCTCTACAGCGTGCTCTTCGGCAGCACCCAAGCCCCAGACAGCCACTCTAACGAGAAGGTTATCGTGGACATTCACGAGTCATGGCTCGCTGATGCTACCACCTAGTTAGGGACGGGTTCGGGCCCCCTCCTCACCGGAGCCATTACAGCCCGCACTCATGCTGGTGACGTCCGACTCACCGGCCGTCATTCGCGGACAGTCAAGACTCCGTGAAGGCCGAAGGATCCGGATGGGCGAGGTCCCAACCTCTCCCCGAACCTGACTTCCGAGGACACTTGGAGCCGTATCGACTTCACGTGGACCTCTATGCACAGGACCAGGAGGGCGCGCGCCAAGGCCAAGCCGTAGGGCCGAGCCTTGCCAGTGGAATACCCCCATGGAGGACCGGTGGGTAGCGAGGGTCGGGAGCCGAACTCTCCGTCGGGAGCATTACCCTCCGGCGTAGGCCTCTCGAGACCGCCATCGAAACTACACACACCCGATTCCGCCTTGGAATTCCCCGTAGTCGATTGTTGCGGGATGATAGCTTTATCGCTACGCGGACCCATGCGGGCTTCTCTTTCCGTTCTCGATTCGGGGGGTTCAGGGGCGATGCCCGTGAGGCGGCTGCTGGCGTTCGTCGGAGTGGGACTGATCGTAATCGGTACGTTGGCGGCGGCGGTCGCCGTGACGGGTCCGTCTCCTCGGGTCGCCGTCTCTCGGATCGGAATGGGCACTTCGTCCCGTATCAACAACCGGGTGCCAGGGAAGGTAGAATTGGACTCGTCCTGGCCCTACGCCGCCGACCCGGCAGCACTCTCTAGCATGACCCGCACTCCGGGAGGTGTCTTGGCGTGGAACGAGTTGGGTCCAGCTGGGACTGCGTATGATAGTGGAATCGGTGCGGTGGGGGTGTTGCCGTCGTCCTCCGAACCTGCATTCAGGCAGCCGCTGTCTGCCGGCCTGACGATAACCGACTTGGGGACTCTAGGCGGCAGCTTCAGCGCGGCCTCCGGTATCAACGGCCTTGGACAGGTCGTCGGTCAGAGCAGCACGTCCTCGGGATTCCAGCACGCCTTCCTCTGGCAGAACGGCACGATGGCGGACCTCGGGACCTTGGGCGGCACCTTCAGCGAGGCCAGAAGCATCAACGACGCGGGGGGGATCGTCGGCGCCAGCAACACCACGTCAGGGATCTTTCCCATCGACGCCTTCCTCTGGCAAAACGGCACGACGACGGACCTCGGGAATTTGGGAGGCAACTACGAGAGCGCGGCGACAGCGATCAACGACCCGGGGCAGGTCGCCGGTGTCAGTTTAACTGCCTCCTTCGCCGCTCACGCCTTCCTCTGGCAGAACGGCACGATGGCGGACCTCGGGACGTTGGGCGGCACCTTCAGCCTGGCCAACGATATCAACGACCGGGGACAGGTCGTCGGCGAGAGCAACACGAGCTCGGGGTCCTACCGCGCCTTCCTCTGGCAGAACGGCACGATGACGGATCTCGGGACCCTCCCTGGCGGGACAGTGAGCTCGGCCTCCGGCGTCAACGACTTGGGGCAGATCGTCGGGGTCAGCCTCAATGAGTCCACCACACCTTTCGTCTTCCATGCCTTCCTCTGGCAGAACGGTACGATGACGGACCTCGGGGCTTTCAGTGAGGCGACCGGCATCAACGACTTGGGGCAGATCGTCGGGGTCAGCTTCACAACCTCGGGGGCCGTGGGCCACGCCGTCCTCTGGCAAAACGGCACGATGACGGATCTCGGCACACTTCCCAACGGGACGATCAGCTTGGCCTTGAGCATCAACGATCTAGGACAGATCGTCGGCTCCAGCGACACGGCCTCGAGGGCTACTCACGCCGTCCTTTGGACGACGGCCGCCCCGCCGGCCTTCGACTTCAGTCTCGCCGCGCCGTCGCCGGGCGCTCTGACCGTGGTCCAAGGCTCAACGAGTCCGTCCTCGTCGATCAACGCAACGCTTGTCTCCGGCACGACGGGCCCGGTGACCTTCTCCGCATCGGGACTGCCCAGCGGTGTGACAGCGACCTTCAAAAACAACCCTTGTGATCCCATCTGCACAGCGACCGTATCGTTCTCTGCGACTTCGACCGCAACCGTCGGCACGAGAACCGTGTCGATTGACGCGACTGGAGGTGGGGCGGCTCACTCGACGAGCCTGTCCTTGACGGTGCTCGCCGCGTCGACCGGCCCGTTCGTCATATACACGCTCGTCCTCGTCAACAATACGCTCGTTCCGGGGAATTTCCTGGCGGCGAACGGTTTTGAACCGACGGCTGTCGCGTACGACAGCGGGAAGGGCGAGGTGTTCGTCACGGACAAGGGATCGAACGCCGTCAGCGTCATCTCGGACACAACGAATGCCGTCGTGGCCAGCATCCCTGTGGGTTCCTCGCCGTTCGGAGTGGCCTACGACAGCGCGAAGGGGGAAGTATTCGTCGCGAACCAGGGATCGGGCACCGTAACCGTCATCTCCGATGCGACGAACGCCGTCGTGGCGAGCGTCACTGTAGGATCCATTCCGTACGGGGTGGCCTACGACGGCGGGAAAGGAGAGGTGTTCGTGACGAATCAGAATTCGAACAACGTGACCGTCATCTCCGATGCGACGAACGCCGTCGTCGCGAACATCCCGGTGGGTTTCTATCCGCAGGGGGTCGCCTTCGACAGCGGCAAGGGCGAGGTCTTTGTCACGAATGCCGGATCGAACAACGTGACCGTCATCTCCGATGCGACGAACGCCGTCGTCGCGAACATCCCGATGGGTTACAATCCATTCGGAGTGGGTTACGACGGCGGGAGAGGAGAGGTGTTCGTCGCGAACCAGGGATCGGGCAACGTCAGCGTCATCTCGGACACAACGAATGCCGTCGTGGCCAGCATCCCGGTGGGTTCCTCGCCGTTCGGAGTGGCCTACGACAGCGCGAAGGGGGAAGTATTCGTCGCGAACCGGGCATCGGGCAACGTGACCGTTATCTCCGACGCGACGAACGCCGTCGTGGCGAGCGTCCCGGTGGGTTCCGATCCGCGGGGGGTGGCCTACGACAGCGGCAAGGGAGAGGTGTTCGTCCCGAACGCAGGTTCGATCACTGTAAATGTAGTCTCAGACACAACGAACACGGTCGTGGCGACCGTTGAGTTAGCGGCGTTTCCCGCGCTGATGGCCTACGACAGCGGCAAGGGAGAGGTGTTCGTCGCGAAACTGGCGTCCTTCGTAAACGCAGGCCTGACGGGGAACGTGACCGTGATCTCAGATGTGACGAACACGGTCGTCGCGAGCATGGGAGTCGGTTCTTTTCCAGGGGGGGTGGCATACGATGCCGGGAAGGGGACGGTGTTTGTCGCAAACTACCTATCCAACAACGTGAGCGTCATCTCGGACGCGACGAACCTGGTCATCGCGAGCATCCCGGTCGGTCATGGTCCAATCGGAGTGGCTTACGACAGCGGGAAGGGAGAAATGTTCGTTGCGAATGCGTTTTCCAACAATGTGACCGTGATCTCGGATGTGACGAACGCCGTGGTGGCGAACATCCCGGTCGGGACCAGTCCCGAGGGCGTCGCATATGACGGCGGAAAGGGCGAAGTGTTCGTTCTGAACGCGGGGTCCAACAACGTGAGTGTAATTTCAGATGCAACGAACACCGTCGTCGCAAGTATCAGGGTAGGTCTCGGCCCGGGCGCAGTGGCAGCCGGCGTGGCTTATGATGGCGGAAAGGGCGAGGTGTTCGTCCCGAACACGGGTTCGAACAACGTCAGCGTGATTTCCGACGCGACGAACACCGTCGTGGCGACCGTCTCGGCGGGGAGCATTCCCGCAGGGGTCGCCTACGACAGCCGGATGGGAGAAGTGTTCGTCACGAACGCGGGTTCCAACAATGTGACCGTGATCTCGGATGTGACAAACGCCGTGGTGGCGAGCATCCCTGTTGGCTCCAGCCCCTTAGGAGCCACGTACGATGTCGTCGATGGCTACACTTACGTGAGTAATCTCTTCCAAGGGACCATCTCGATTATCTCGCCCGGCGGCGCGGCTCCGCCTCCGCCGACGTATCTCGTGAGCCTTACTGAGACCGGGCTCCCGACGGGCACCTCGTGGTCCGTCACCCTAGGCGGGACCGCGCACACTTCGACAACGACCACGATCACGTTCTCGGAGGCGAACGGGACGTACGCGTATACCGTGGAACCGGTGGCCGGCTACACGGCCTCGCCTTCGTCAGGATCCGTTACGGTGAATGGAGGGGGCGCGAGTGTGTCGATCACGTTCACCGCTGTGCCTCCGCCGACGTACGATGTGAGTTTTACTGAGACCGGGCTCCCGACGGGCACCTCGTGGTCCGTTGCCCTCGGCGGGACGACCCGTACGTCAACGACTAGTACGATCATCTTCTCCGAAGCGGACGGGACGTACTCGTACGCCGTGGGACCGGTCACCGGCTACGCGGCCTCGCCGGCCTCCGGGACGATCACAGTGAACGGCGCGGCGGTGAGCCAGTCGATCGCGTTCACGCAGGTGACGTACTCGGTCACGTTCACGGAGACGGGCCTGCCCTCGGGCACTTCTTGGTCCGTCACCCTAGCCGGGACGACCAAGAGTTCGACCGGTTCGTCGATCACATTCTCGGACGCGAACGGAGCATACCCATATTCGGTGGACGCGGTGACTGGGTACACGGCCAGCCCTCCCTCCGGGACGATTACGGTGAGCGGATATGACGTAACGCAAACCATCACGTTCGCGGTCGTGCCGAGCGGGCCGACGATCAGCTCGTTTTCCGTTTCCTCGTCCCCGATTACCCTCGGATCCAGTGTGACTCTAACGGTGACCGCGAGGGGCGGGACCGGACCGCTGACCTACGCCTATGCGGGTCTGTCCTCCGGATGCTCGTCGGCGAACGTCTCCTCGCTGACGTGCACGCCGACGGCGACGGGGACCTTCACCGTCACCGTCACAGTGACGGACGCGGTCGGCAAGAGTGCGACGGCGACGGTCGATCTGATTGTGAATCCGCCGTTCGTGTCCACCGTCAGCTGCGGGCACGACTTGTCGTGCTCCGTCCAGAGCAGTGCGGCGCTCTCGAACGTGAAGTTCGCGGGCAACACGATTCATTTCACCGCGACCGGGCCGGCGGGGACCCAAGGCTACGCGAACGTGACCGTCCCCAAGGCCGCGATTCCCAACATCAACGAGCTGCACGTCTTCGTGAACCGCACCCAAATCAGCAGTCCGGCGGTGACCGTGACGAGTGACGCGACCAATTACTACATCTACATCACGTTCACGTTCCACAGCGCGGTCGACATCGACATCGAACTCGCTCCGACGCCCGCTCCCGCGGTTACGATTTTCGGGCTCGATCCGCCCGTGTTCTTCGGCGCCACGGCGGTCGTGATCGCGATTGCGGTGGCCGGCGTGGTGGTCGCGGTCCGACGGAGGAAGCGCGCCGTCCGCTGAGCGCGATCGGCGCCTCGCGTCGGCCTCGGAGGCCGAGGTCGGCTCCAGGTTGGGAAGGCGGGCGATCGAGACAAAACGGCCCCAGACGTTGCCGGTGGAATACCCCCATGGAGGAGCAGTAGTAGCGATGGTTGGAGGCCGAACTCTCCGTCGGGAGCACTCGTCCACTAAGTGAATCCCAGTCGAAGGTCGATTTGATCGTCCCGCCGGTGTCTCGCCCCGTCAGCCGCGCGCGGAAAACAGATCAGACCCATGTTATTTAGTCGGGTTCGCGGCTCCCGTTTGCATGGCGTTCCGCCTTGTATATACCGGGCTTCGGGTCCGGGATATCGGGCGCTCCTTGAAGTTCTACACCGAGATTCTCGGCATGGAAGTCGTGGAGCATCTTGAAAGCTTCGAGCCGACCCGTGGGAAGGCCGTCATCCTTCGCAGTCCGGGTTCGTCCCAACTCTTGGAACTGAACTGGTACGAAGAGGGCAGTCGGTTCGGGACCGCATACGTGAATGGCGAAGAACTGGACCATCTTGGCTTCGAAGTCGAGGACCTCCAACATGCGGTCAAGAGATTGGAGGAGAAGGGTGTCGAAGTCGTCGTGCGGCCGGGAACTATCGGGGACGAGCTAGGCTGGCGTGAGGCCTTCGTAAAGGACCCGGACGGAATTTGGATTGAGCTGGTCCAGCGAAAGAAGCCCGCTTAGGTTCTTCGGTATATCGGACAGGGAGGAGCCCGGGGTTGCCAGTGTGCTCATCTACTCCCCGTCGGGAGCGCTCTCTCCACAGGAACGTTACAGCTTAGACGCATTCTGTCAACCGACTGGTGGATCTCGGCTTCGAGTAGGCACGCGCATTTCGCCAAGCGAATTCAGGCCGCCAAGTCTATGCGTCGAATGTATTGTCCGGCACGGCCGCGATGGACAACCGGGGCCGAATGTCGCGGCCGGCTCGGCGGTGATGACGGTGAAGCCCCACGAGGTTGGAAAGGCTTGGGCGAAGCGGTTGCTCGGGATCGCACTCGGCTTGTGCATGACCTTTACCGTCGGCGCGGTCGGCAGGGATCTGACTGTCCGCGCCGCCGCGGAGCCGTGGTCCGAGATCCTGGACCCCTCGCGGGCGATCGATTGGAGCCACGCAGGCATCCCCGGTGGCATTCCGAACCGCGTAACGATTTGCGCATCCCTCGACCCCGGCAGCACCGCCGCGCAAATCGACGCTGCGATCGCGGCGTGTCCGCCGGATCAGGTCGTCTCCCTCACCGCGGGGACCTTCACCCTCTCCGCAGGTCTGAACATGAAGAGCGACGTGACCCTCCGAGGCGCCGGGGCCAATCGGACGAAGCTGGTCTTCACCGGCACCACGCCGTGTGACCGCGGTCCCCCGCCATACCCCGTCATCTGCCTCAAAGGGAGCTTCAGCTGGGCGGGGGGCGTGGAGAACTCCGCGGACTGGACCGCCGGTTATGCGAAAGGCACCACGGTCATCACCTTGAGCAATACGGCGAACCTGCGGGCGGGGGAGAGCTTCCTGATCCTCGATCAGGTCGATGACACGGCCGACGGCGGGGACATCTACAATTGTGGGATTGCAAACGGTTGCGTCAGCCAGGGCAGCGACGGCATGCGGACCGCACCGGGCGGCTACCGGAACCAGCGGCAGGTTGTCAAGGTCGCCGCGATGGCAGGCAACCAGGTCACCATCACGCCCGGCATCTACATGCCGAATTGGCGCGCCTCGCAAGCGCCGCAGGCTTGGTGGCCGACGACGGTCTTGCGACGGGCGGGTATCGAGAACATGACGATCCAGCCGGTCGACGGCGGAGGCGGCATCAACATCCAGAACGCGATGGAATGTTGGATTACCGGCGTACGCTCCGTCAAGGTTGCGCCTCCCGGTGGGCCTGGTGGAGGTCGCAACCACGTCTGGTTGACGATGACCCGCGGAAACGAGATCCGGAGCAATTACTTCTACGGATCCGGCGGGCAGTCGCAGAGCTACGGGATCGAATGGTATCCAGGCTCGGACAACCTCGTCGAGAACAACATCTTCCAGCACGTGACGTCGCCGATGCTGGTCGGCACGGGGAGCGGCGACGTGCTCACGTACAACTTCGCGATCGACGACCTGTACACCCCGGGCGGCGGCGGGTGGATGCAGCCCAACTACGCCGGCCACAACGGCGGCGACGCTATGCTTTTGATCGAGGGCAACGACGGCCTGGGGGCGGGAACCGACAACATCCACGGCACGCATCACTTCCTGACCTTCTTCCGCAATCACTTCCACGGCGACCCGAACAAGACGGCGAACACGGCGACGATGCACCTCTGGGCGTACTCCCGGTTCTTCAACATCGTTGGCAACGTGCTGGGGCGGCCCGGATACTACACGACATACGAGACCAACCTCAGCACGGACGACGTCGACATCTATTCGTTTGGACAGCCGGACTCGGGTCTGTCCGGCGACTCGCGGACGCGGGAAACCGCCCTACGATGGGGGAACTACGACACCGTGAGCGCGAGCTTCCGCTTCGACGCCGCGGAGGTCCCGACCGGGTTGACGAACTTCGCGAATTCCGTCCCGGCGACCCACGTGCTGCCGCCCTCCCTCTATCTGTCCGCCAAGCCGAGTTGGTGGGGCACAGTGCCTTGGCCCGCGATCGGTCCGGACGTCGCCGGCGGGGACATCCCCGGATATGGCGGGCATGTCTACAAGATCCCAGCACGTCGCTGTTACGAGAATGCGGCGATCGATCCCGCGTACGGCAGCAGCGGCGTGCGCATCTTCGACCCTGAAACGTGCTATGCGACCGCTGGTTTGCCTCTCGGGACCACGCCGGGCTGGTGGCCGCAGACCCTCTTCGGGATCGGTACGGGAGTCCTCCTCGTCGGCGTCGTCTCCGCGATCGCGCTCATCCTCATTCTTGCCGTCTGGCGTTCTCGGCGCCGCCGGTCCGAAGAGGAGAGCGAAAGCAAAGAGACGCCCGCCGAGCTGTCAAGAGACCGAAGAGATTGAGTTCTTCCTAAACCGGAACCCAAAATCCCAACGCGCAACTTACCCGTCCTTCCTTGGTCGGACAAAGACTTGGTACATGACGGCGTCCCAGGCATTGTGAATTCCAATCAGAAGGAGCACCAGCGCCGCTGCGCCGACCAGGAAGAGGGCTGGGCCCGCGTCGTATTGAGCCGCGAATGCTGAGATCGCCAGAATGGCATAGGCCGAGAGGGGAAGCAGAACATGAAAGCACCAGTCCTCGAACACGGGCACGTAGGCGCCTTGCAACCGCATACGCCGGGAGACGAGGACGACGTACCCCACCCCACCGAGACCCACGATGCCCCAAAGAGCTGCGACGAGAGTGACCTCGTTCCATGGCGCGCTCACCATCGCAGATAGCACCAGCACGACTCCGAAATGAACGATGTTCGGCGTCGCGAAGGCGCCGCCGGCTTGCGCCTCCGCTCGGCCAAGCGGCCTTCCAGCAATGAGCGTAACGACGACGAACTGCAATCCGATCAGGGCCCCCGCGGACGAGCCGACGATCACGTAGAAGTTTTCCCATCCGTTGAAGGCGCTCACGAGGGATCGACCTCTCTCGTACCTCGAACTCGCCGGTACTGATCGTCGCTGACCTTTTCCATCCAGTTGACGACCTTGCCCTCGAGTGCTTCCTGGATGGCGAGGTGCGTCACGGCGCTGGTCGGCGTCGCGCCGTGCCAATGCTTTTCTCCCGGCGGACACAGGACCACATCTCCGGGATTGATCTCTTCCACAGGACCTCCCCAGCTTTGCACGAAGCCGCGACCGGCCGTCACGATGAGCGTCTGACCGAGCGGATGTGTATGCCATGCCGTGCGGGCCCTCGGCTCGAACGTCACACTCGCACCTTGCACGCGCCCCGGGGCACTTGCCTGGAACAGGGGCTCGACGCGCACCTTGCCGGTGAACCAATCCGTCGGTCCCTCGCTCGACGATCGCGAACCGCCTGTCTTGATTTCCATGTCTTCCACGCACTCCTCTCGCTTGACTCAGGCTCCAAAGCTGGCGCCGTCGATCACGAATCGGTAGCGCACGTCTCCGTGGCCCATTCGGGCATACGCATCGTTGATCTGGTTCGCTTTGATGACTTCGACGTCCGCGACGACGCCATGCTTCCCGCAGTAGTCGAGCATCTCCTGCGTCTCGGGAATTCCGCCGATGTTGGAGCCCGCAATGCGCTTGTTGCCGCGGATGAGCACACCCGCGTCGAGAGGGGTGGCGGCGGGCGGCAATCCCACGAGGACCATGGTCCCGAAATTCCTCAAGAGCATCAACGGCTGGTTGAGATCGTGCGGCGCGCTCACCGTATCCACGATGAGGTCGAACGTGCCTTCACGGGTTTCGAACGCGCCCGGTTCCCTCGTGGCGACGAATCGTTTGGCACCGAGGCGGGCGGCGTCCTTCTCCTTGTCCCGAGACGTGCTGAGCACCGTGACGTCCGCACCCATGGAAACCGCGAACTTGACCACCATGTGGCCCAAGCCGCCTAGGCCTACGACAGCAACGTGATCGCCTCGCTTGCAGCCGAATTGGCGCAGCGGCGAGTACGTGGTGATCCCCGCGCACATGAGCGGTGCCGCGCGCGCGTGGTCCAGGCCTTTCGGGATCAGAAGCACGTAGCGCTCGTCGACGACCATGTTCGCGGAGTAGCCTCCGTACGTCCACGTCTGCTTGTCTTGCTGGAGACTATCGAACGTGAACGTGACACCCTTCTCGCAGAACATCTCGCGGCCCGCGCGGCACTCGGAGCATGCCCGGCACGAATCGACGATGCAGCCTACGCCGACGAGGTCATCTTCGTGGAAACGGGATGCTTTGGCGCCTCGTGATACGATCCGGCCGACGATCTCATGACCGGGTACGACCGGAAAGTGCGTGGTCCCCCAGTCGTCGTTCACCTTGTGCACGTCGCTGTGGCAAATGCCGCAATAGAGAATCTCGATCTCGACGTCGTGCGGTCCCGGGTCGCGTCGCTCGATCGTCATCGAAGCGAGGGGTGCCTTGGCTGCGCGGGCGCCATAGGCAGGAGTCTTCTGGGTCATGGCCCAACGAAAACCCGTGCTCCGGTAAGTCTCTTGTGCAGCCTCGGAGTCCAAACCCGATGTGCAGGACCGACCGCCGCCATCGGGAGAGACCGCTCAGTCGCGGCCCCTCGTCGTGCACACGTCGACGAGGTTGCCCTCGGGGTCGGAAAGCGTCCACCAGGAGGGTGCGTACTTGTCGGTGACGAGGTGGCCTCCCGCGGCAATCGCCGCCGCGACGCGCGCCTCGCCCTGTTCAGGCGGCACCCACACGTCGATGTGCATCAGCGGGTCCGGCGCATCCAACTTCTGGAACCAGATCGGTGTCCCGCGGCTATGCGGGTCGACCACGTCCTCGGGGCTGTCGGCGCGGTCCTGGTACCCGAGGACCGCACGCCAGAACGGTTTCACCTTGGGAATGTCGTGCGCGTCGACCGTGAGTTGGACGGTCTTGACGACGGATGGGTCGGCGGGGAGGCTCAGCTTGCGCGCGACCGCCGAGATCTGTCGAGCCAATTCGACGTCGCGCTCCGTCATCCCCATGTAGTCTTGAGCGATCGTGATCAGCCGCACCATCACGCCCTCGTGCCGCAAGTCGACGTCTGGGTGGTGGTCGTCGAGGCCGGCCAGCTCGCTGATGGCCTTGACGAGCCCCGCGCCCATCGCGAACGACCCGGTACGGAAGTACGCGCACGCTCCCTCGCCCACGACTCGCCAGTCTTCGACGCCATCGGACTCATGGAACCGCGTCGGTGTAATCCGGTCGGTCATGTTTCTCACCGTAACCCTTCGGGCGCACGAACGCCCACACGCTATATGACGGTTTACGGCACCGAGGCGGATCGCGGGGATTGCGATACGAAGAGTCTAGTATGCCACACCCCTGAGGGCGCCCAAGGGTCGTCGGCATGGCCTCCCCAACCATCCCCGAAGCGGCTCCTCGGGTCGCAGCCCCGCGAGCCCGATTCGTGGTCCAGAAACACTGGGCTCGGAATCTTCACTATGACTTGCGACTAGAAATCGGCGCGGTCCTCGTCTCCTGGGCGGTGCCGAAAGGGCCGAGCAAGGATCCCAAGGTCAAGCGCCTCGCGATCCATGTCGAGGACCACCCGCTCGACTACCTGATGTTCGAGGAAACCCTCCCCGAAGGCGAATATGGCGCGGGCGAAGTCATCGTGTGGGACTTCGGCGAATTTGAGGTCGTCGGACCCGAGGCGGATGATGCCGCCGCAGCGCTCCGCGATGGACTCGTGCGATTCGCTCTGGTTGGCAAGAAACTTCGGGGGCAATGGGTCATCATCAAGACCAAAATGGGCGGAGGCAAACGTGAGAATTGGCTCCTGCAGAAGGAGCAAGACGAATTCGCCCAGGCCGACTATGATCCGGAAACCGAGCCGGCGTCCGCGTTGTCAGGCAAGGTGCCACGAGCCAAGCCTTGACGTAACTCAGCGAAGCGAACTCCTCCAGGCCTTCGGCACGCGGGCCGTGTATACGACTTCCTTGGCTCCGAGAAATTCGGCCAGGTGCTCGATCGTCTCACGAATCTCCAGCGAGACCTCCTTGCCGCCGGGGGCGCCGGGCTCCGCGTGCACCGAATTGATCAGGAGCTTCGCGTTCGGTCGGTCCATCCGAGGGTCAACCCTGCCGATGAACCGGTCACCCCAGAGAATGGGCAGCACGTAGGTCCCGAACTTCCGTTTGTTTTTCGGCAGGAAGTTTTCGTGGACATAGTCGAACCCGAACAGTCGACTCGTTCCTTCTCTGACGGCCAGGAGATTGTCGAAGGGAGCCAGCAGCGACATGCGGGGTTGCCACGCCTCCGAATTCATCGATTCCAGGAGGCGGACGTCCCGATCATGCACGTATCGCTCGCCGCTAATCCCCGTGATGTGAACCCGATGGATCGTCGATTCATCCTGCAAGCGTTTCAGAGCTTCTTTCAGGTTCAGATACCGGCCGCGGAGGAAATAGCGGTTGATCTCGGAAGGTGAAGCCGTTCCGAGGGCTCGGATCGTCCTCTCGGCGCCCTCCCGCTCGACTTCGTCCTCCGGGAGCTGTCTCCTCTCCACCGAACTCGGGAGGAACGCTTCAGAGAGGCCCCAGATGTTCTGGTTTCCTTCGTGGCCCACGACCATCACCTCGCCGCTCATTTGCAAGTGGAAGAGCATCATGGAGACATCGCTGCCAAAGCCCCATCCGTCTGCCGGTCCCTTGGTTCGAACGTGATCTTCAAATTCGCTCAGTCGAAGGGGTCCCTTCTTCAGCTGACGCACGATGGCCTTTCGCAGTTCTGCGTGCTGTGGCAGCCACGCCCTGGCCCTCTCGCGCCATCCTCCCCAAGATTTGGAAAGGGACTCCGGGTACCTTCTCATCATCGAATAGAAGAGCGGATAGTCTTCGGTGAGCACGATCGAAGCGGCGTGGGACCAATGTTCGAAGAGCTTCTTCTCGTCCCACAGCAATCGATCCAGGTCCGACAAACGAAAATCGCCAATCCGGCTCCACAGGGTGAGGACATGCGACGGCGCGACCACGTTGACCGGGTCCCATTGAACGAAACCGAGGTCGCGAATCACGGTCAGGATTGCTTCACGCACTGGACCTGTCGGCAACTTGCCGGCAAGACGCTGCTTCGTTACCGTCAGGCGCCTTGCAGATTCCAGGGACGTCGAGATCGCCGTCTCACTCAACGGGTTTGGCCACCGGCGTCGCGGCTATTAAGCTATCCAGATTGTCGGCCGGACACACCCGTCGCGTGTCGCTACACGGTGATGACAATCTTCGCTCGAGGGTGTCCCTCGCCGAGATACCGGATCGCCTCAGGAACCTCGCGCAACGGAAAAGTCCGGTCGATGATCGGCGTGACCTTCCCGGCTTCGATGAGTTGCTTGAGGGCAACGAGATCCGCATTGTTGTGCTTCGCGATGTACGAAACCAACTTCTGCCTCCTGAAGCGCGAGACCACGGGAGCCAAGAGCAACGGCAAGATCGATGGCTTCTTGCGGCTCGATTGTCCGGCCAAGACATGGATCCCATTCGGAGTTAGCACGCGTCGGCAGTCGGATCCTGAATGAGTCCACGCCACGTCGAAGATCATATCGTACCGCTGCCCGTCCCGGACGAAGTCCTCGCGGGTGTAGTCCATCACTCGGTCCGCGCCGATCGATCGGACCAGGTCGACGTTTCGCGGGCTGCAGACGCCCGTCACGTTCGCTCCAAACGACTTTGCGACCTGCACGGCGAAGGTGCCCACCCCTCCCGACGCGCCGTTGACCAAGACCTTCTGCCCCGGCCGAATCTGGCCCTTGTCTCGGAGACCCTGCAAGGCGGTCTCTCCGGCGACGGGCACCGCCGCGGCTTGCTCAAACGACAGGCCCACCGGCTTCGGCACGAAGTTCCGCTCTTTGCCGGCTACGTACTCAGCAAAGGCTCCGGTGCGCATGCCGAATACCTCATCGCCGGGTCGAAAGCGGGTCACGTTCCGGCCGACCGATTCGACGGTACCCGCCACATCGACCCCCGGGACAGGGCTCTTCGGTCGGCGCAGCCCGGTTGTCAGGCGGATGATGGCCGGGATGCCCCGCATGAGGTGCCAGTCCAGGGCATTCACGGAAGCGGCTTGGACCCGCACTAACACGCCGTCGTCGTCGATCACCGGCATCTCGATCTCTCGGAGCTGGAACACGTCCGACGAGCCATACCCGGTTTGGACGATCGCTTTCATGGGATCTCGCCCCCGGTCGGTCGCACGTCCGCGGGGTACTTAGTCTTACCCCGGGACCACCGCGGCTCTCACGGACGAGGGTTGTCAGAGGAATGATACAAAGCAAACTACATAGGCTCGTGGGAGCGTGCGGAAGGGAGGGAAGGAGATTGAAGCAGCAGGAGCTTCTCGAGTTGATGACGACGCTGGACGACGCATGGAATGCCGGACCTGGAAGTTCCCTGTGGGAGACCTTCCGAAAACGTCACACCGAGGATGTCGCCGTGTACTGGCCTGGCGGCGCTCCGCCGACGAGGGGACGGCGCAACCACGACCTTGAGGCCGTTGAGTTTTTCAAGACCTTCCCGGACAACCATCTGATCAACCGACCGTACAAGATCCTGTTTGCAGACGGCAACCATACGTGTTCCGTCGCCGAGTTCCGGGGCACGATGAAAGGGCCGATGAAGTTGGGAGACCAGGTGATCCCACCGACGGGCAAGAGCTTCCGCGTCGAGTTCTGCACCGTCGCCACGTGGAACGACCAGGGAGCGATCACGGAGGAGCGGCTGTTCTACGACCAAGTCGGGCTCATGAAGCAAATCGGGCTCGGCTGAAGACGAACAACTCCGGGGCCGCCTGTCATTCATGCGGACATCCGCGGCGTGCGGAACTCACGACTTCTCTTCCCAGAGCGCCGCGGTTCTGCCCCGCTCGTCCACCTCGAAGCTGCCCTGCTCGAATTTGCCGGCCCTCTCGTACCGGTGGATCACGACGCCGGTGGTCGACACCTCGGCATCGACAAGCCGGAAGGCCCCGGGAAGGGTGCCGTCGCCGAAGAGGCGCTTGCCGGAGCCAACCGAGACCGGAAAGATCCACAGGCGAAACTCGTCGATGAGGTCGTGCTTCAACAACGTCTGGATGAGGTTCGAGCTCCCCGTCACTTGGATCTCTCCGCCGCTTTGCTCTTTGAGCCGCCGCACGGCGTCTCCGACCTCCCCGCGCAGCAGGGAGGAGTTGTGCCATTCCGCTTTGTGGAGGGTTCGAGAGGCGACGTATTTTCGCACGGTGTTGAGCTTGGCAGCGACCGGATCGTTCGGATCCGTGACGCGCGGCCAGTGCGCGGCAAAGATCTCGTAGGTCCGGCGGCCCGGCAGGAGCGCGTCGGGTCGCATCGTCTGCTCGACGATGAGCTTGCCCATCATGTCATCCCAATACTTCACCGACCAACCGCCATACTCGAAGCCGCCGTCGCGGTCTTCGTCGGGGCCGCCCGGCGCCTGCATTACTCCATCAAGCGTCAGAAAGGTGCCGACAACAAGTTTTCTCATGCGTTTCTCCTCCGATCGTTACCGTTGCAGAGCCCTCTTCGCGTTTCCAAATCGGCTCCGCGGGCCTTAAACGTCTCCGGCCAAGGAAGGTCCTCTACAGGGATCTGCAGGAAGGCAACGAGCCGTGAGCCCGTTTCGCCGCACGCCGGAGGGTTTATGTACCCAGAACGCCACACACTTCCATCGGAATCGGGGGAGGAGAAAATGAAGCTTCGAAGCAGCTGGAGTCTAGTGAGCCTGTTTGCGATCTTGGTGGCCCTTGGAGTCGTCTCGGCGGTCGTCCTGATCTCACAAACGCAGCCGGCGGTCCCGGTCGCGGGTGGGATGACGGCGAACTGCCCGACAACGTCGGCTACTCCCACGAATGTGACGCTCGGCGGTAGCGGACAGGAGACGTTCTCCTGTGATACGGCCGCACCGACAACGCACCCGGCGTTCACGACCGGCGGCCCCGTGCTTGTCACTCCGACGGTCACGGGCCTCAATCCTCCGTATAACTCGACCGGTCTGTTCGCCTACGTCGCGAACGGGGCGGTCACCACGGGCACCTGCTCGGCTCGGACTGGCGCTTCGCGGATTACCGACGGCCAGCCGATGACCCTGACCCAGAATTCGTGGAACTACTGTGCCAAGTACGAGATCGTTGGCCTCACGGGCCTGCCTCAGTTCACGATCACATGGAACTTGTGATCGCGGGCGGAGAGCCCAACCGGGCACCATCGTAGGCGTCGCACATCCGCTCACGTAGACTCCGCGGGAGCGCCGCCTACCCTCAGCCGCATCGGCTCCGAAAGCTCGCCCACTAGCCCGTGAGATCGACGAACGGATTGCGAGTGTAGTCCACCGGAATGTCCACCAGGCAAGGATCCTTCGACTCCATCGCCTCCTCCAGCACGGACCGGAGTTCTTTCGGATGCTCGACGTGGAACCCCCGGAGCCCGAAGGCCTTCGCAAGATCGGTGAGGTCCGGATTGCCGAAGTCCGTGCCGACCGTTCGCTTGAATTTCGCCATCTGTTTCCATCGGATGCTCCCGAGACCGCTATCCCGGAAGACGAGGTTCACTGTCGCGGCGCACTCCCGCTTCGCCGTCTCCAGTTCATGGACGCTCATCAGGAAGCCGCCGTCCCCGCTCAGGGTCACGACCCGACGATCCGGATCCAGTAGCTTGGCGGCGATTCCGCCCGGGAGGGCGATGCCCATCGGGGACAGGCCGTTCGAGATGACGATCGTCTTGGGCTTGGCCACGCGAAAGAAACGGCTGAGCCATAACTTGTGAGCCCCGACATCCGAGATCAACAGGTCGTCGGGTTCCAGGATCTCACGAAGGTCCCACAAGACCCGACGCGGGTTCAGCAGATTCTCGGAGTGTGGCCCGAGTTCCGACTCCAGGGCTTTCAGGATCGCATCATGGGTCGGCTCCAATCGCGCCGATTGCCGCGTCTTGCGGATCCGCTGGGCCAGGGCCTGCAACGATTCGCGGATCTCTCCGATGACTTCGACCTCCGGGAGGTAGTTCGCGGAAATCTCCGCCGGGAGGGCGTCGACATGGATGATTCGTCGGTCGCCTCGAGGGTTCCACGACCGAGGATCGTATTCGACGAAATCATACCCGACGCAGATGAGCAGGTCGGAGTCATTGAGTCCCGCGAGCTCGTGATCCCGAGGCAGGATGCCGATCGTCAGGAGGCTCATCGGCGAGGTCCACGGGATCGCACCCTTCCCCATCACGGTGGTCACGACCGGGATCCGGAGTTGTTCGGCGAGTCGCGTCAGTTCCGACGACGCGCCATTGCGGATGACCCCGTTCCCGGCGAGGATGATCGGCCGGACGGCCACCTCGATCAGGCGGGCCGCGTGCTCGACGCTCGCTCGGGCCGGCGCCGGGGCGCCGACCGGCTCGCGGGGGAGCGGTTTCTGGTTCGGGCCGGCTTCGTCCTCCGCGACGTTCTCCGGCAACTCGACGTGAGTCGCCCCGGGCTTCTCTGCCTCCGAGAGTTTGAACGCTTTCCGGAGGATCTCGGGGACGACGTCCGGGCTCTCGACCCGCGCATTCCATTTCGTGATTCGGCTGAACAGCTGGAGGATGTCGACGTACTGATGCGATTCTCGGTGGATCTTCGAGAGGTTCGCCTGGGCGGTGATTGCGACGAGCGGCGCCCGGTCGAGGAACGCGTCCGCCACCCCGGTCACGAGGTTGGTCGCACCGGGGCCGAGGGTCGCAAGGCAGACGCCGGCGCGGCCGGAGAGACGGCCATACACGTCGGCCATGAACGCGGCAGCGCCTTCGTGCCGCGTGAGGACGAACCGGACGGAGCTTCCCCGGAGCGCGTCCATTAGCTCCAGGTTCTCCTCTCCCGGGATCCCGAACGCGAAACGGACGCCCTCGCTCTCAAGGCAAGAGACCAGGAGTTGACCGGCGTTCATGCCTGTGCACCGATTGCCCCGCGGCTCATTTCACCCGACGCGGAGCGGCGTCCGGAGGGTCCTCGTGCTGGGCGGGGATCGGGACGGCGGCGAGGACGATCCGGTATCCCGGCGCGCCACCGATTGCGACGGCCGACATGTTTTCGAGGAGGGCGCCGGAACCTGATTTGAGCGGCACGTCGTCGATCATCCCGGAGCCGTCGAGCACGTACGCGACCGCCCGGCGATCCCGCCCGATCCGAAAGAACGCGGTGGCTTGTCGCGCGAACTCGATGTCCGTGAATTCGAGGCCCGACGAGCCGTCGGCGCGCGCGAGCGGTCCGACGACCGGCTTCTGGACGGTCCCGTCGGATTCCTCCGTTGCATCTCCGGCCGTCTTGATTTGGATCGTGGTCGGCGGCGGTTCCGTATGCCAGGGCAGGCGGACGACGACCGACAACCAGCGGGCTCGTTTCCCTTTCAGCATCTCGAGATCGTGAGAAATTTCTTCGTGGGCCGTGAGCACCGCGACCGACCCGGGAGTGAGACCTTCGCGCCGACCGGAGTCGTCCATGTGGTCGACCTCGCCTTCGACCAGATAGATCACGACCTCCTCGGCCTGATGGCTGTGACGGCCGAGCTTGGTGCGCGAGGTCGTCATCGTCTCGGCGAACCGTTCGAAGGGCAACCAGGGTCCATGATCTCGATTCGGCAAGAGCAGGCTGGTGGTCTTGTCGGATGCGTCGATTTCCCCGTGAGCGACAGTCAGGCTGCGGGTTTTCCGCGGGCTCGGCATGTGGCGTCTCCCCTCACGCCGGAAGCGACGCCACCGAATATAGTTCGTGGCCTGGGGAGGGATTGATTGGCCTCAAGGGCCCTTTGAATGCGGCTGCGTCCCGGGTCAAGAACAGAACCAGGGTTGTTGTCCCCGAGGCGATCGGATGCGGACCTATTCCGCGACGGCGAGCCTCGCGCCTGCCGGGCCTACCGTTTCGTTCTCGGCGATCCGAAACCCGAATTGGAATCGGTGCTCCGAAACCCGAACGCGCTACGAAAATCGATCCCCCGAGCTCGGCATTCTTCCCCGACGCGGGAGACGAACGGTGCGATCGTCTCGAGATCGCCGATTCGTCTAAGATCCTCGGCAAGCTCGGATCCGTCGAGCTGCCTCGCCATCGCTTCGGGGACCCCGCACCGGTCATCGAGGGCACGGGTGAACATCTTCTTCACCCCGGCACTGGCGAATACCTCCGCGATGGATTCAGGCGTCCATCCACCGGTCGGCGGATACGCAGGGGCGAAGCCGACGAAGGTCGTCAAGCCGGCGTCGGCAAGTGCCCGAAGGCAGCGGAGCCGCGCGTCGATGGGCGGTGCCCACGGTTCCAGAAAAGACCGTGCGCGATCGTCCAGGGTCGGGACAGACATGCCGACTTCGATGTCCGCGAATTGGGTGAACAGATCGAGGTCGCGGATCATCAGAGGGGCTCGGGAGAGGACGGACACCGGCCAGTTGGCCCTCAGCAGGACCTCGAGCGCGTGTCGTGTGATTCGATACTTTCCCTCGACGAACTGGTACGGATCGGTGGCGGTCGAGATCGCGACGAGTCCTCGGGGCAGACGCTTCAATTCCTTCGCGAGGACCGTCGCCCCATTCCGCTTCACCACAACCGAGGCGCCCCACGTGCGTCGATCGATCTGCAGAATCCGGGGTACATAACAAAAGGTGCATCCGTGGTAACACCCGATGTACGGATTGAAGGAGTAGTCGATGCCCGGCAACGGGTCCTTCCGGAGCGCCGACGAGACGTGGACCTCGCGGATCTGGAAGTCGTCTCGAGGGGATGAGACGTGGATGCCCAGGAGTTCGTCCATATCGGCCGACGAATGGGTCGGGGCCTTATGCCCTTCCATGGGGGAGGGCGGTGAAAGTGATCCTTCGTCCCTCGAAGCCCGGGCCTCGGACGGTGCACACCGGGCTTCCTCCCGTATCGTGCGCGTGCGATTGAGGAAAAGCTATAGCCGCTCGCCCGCTGCCGCAACCCCGACGGGCGCCCATCGGCGTGCCGCGGAAGGCACATGTCCCCGAGTCTTGACCGAGATCATCGCGCGGTCCGCGTCGCGGGCGGGGTCCTTGCCGCCCTCCTGATTTCGGTCGTCCTGGCGAACGTGCTGTGGCCCGGCCCGCCCTCTCCGGCCGCTGCCGAGCCGCGGATGCCCCCGAGTCAAAGCCCGTTTCCGAGGTTCCCCCTGGGTCCCACTCTCCATGCCGCGAGGATCGACGCGAACGCGAATCTGTCGATGCGGCTTCTCATGACGTCGCTGCAGGGCATCGTGAATCGGGCGGCGGTCGAACTCTATCTTGACGTTCCGACGGGCGTCGCAGGCAACACCTCCCAGACGTTGTCATATCTGGCGGCCCGGTACAACGTGACGTACGATGTCATGTCGGCGCAGGCCGCGATCGACGCCTACATACACCGGGCCGCGGGCGTCGTCGTCTACGATTCGTCGCGGCCCGAATCGATCGATGTCGGGACGGTCCTCGCGGCGCAGCAGAACGCGGTCCTCGCGGGGCCGGACCTGGCGGGATGGCTGTTCAACCGATACGCCCTCCCGACGCTGTTCGACTACGCAGAGAGACCCGACTGGACGTCCCTCGACGCCGTCGGCGCGTACGACCGCGCACTCCGGGAGCTCTACCCGCACGCATATCCATATTTGCTCGCGATTCTCCCGCCGGATCGGTGGGCGATTCGAGACTATCTCGTCCAGACTGGGACGGTCGTCTTCTACCTGACGCAGGGGATCTTGGCTTCTCCGATGGAGACCGCGGCCACGGTGCGGATTCTCGCGGCAGCTCCTCGCGGCATCCTGATCCTGGGATGGTTCAACAGTCCGACGTTGACGGAAGAGAACTCGTTCGTCCAGATGGCATCCGCCGAGGGCAAGTTCGTCGTCGGCGTACAGGACGTGCCGAACCTCTCCGTCCTGACGGCCCTCGGACGAAACGAGACACATCGGCAGGTTTCTCCGACCGCCCCGCCGCCCCGCGTCCTCG
>VBLZ01000229.1 GCA_005878515.1 Methanobacteriota archaeon | reverse complement strand
ATCGAGGACACGGCGATCACGATCCGACACTTCGGGCCACAGTACGACCTCCACGGAGGGGCGACGGAACTGATGTTCCCTCATCACGAGGCAGAGATCGCCCAGGCCGAAGCGTACACCGGGATCACGCCCTTCGTGAAGTACTGGATGCACGGCGGGATGGTCACCGTAAAGGGGGAGGAGATGCACAAGTCCCTCGGGAACTACTGGCCCGTCAAGGCGGCGCTGAAGCTCTACGAGCCCGAGGTGATCCGCTTCTTCCTGATCAACGTGCAATATCGCGGGCCCATCGACTTCGCGCCGGAGCTCCTCGATGAGGCGAAGCGTTCATACGAGCGGCTTCGCGAGACGACACGGACCCTCGAAGCAGAACGTCGCCGAGCGCCGGGTTCCGGCAAGGGCGATCGCTCGCTCAACGCGTCGACGGCGAAAGCTCTCGCAGACTTCGACGCGGCGATGTCGGACGACTTCAGCACTCGTGAGGCCATCGCGGTGATCTTCGATTACGGGCGCGCCGTGAACAAGTCCATCGAAACAGGGGCGGGGCGGGCTGCCCTCGACGATGCCGCGCAGGCGTTTCGGACGTTCGGGGAGGTGTTGGGCATCCTCCAGCCGACTGCGGAAGGCGGGGACCAGGTCGAGCGCCTCCTGGACCTCATCGTCGAGCTACGCGAGGAAGCTCGCAAGCGTAAGGACTTCGCCGCCGCGGACCGAATCCGCGACGCCCTCGCCGCGGTCGGCGTGGTCCTCGAGGACAGCCGCGATGGCGTCCGGTGGAAGCGAAAATAGGTCCCGACGAGGATTGGGTTTCGGCTCCTCCATCCGACGTTTCCGAAGCCGAGAATGAGGGGGTCAGAGCAACCATGCTACAGTATTTAAAGACTCGACGCGCAATGAAGGCCCTTCGCGGAGGGCCGTTTTCTCCATAGAAACTGGCCTCCGAACTTTTATAAGAGCCTGCCGTATACTTGGACCGTCCCTCGGGATGGGCTGCTAGAGGGCACCGAAACGCGCTCTGAGAGGTTACGAAATAGATGGTAGAAGAGACCGCCTACGACGCCACGCAGATTCAGGTCCTCGAAGGCCTGCAGGCGATCCGAAAGCGGCCTGCGATGTACATCGGCTCGGTCGACGCGCGCGGCCTCCACCACCTGGTCCACGAGGTCGTCGACAACTCGATCGACGAGGCGATGGCCGGCTTCTGCAAGGAGATCCAGGTCACCCTGAACCCGGACGGATCCGTCACGGTGGCAGATGACGGTCGCGGGATCCCGGTCGACATCCACCCGAAGTACGGCGCGCCGGGAGTCGAGATCGTCCTGTCGCGGATGCACAGCGGCGGGAAGTTCGAACGGAAGATGTACCGCGTGTCCGGCGGGCTGCACGGCGTCGGTCTCTCCGTCGTCAATGGTCTGAGCGAATGGCTCGAGGTCCGCGTGAAGCGGGACGGCCAGGAACACCGGATGCGGTTCGCGCGCGGCAAGAAGACCTCGGACCTCGAGGTCGTCGGACCGGCGGAAGGCACCGGGACGATCATCACTTTCCTTCCGGATTCGCAGGTCTTCGAATCCATCGAATTCGACTACGACATCCTGGCGACACGCTTGCGGGAGCTGGCATTCCTGAACGCCGGCCTTCGGATCATCATTGTGGATAAGGTCCACGACCGCGGGGATGTGTTCCAATTCCAGGGAGGCATCGCCGAGTATGTCAAGTGGATCAACCGCGCGAAGAATCCGCTCCATCCGGATCCTATCCAGTTCGCGAAGGAGTCCGACGGAACCCTCGTCGAAGTCGCGATGCAATATCACGATGGCTACAACGAATCGATCTTCACGTTCGTCAACAATATCGACACGATCGAAGGCGGGACCCATCTCGTCGGATTCAAGGCCGGGCTTGCGCGGGCCTTCATCAAGTACGCGAAGGACAACAAGTACCTGAAGCAGGGCGAGAGCCTCGAGGGCGACGACGCCCGCGAGGGATTGACGGCGATTCTCAGTCTCAAGATCCCCGAGCCGCAGTTCGAGGGACAGACGAAGATGAAACTCGGAAACTCCGAGGTCAAGGGGATCGTCGAGTCCATCGTGTATGAGAAGCTCTCCGAGTTCTTCCTGGAAACGCCGAAGGTCGCCGAGATCTGCATCGGGAAGGCGGTCCTTGCGGCGCAGGCGCGCGAGGCCGCGCGAAAGGCCCGTGAGCTCACGCGACGGAAGGGCCTCCTGGAAGGTTTCAACCTCCCCGGGAAACTCGCGGACTGCCAGGAGCGGGATCCGGCGAAGTCGGAGTTGTTCATCGTGGAGGGACCGAGCGCGGGAGGCTGCTTCTCGGGGGACACAAGGATCGCCCTTGCGGACGGCAGACGGCTGAGCTTCACCGAAATCATCGAGGAACAGAAGCGCGGAGTGGAACCATTCTGCTACACGATTCGACAGGATGGAAAGATTGGCCTACAGAGGATCACGGATGTACGGATGACGAGAGAGAAGACAACTACGGTGAAGGTCCTCCTCGACAACGGTCAGGAAATCGTCTGTACTCCCGACCACCGCTTCATGCTGCGGAAT
>VBLZ01000228.1 GCA_005878515.1 Methanobacteriota archaeon | reverse complement strand
ATGACGGGCCAGACGATGTCGGAGAAGGTCCTCGCGCGCGCCAGCCACGCCGAGTCCGTTCGCCCCGGCCAGATCATCGACGGGGACGTCGACCTGCTGTACATGCACGAGATGCTGGCGATGGCTCTGCTGCCCTTCAACGAGATCGGCACGATGAAGGTCTGGGATCCCGAGAAGATCGTCGTCACGCTGGACCACTGGGTCCCTCCACCGACGCCGGAGATCGCGAAGATGCACCAGTCGATCCGTGAGTTCTGCCGGAAGCAGGGCATCCGGCGATTCCACGACGTCGGCGATCACGGCATCGTCCACCAGCTGATCGCGGAACGCGGCTATGCGCATCCGTGGCAGTTGGTCATCGGGAGTGACAGTCACACGAACATGGTCGGGGCCGTCGGGGCATTCGCGGCGGGGATCGGCGCGACGGACACGGCCGCCGTGATGGCGAAAGGCCAGCTCTGGCTCCGCGTGCCCGAGACGATGCGCGTCGACATCCGCGGCACGCTCAGCGAGCGCACCGGCGCCAAAGATGTCATCCTGAAGGTGATCGGCACGACGGGAGACGACGCGGCGCGCTACGCGGCCGTCGAGTTCACCGGTCCGACGGTCGCTGCATTCCCGATGAACGAGCGGTTCGTGCTGTGCAACATGACGACCGAGATGGGGGCGAAGGTCGGGATGATCGCCGCGGACGACGTGACGAAGGAGTACCTCGCCCACTCAGGTCACGAATTCGAACCGATCCGGTCCGACGACGATGCGACGTTCCTAAAGACGTTCGCCTTCGATGTCGACGGGATGGGCCCACAGGTCGCATGTCCGTCGAATCCCGCGAATCTCAAGCCCGTCGAGGACGTGGCGGGGACGAAGATCGACGTCGCGTTCCTCGGCTCGTGCACGAACGCCCGGATCGAGGATCTTCGAATCGCGGCCGGACTCCTGAGGGGGGAGAAGGTCGCACCCGGCGTGCGCTTCCAGATCACGCCCGCATCGCAGATCATCTACCGCCAGGCGCTCAAGGAGGGCCTCGTGGAAGTCTTCATGGACGCCGGAGCGACGTTCACCTCGTCCACGTGCGGTCCATGCTTTGGGGGCCACATGGGTACTCTGGCCGGAGACGAAGTGTGCATCTCGTCGACGAACCGCAATTATCCCGGCCGAATGGGTTCGCCCACGGCGCAAGTGTATCTCGCGAGCCCGTGGACGGTGACCGCGTCTGCGATCCACGGGGAAATCACGGACCCGAGGAAGGTCTAGCCTCCATGCAAACACGATTCGAGGGCCGCGTGTGGACGTTCGGCGACGACATCTCGACGGATCACATCATCGCGGGCAAATATCTTGGGACAACCGACCCTAAAGTGTTCGCGGAGCATGCGTTCGAGTCCGTCGACCCGACGTGGGCGAAGAAGGTGCAACGCGGGGACATGATCGTCGCTGGCGCTAACTTTGGGTGCGGATCGAGCCGGGAGCAGGCACCGGTCGCCTTGAAAACGCTCGGGATCTCCGCGATTCTCGCGAACTCGTTCGCGCGGATTTTCTTCCGGAACGCCATCAACCTCGGATTCCCCGTCGTCGAGTGCGCGGGCTTGCGAGACCGGGTGAAGACGGGAGACACGATCGAGCTCGACCTCGCGGAAGGTGAGGTCCGCATCCCCTCCGGCCAGACGCTGAAATTCACACCGTTGCCCGCGAACGTACTGGAGATCCTCGAGGCAGGCGGCCTCGTCCCGAAGCTGAGGAAGGAGCTCCACACAGAATCGACGGCGTGAGAGATGTCGCTCCGAAGATCTCTGCCGCTGATCGCCGCGGGAGTCGCAATCTGGACGATCGCGGCTTCCGTCGATGGGGACGCGATGGCTCCTGGAGTTTGGATCGTATTTGCCGCGGCCGCGCTCTCCGCGTTGGCCGTGTTCCTCGAACCCGGAGACGATCGAGGACTCGGACGATACGGTCGACCGCCGCCCCGGTGGCCTCGCCGGCTCCGCCCCGTACCGGCGGATTGCCCCGCGCCGGGCGGGCGTCCGGCCCGCCGGTTCGCATGGGTCCCGCCCCGGTTGCGATATTGAAATCGCCCCGGACAAACCTTAAGGCGCGTCCTCCGCATCGCCGCCGTGATGCCCTTGAAAATCGTCCTCCTCGCGGGCGACGGTGTCGGACCGGAGGTGATGCGGGAAGGCATCAAGGTCTTGAAGGCCGTCGAATCGGCGTACGGCGTCTCGTTCGACCTCGTTCCGTTTCCGTGCGGTGGTCAACATTACCTCGACACGGGGGAAGAGTGGCCCGACGGAGCCTTCGAATCCTGCAAGGCCGCGGACGCGATTCTCCTCGGAGCCGTCGGGCTCCCCCAGGCGGTCCTGCCGAACGGAGACATTGCGGGCGTCGGGGTCGTGTTCGGATTGAGATTCGGCTTGGACCTGTACGCGAACGTGCGACCGACCAAACTCTACCCAAACGTTCGGCACAAGATCCACGACGGCTTCAAGCTCGTGTGGGAACCGGGAAAAGTGGACTTCGTGATTGTTCGGGAGAACACGGAGGGGCTGTACACCCCGACCCGCGGCTTCCTCGACCGGGGCGGGGTGAAGGAACTCGCGGTGGACAGCCGCGTCATCACCCGGAAGGGCGCCGAACGGGTGATCCGGTTCGCATTCGAGCTGTCGAAACAGCGGCAGGGCGCGCCGTCCGATGGGAAGCATCGCGTGACGTGCGTCGACAAGTCGAATGTCACCGCGGGATGCAAGCTCTTCCGCCAAGTGTACGACGAGGTCGCCACCCGGTATCCGACCGTCCTGAAGGACTACGCGTACATCGACGCATTCCAACAATGGCTCATTCGCTCCCCGGAGGTCTACGACGTCGCGGTCACGTCGAACGTGTTCGGCGACATCGCGACGGACCTGGCGGCGGTCCTGCAGGGGGGCATGGGCATGGCCGCCGGCGGAAACATCGGAGACGCGCATGCGATGTTCGAGCCAATCCACGGGAGTGCGCCAAAACACGCCGGCAAAGACGAAGTCAACCCGACCGCCATGATCTTGGCCGTCCAGATGATGTTCGACTGGCTCGGCCGACGTAAGGGAGATAAGGCATTGCGGGAGGCTGCGACTGCACTCGAACAAGCCGTTGAGTCAACGCTGAAAAAAGGTACGATTCTGACCTACGATCTCGGCGGCACCGCGAAGTGCAGCGAAGTCGGAACGGCCGTCGCTTCCGCGATCGCTCGACCGCGGAAGAAGTCATGATGTGAGCGACGGTTCGTCCATCCGAATGCCGCTCGAGATTGCTCGGTCACCGTTGCGGCGTCGATCCCGAATCGTCACCGTTCGCGCCACTGGTACAGCCACCACGCCAGGGCCAGCCCGATGGCCGCCGAGAGGATGAGCAGACCGGCGTCGAGCGCCAGACTCACCGCGGTCGCCGGTTCGAGTCCCAGCGTCCCTTGGACGAGCAGTGCCGCGTAGGTCGCGGGAAGGAGCTGAGCCAGTTCCCGCCACACGGGCGGGAGGCGCGAGAGCGGGTAGTACAGGGGCGACAGGATTCCGAGGAGTGTGAAGATCAGGTTCCCGACCGGCCACACCTCTCGCTGGCTCCGCAGCCGGCTGGACACCGCAATCCCGATCGCCGAGTAGAGGACCCAGATGATCAGGATGCACGCGACGATCACCAGCCACGCCGTCAACGAAACCGACGTGACCATCGCGAGGATGATCCCGAGCGCCACGAGCGCGGGCAGGGCCGGAATGATGTTCGAGAACGCGACACCGAACAAGTAGCGAACTTTGTCGTGTGGCGACGCCACGAAAATGTCCTGGAGACGTAGCTCGATCCGGAAGACCGCGGAGTCGGAGAGGCACCAGCTTCCGATGTTCTGGGTCGAGAAGATCATCGCGCCGGCCACTTGGAGAGGGAAGTACGAGGGGTCCGAGATTAGGTGCAAGAAGTAGAGGAAGAAGAACGGCTGCAGGAGCGGGACGATCGCGGCGGCGGGGCTCCGCCAGATCCACCGCCACCCGATGAGACCCCACGCCGCGAGCACATGGCCTTTCTGCGGTTGCGCCCCCAAGTTGACTTCGACGGCCATGGTCAGCGCTCCCGAGCCATCCGCCGAGCCCAGTAGATTCCGAAGACGAACATGGCGACGGATTCCACCGCCAAGGCAGCCGCCGCGACGATCGCCTCGTTCCCGCTAATCGTCTCGAGACCGGCCACACCGTTGACGAGCACCGCGGCCCCGCTCGTCGGGAGGAGCAGGACGACCCACCGCCATTCGGTCGGCACGAACCGGATCGGATAGAACACGGGCGGCACGATGCCGAAGAGATTCGTCAGGAGAGCCGAGTACGGCCA
>VBLZ01000227.1 GCA_005878515.1 Methanobacteriota archaeon | reverse complement strand
GCTTCCCTTCCAGGATCCGGTTGTCCTTGAGCAGGAGCTGGACCCGCTTGTTGATGGATTTTTCTAGAACGTTAAGAGGCATCACCATAGAAGGATCTGTCCCCCCTTCCGGCGCGCCGTAAACTCTGAATGCACTTAAGACTTTTCTTGCGCCATCCTGTCGAGAGACGACCGTGCAATGCAGTCGCCACGTATTTATCGCGGCGGACCCATGCATCCGCGATGCCGCTCGAACGGAAGAAAGTCGGCGAGGTCTTCCATTTCTACACGAAGATCGGCGTCGCCGCGATTCGGGTCACCGAGGATGGAATCGCGATCGGAGACACCGTCCAAATCCAGGGGCCTTCGACCAACTTGGAGCAGACCGTGGAGGCGTTGCAGATCGAACACGCCGTGGTCTCGCGCGCGGGTCCGGGACAAGAAGTCGGAATGAAGGTGCGCGACCGGGTCCGGGAGAAGGATTTCGTCTACAAGCTGATCCCGATGGAGGGGCCAGTTCGGCCACCGGCGGCGAAGGCGGGCGCAAAAGCGCCTGCGAAGAGGGCCAAAGCACCCGCGAAGAAGGCTCGCGCCAAGAAAGCACCGCGGAAAAAAGCGCCGGTCAGACGAAAAGCCAGCCGCGCACCGCGTAGTAAAGCGCGCCGAGCGTCCCGACGATCGCGATCGCGTTCAAGATGATGTCGAGGGCCGCCTCGATTCCGGGACCGCGGAGGCCCGCGTCCACGAGCATGAACTTCAGCCGATGTGTCCCGTGGAACAGCGAGCCCCCGATGAGGGCGAAGAAGAAGATGCGGACCGACGGCTCCTGCCACTGGGCCGCGAACGTCGCATACGCCGCCGGATCGGTCGGCCACAATCCGAACACCGGCGCGACGAACAGCAGAAAGACGGTGATCGGGAACAGGAACGCCGTGATGAATCCGCCCAGGGAGAAGAGGCCCCATAAGAACGGCTCGAGGAAGACCTCGGGCTCGCCGGTCTTCTCGTCCGCGTGGACGTTCTCGCGGCCCGGATTCCACGCGAGCGACTCCCGGGTGGACCCCAGCTCTTCGGCCATTCAGACGCCCCCGAAGATCAGGTAGACGACGGCCGCGGAGACGCCGATCCACAGGAGCACGTTCACGCCAAAAACGGATTTCCAAGGGAGCGGTCGCTCGGTGAACTGAATCGGCTGGGCCTTCCCGATCAGCATGAACCAGGTGACGGCGTGCCACACGAGCAAAGCGAAGAGGACGAGATTCACGTACAGGATCGGCGGCGTGCGCATCGTGTCGACGAAGGCCGTGTACGCGGATTGCCCCGCGCGCAGCGTCCGGAGCAAGTTCAGGAAGATGAGGCCGTAGAGCGCGGACACCACGCCGCCGAGCTCGCGCAGCTGGAAGCTCAGATACCGCCGGTTCCGGAGCCACCATCCCGCTCGACGTTTCCAAGGATATTCGCGAGCCGTCGCATCACCTCGACTCGGCCTTCGGCATCAGGAGCCGCCGCATGTGCCGCATCGTCGCCAGGACTTTCAGGGTCTGAATCGCGGCCGCCGGATCCACGTTCTTCGGGCAGACGACCGAGCATTCCCCGACGAAGGTGCATTCCCAGACGCCGGCTTTGGTGTTCAGCCGCGCAAGTCGTTGGTCGGCGCCTTCGTCCCGCGTGTCCCGGATGTACCGGAGCGCCAGCGCGGATGCGGCGGGGCCAACGAACTCGGGGCTCGTCCCGAAGACCGGGCAGGCCGCGTAGCATAGCATGC
>VBLZ01000136.1 GCA_005878515.1 Methanobacteriota archaeon | reverse complement strand
GCGATCTGTCGCACGAGGTCGTTCGACTCTGCGAAGACCTCCATGTTCTTCGTGTAGATCACGATCGTGGGGCCTTCGAAGTCGACCTGCGTGATTTCCACGTGGTCAGGGACCACTTTCTTCACGACGCTTCGCGCGTCGTTCAGAATGTCCTCGATGGTCATCGGACATCACTTTGGCTGGAGCCGCTTACGGGACTCAGGCCAGTTTCATAGCCGTCTTACGCTTCTCGACTTCCTTGTCGTCGAACATCTTGAATCCGTCTTTCGAGATGAGGGCCACGTCGATTCCTTCGCCGGAGACCGCATCGCGTTTCATCGCGGCCGTCACGGCGCGGATCGCGAGGTTCGCGCCCTCGTCGAGCGTCATGTCGTCCTTGAAATGGTCTTCGAGCACACCGTACACGTACGGGCTCCCGGACCCACTCGAGACGAACTTGTCCGGCAAGGATCCGCCGGCCGCGTCGAGCGAGAAGACGTGTCCGCCGGAGCGGTCCCAGCCGCCGATCACGAGCTGGACCCAGTATGGATAGAATCGGCTCCCGCTCAGGATGTTTGCCGTCAGCGTGGCGCACGCCTCGACGGGCATCGAGATCCCCCGCTTCAGCTTGTACAGTTCGACCTCGGCCGTGATGTACCGAGCAAGGACCTGCAGGTCTCCGACGAGACCCGCGGTCGTCAGACCGATGTTGTCGTCCAGCCGGTAGACCTTCTTCGTTCGCTTGTGGGCGATCAGCGTGCCGGCCGTCGCGCGGCGGTCCGCGGCGAGGACCACGCCATCCTTGCAGACGAGACCCAGCGTGGTGGTGCCGGTCTCGACTTCTCTGGAAACCGTTGCCATTGGTACACTCCCGTTCAAAAGGGTGTCAAAAACGACAGCCGAAGCATACGGCCGGCACTATTTAAGAATGGCGGAATAAGTCCATTCGCAGTAACTGTCTGCAGCCCGGATACCCCGACAGGGGAGATTGAGGTTCGGCATGTCTAACTTCCCTGGAACAGGGACGCGTTGGATCGATCTGCTCTACCTGGGCAGCATCAGTCTCGTTGGCGGCGTCGGACTCTGGCTGTTTCCGGACCCGTCCATCAACTCGCTTTGCACACCCGGGTTTGTAATCATCGGCAGCGTGTTTCTTGCCGGTGGCCTCTGGACCGGCCATCAGACCAGATGGAAAATGAACAGACGATTCCCGAAGGCCAAAATCAGGTGATTGCGGCACGGCTGCATCCGGACCAGCCGGTCTCGTTTGCTGTTCACGTGGCCAGTAAATTAAGAATTTCTGGTTCTATCTCGAAATCGAGATAAAACGAAACTCAGAGCGGCGAGGCCTGTCGCATTCGCGTGCGGCGCGCTCGAAGGATTGGCGCGGAGCGCATAGAACGGGCTCGTTCACATCCGGTAGCGAGTCCACCAGACCGCGACGATGACAATCACGATGACCACGACGGCGACTCCGGCGTAAAGGTACATTTTCCTCTTGCCTTTCTTCTTCTCGCCGCCGAGACCCAGACCCGCGACATCATAGGACATGTCGGACCTCGACCGCCCAAGCTGTAGACTCGTAATAAGGATTTCGTCATCCCTACGACGACGGGCCCACACCGGATAGCAGTTGCCCCAATCGAGACGCGGGCCGCAGCTGGACCGCGTACGCGATCTTTTCCTTCGGAAGCGCGACATTGGCGGCACTCACGTACACCGTGATGCCGTCGCCTTCCGCCTCGGTCCGGAGAATCTCGTCCAGCGGGATCGAAATCATCTCCCGCCCTTCTTGGTCTTCAAAGAAGTACCGCACCGCGCTCGGCATCGCGCGAAGCTTCACGAGAAAGAATCCGGGATCGTCCGGGTCCCGCTGGGTCGGGGTCGCAAAGAAGAGCAGTCCTGCCTCGTGACGAATCAAGTGGCCCGCGACCGGCAGAAGGAGCGGCACCCGCTTGCCATCGTGATCCATCGACACCTCCGCGCTCGCGTCGGCCTCCTTGAGGATCCGGTACGACGCGGATCCGGCGCCCGCGACCTGGGAGAAGGTGACCCGCGAACCTTCCTTTGGCCCTGCGGCTTCGACCCGCACGCGCAACCGCAACGTCGCGAAGTTCAGATCGTAAATGCGATCCTCCACGTCGACGTATCCGAGGATCATCGGCTGCCTCAGACCCCGAAGCCCTTCCGGAATTGCTCCGCGATCTCCCCCAGCTCGACCTGCGAGAACGTCTCGAAGTCCGACACGGCGGAGTATTCGGCGAGTTGCTCTTCACGATAGATGTTCGGGATCGCGGATGCGACGGTCTCCTCCGACAAGATGAATTTCAACGCGGCCTGCGAGAGCGTCATCCCTTTGCCTTCGTAGATCCAGCGCAGGTTCGTGGCCTGCTTGCGGGCCCGCTCGATCCATGGCGTGTCCTTCGTTTGGAGATCCCCGTCCGCCGGGAACGAAACCGCGCTGGCGTCCGACTCGAGGACGCCGCCTGCGTGGGGCGCGCGGATGACCATGCCTTGGTTGATCTCAAGCGCCACCGGGAAGAACTTGCGGCCGGGCTCTTCCTCGAGGATGTTGTAGTACGCCTGAATGCAGCCGAGATCATGCTTCCGCATCGCGGTGCGTCCTTCCTCGAGACCGCCGGGGCCCGGGCCGAGGGCGATGCCGTAATACCGGATCTTGCCTTCCGTTTTCAACGCCTCGAGGGTCTGCCAGATCGCGGCGTTCCCGACCGTCGCCGCATCGGGATAGTGCAACTGGAGCACGTCGACGTACGAGGACCCGAGGCGACCCAGGGTCCCCTCGAGCGATTTCCGAATCGACGCGGGCGAAAAGTCCGCGCCCGCCTCGGAGCGTCCGGCTTTGCTCGAGATGATCACGAGCTCCCGCTTGTCGCGGAACGCCTGACCGAGGAGTTGCTCCCCGCGGCCGGCCCCGTCGGTGGGGGAGACATCGAAGTAGTTGATACCGGCATCGTACGCCTTGTGGAGCAAGTCCACCGCTTGATCGTCCGTGAAGGACCCCCAGCGACCCGACGCGAGGGTCCAGACGCCGAAACCGACCTCCGATACCTCGAGTTCGGACTTCCCAAGGGGCCGATAGTTGACCACGCCGTTCCTCCGCGTCCGCAAAGGAGGCGGGGATATTTGACCGCAACGCCCGCGGTCGCTAGCGCCAGGAGACGTAGAGGAGGGTCGCGAACCCGACCAGCTCCGCGCCGTTGAGCACGAGCATCGGGATCGCGTAGTTGCCGGAGCCCGTCCAAGTGCTCATGGCCAGGTAGAAGTAGATCGCTGCGAGGTTCTCGACCAGGAACAGGGTGGCGAAGACGATGAGGCCGGCCGAGAGCGGAGAACGGAGCCCCCGAAAGTTACCGACGTAGATGTAGAGGAGGCCGAGGAGCACCGCGATGCTGGCCGCGGCCAGGACCAAGTCGATCATCCAGAATGTACCGAGCGCCAATGTATCACCGTAAGACGCGGGTCCAGTCCATATCTACTTTTCCCCCAGTCGAGGCTCGATGTGTCGCCAGATTTCGAGGAAGTCCTCGAAGTGGACCTGGAGCCGCGGCGACAGGGAATACAGCGTCCCGTAGCTCTCGTTCCCCAGGGTCATCACGCAGTCGTTTTCGCGCAAAACGTCAAGGTGATGGCGAATCGTCTTGTAGTCCAGCGCGAGTCGGGTAGCCAGGTCGTTCGCGTTGTACGGACGGTCGTGGAGCGTCCACAGAATCCGCGCGCGGTTGATGCCGCCGCGGGTCCCCGCGATGAGGTACCACAACCGCTTGTCCATGAAGCGGCGTCCCCAACCGTCTTGCGGGTATCTAGGTTGCGGGACGTCCATCGAAAACCCCATCCGCGAACGTTCTAATATTACTATCCCAATAGTCAAACTCTTGGCCGCCATCCCCCCGCGACCCAGTTGGGCGGGCAAGGCGAAGGGATGGTTCCTCGAGTTCCGTCTCATCCCGGTCCTCTTGTGGTCGTACACCGCCGTGGTCCTCGGGACCGCGGTCGCGTTCTTCGCCTCCGGGTCGCTGAACCTCCTGTGGTTTGTCGTCGCCCTGAGCCTGGGCGCCCTGATCCAGGGATGGGAAACCCACGCAATCAACGAAATCTACGATTGGAGGAGCGGGACCGATCAGATCGGCGGACGCGCCTTGTCGGGTGGCAGCCACGTTCGGAATTTGGGCCTCCTCGGAGAGCGCGACCTTTGGTGGATCTTCGCCCTCTCGAGCGTCGCGGTCGCCGCGCTCACCGCCTGGGTCGTCCTCGAGCGGGCGGCCTGGCTCGCCGTCCTCATCGTTGCGGGGTACGTCCTCGGGTTGGCCTATACGGCGCCACCGGTGTCGACATCGTACCGTCCGTTCGCTGGCGAGTGGGTGGGCGGGTTTCCTGGTGTCGTCCTATCCGGACTCGGAGCCTATGCGATCCAAACTCTCTCGATTACGCTCGTGGTGACGACGGCCCTTGTCGCTCACGCCCTCGTTTGCATGTCGATGCTCGTGGTGCATCACTATCTCGATGAGCCGATGGATGCGCGGGCGAAGCCGCAGAAACGGACCACCGTCGTCGCCCTTGGCTTCACGAACGCGAGGCGATACGCCGGCATCATGGCCGCGACCGCGGCGGTGCTGTACGCCGTCCTTGGCGTCACGGTGCACCCGGCGTTCCTCCTCGGGGCCGCGTTCACCGTGCCCGCGGTATTGATCCACTTCCGCATCGAGCCGACGGACCTGCACTCGGTCACGCGGGGCGAACTCCGCGTCATCCAGCTCGGGGTCGCGGCGGGTCTCTCAACCGCGGTCGGTCTTGCGCCGCCGTTGTGGCCTCTCCTCCCGGTCGCGGCGCTGGGCTACCTCGCGCACCTTGCCATCGCCGCACCTCCCGCGGAGCTTGCCCGAGCGTGGCGAAAGGTTCGCACCGCCGCTTCGGGATCGCGGCGCCCCTGACGTCGCCGCGGAAGACGGAAATACGTCCGGCCCGGTCTAGACGCGGTGCGTCGCGTCGGTTTCGTCGTGAACCCGATCGCGGGGATGGGCGGCCGGGTCGGCCTGAAGGGGACGGACGGAGTCGCGAACGAGGCTCAGGCCGCCGGTGCGGAGCCGATCGCGGGCCCACGGGCACAGCTCTTCGCGCGAACGTTTCTTGAACTCTCGAAACACGACGAGAGCCTCCGCGTCCGATGGCAGACCTGCGGCCGGGCGATGGGAGCTGCTCCGCTTCGCGGGGCGGGTGTTAGCGAGGAGACGATTGAAGTGGTTCACACTCCCGGGGAACGAACGACCGCAGACGATACACGAAGAGGGGTCGACGCCTGCATCGGCCGAGGCGCCGAGCTCCTCCTGTTTTGCGGCGGCGACGGAACGGCTCGAGACGTCGCCGAAGCCGCGAAAGATCGAATCCCAATCCTGGGAATTCCCGCCGGCGTGAAGATGCACTCCGGTCTCTTCGCGGTCTCGCCCTCGGTCGCGGCGCATCTCTTGGTAAGCTACCTCCGCGGACAGCTCCGCATCGGCGCTGCGGAAATCCTCGACCTCGATGAAGAAGCCTATCGGAAGGGTGAATGGCGTGTCCGGCTGTTCGCCACTGCGAAAACGCTGGTCGAACCGAACCTCGTCGCGGGAGGCAAAGTCATGATCGACGAAGTGAGCGAGGAGGCCATCCGCGGAGAGCTCGCGGTGCACTTCTCCGAACTCTTCGAGAACGAACCGGACACCCTGTTCCTCCTGGGTCCGGGTTCGACGTTGAATTCAATCGCGACCGCGATTGGAATCGACAAGACCCTTCTTGGCGTGGACGCTGTCGTCGGCAGCAAGGCCGTCGCGAAGGATCTCAACGAAAAGGGAATCCTCGATCTCCTGGATCATCACCCCAAGGCGAAGCTCGTGGTGAGCCCGATCGGCGCCCAGGGTTTCATCCTCGGCCGCGGGAACCTCCAGGTGAGCCCCGCGGTCCTGAGACGAATCGGGACGAAGAACGTGATCGTGGTCGCGACGCCCGCGAAGCTCGCCATGACCCCGATCCTTCGGGTCGATACCGACGATCCCGCACTGGATGACGAGTTCCACAAACGGGAGTACCTGTTCGTCGTCATCGGATACCGCACCTCGAAACTCCACCCGATTCAGCGATGAGCCGTGGCAACACGTCCGCCTCGAACGCCCGATCAGATGATACAAAGTTGAAATACCGCAAGCCCATGCGCAAGCCCGCGGACCGGGGATCCGGGTCATGACGTCAACGATGAAAGCCGCGGTGAAGCTCAAACCGGCGCCCGGAAGCACGGAAGTCCGGAAGGTCGCGATCCCCGAACCGACCCCGACAGAAGTCCTGATTCGTGTGGACATCGCGTCGATTTGCGGCACCGATGTGCACATCTACGATTGGGACGCGTGGGCGGCCGCCCGAATCAAAGTGCCCCTGGTCCAGGGTCACGAGTTCGCGGGACACATCGAGAAACTGGGCTCCGGGGTCACGGGCCTTCGGAAGGGAGATTACGTGAGCGCGGAGGGCCACATCGCGTGCGGACGCTGTTACCAGTGCCGGACCGGGAACGCCCACGTCTGCAAGAACGTGTCTATCCTCGGGATCGACCGGGACGGGTCGTTCGAGGAGTACATGACGGTCCCCGCATCGAACGTGATCATGAACGACGATGACCTGCCCCTCGACCTCGCCACGATGCAAGATCCGCTCGGAAACGCGGTGTACACCGTCACGAACGCGAACGTCCCTGGGAAGGCGGTCGCAATCTTCGGCCTCGGTCCGATCGGACTGATGGCGGTCGCCCTCTGCCGCGGGATGGCGGCCCGGAGTGTGATCGCGATCGGCCACAAGAACCAGTACCGGATGGACCTCGCCAAGAAAGTGGGAGCGAGCGTCGTCCTCCGGTCCGGCGAATCCCTCGTCGACCAGGTGATGGACGCGACCGCGGGCGAAGGGGTGGACGAGGTGCTCGAGTTCTCCGGGAGCGAGGCCGCCGTGCAACAGGCCATCAAAGTGGTCCGGCCCGCCGGCGGGATCCACTTGCTCGGGCTGTTCCCGAAACCGCTCAGCCTCGACATCTCCGATTTCGTCACGAAGGGACTCTCGATGTACGGCATCCACGGACGCCTGATGTACAAGACGTGGATGCAGATGGGCGGGCTCCTGAAGAGCGGCAACGTGAACCTCAAGCCGATCCTGACCCACAAATTCCCATTGGACGACTACAACGAGGCGATGGGCGTGATGCGGAGCGGGAACTGCGGAAAGGTCGCCTTTCCGATGGCGGTGTGACGATGTCGAAGCGAGACCCGACGTCATGGATGCGCGCGGAGTATGAGGCCCTCGTAGCGCAGAGCCTGGACTGGAAGCTCCGGGTCCTACAGGGACCGTCCGCGCCGCGAAGCGTCGTCGACGGCAAGAACGTCATCATGCTTTGTTCGAACAACTACCTCAATCTCTCGAACCACCCGAAGGTGAAGCGGGCCGCCCGCGAGGCGATCAAGACCCACGGCGCCGGGAGCGGCAGCGTGCGGCCGATCGCGGGCAACATGGACCTTCACGAGGAACTCGAGCGCCGCATCGCGCGGTTCAAGCATCGCGACGCGGCCCTGTTCTTCATGAGCGGATTCGCGGGGAACGCGGGACTCATCCCCCAGCTCGCGGGCGAGGGCGACGCAATCCTGACGGACGAGCTGAACCATGGGAGCATCATCGACGGGGTCCGACTGACGAAGGCCCAGCGGGTCATCTACCGACACTGCGACGTCACGGATCTCGAGAGGGCGCTCAAAGAGGTCGATAGCTGGGCGAAAAAAATCCTCGTCATCACGGATGGGGTCTTCTCGATGGACGGCGACATCGCGCCCGTGGGCGATATCGCCCGGGTCGGCGAGGAATTCGGCGCGATGATCTATGTCGACGACGCCCACGGCGAGGGCGTGCTCGGCGACGGTGGTCGCGGCGTCGCGTCCCACTTCCACGTCGAGGAGAAAATCCAGATCGAACTCGGCACGTTCTCGAAGGCCCTCGGCGTCGTCGGTGGATACGTCGCCGGATCGAACGAACTGAGAAACTATGCGCTCAACAAGTCGCGGACGTGGCTCTTGAGCGGTTCGCACCCGCCGGCGGTGGCGGCCGCGTGCACCGCGGCGATCGATGTCTTGGAAACGGAGCCGCGTCACGTGAAGAAGCTCTGGTCGAACACGAAATACTTCAAGAAGCGGCTCGTCTCGATGGGTTTCGACATCGGACGGAGCGAGACGCCCATTACCCCCGTCATGCTCGGCGATTCGGCGACCGCGAAACGATTCAGCGAGCGGCTTTTCGACGAAGGCGTCTTCGCCTTGCCCATCGTGTTTCCGATGGTCGCCAAGGACCGGGCGCGCATCCGAAACATCGTGAATGCTGGCCTGCGACGCGAAGATCTCGACGAGGCACTGGCCGCGTACGAGAAGATCGGGAAAGAACTCAAGGTCCTGGCCTAGACGCTTTCGCGACGTTTCTTTCGTGCATAGATGATCGGCAGGATGTCATATCCCTGAGATTCGAAGAAAGCCTCCGACGCCTGGTTCTCCGGTTCAATCAGGGCGGCGAACATCTCGAGTCCCTTCTTCCTCAGGACAAGCTCGCAACGCAGGACCAGGCGCGCCGCGATCGCCCGTCGACGGTATTCCGGATCGACCGCGAGACGGTTGATCCAGCCCTTCCGTGTGTCGTGCGTCCCGAGGACGGTGCCCACGAGCCGGCCTCCATCGAAGGCTCCAAGGTACGAATCTGCATTCCGACGAAGTTGCTGGGCGAACGAGCGAAGGCTATCCCGTCCATTGGTCTTCGGATTCAGGCCACACACCCGGAAAAGCGCGATCATCGCGTCGTAGTCGGATCGGCGCAGCGGACGGATTCGAATCGCCATGGACCTACACCTCTCGGGAGATGAGGTGTCGGGTCGGTCGCACGAAATGGTCGCGGACATCGCGGGGGAGCTCGTCGCGGAGGAACGGGGGCATTAACTTGACCCCGAAGAGACCTGCGAAGGGGAGCAGCCGCAAGCGAATGTGCGGTTCCCGGCTCAGGATGTACCCGGCCGAATCCGCCGCGGGGAACTCCGAGTTCAGATCGACGACAAAGTAGAACCCAA
>VBLZ01000232.1 GCA_005878515.1 Methanobacteriota archaeon | reverse complement strand
TGGCCCAGAAGGCCGGCGTGCCCTACACGGAACGGAGCGAGACTGCGCCGTCGGACAATCCGGCCTCCGAGCCACCACTCCCCGCGTCGCCGGTCGCGGAAGCCGTGTCACATCCAGCTGCATCGCCCGCGGCCACGGCGAACGAGTGACCGCGCGATCAAAGCGGTCGGCCGCTGAGGGATCTCGGCGGCCCGGTCACCTCGGGTCCACCTCGGGTAAATCACTCATGATAATCACAGGCTAAGCCGTTTATAAGCTCGACTTCGTCGTAACTTCGCAATCCTCGGTGGAGAGCCGATGCCGTCCCCCGAGGCAGCGGAGCCGTCGAACCGTGAGCGGGTACCTGCGAGACAGCCAGCTGCGCCGCCAGCTGGAGGAAAAGGTCAAAGAGGCGACGCGGACGCGTCAGGCCGCCGAAGACGGCATCAAGGCGGCGCAAGACCTCGTTGATCAGGCTCGCCGGACGGACGCGAACGTCGTCGAGGCGGAGAAGGCCCTCGCCGAGGCGAACGAGGCGATGGCCTCGAAGGACTACAAGGTCGCCGTGGACAAGGCCGGCGAAGCACTCGAACGGGGCAAGCGCATTTACCGCGAGCGGGCGCGCGCGATCGTCGATTCGAGTTCGGCGCTCGGCCGGCTCGCGAAAGGCGTTGGCGGGGAGCTCGCCGAGACCGAGGCGGCGCTCGCGAAGGCGGAAGGCGCCCTGGCCTCCGAGGACCTCGGCACCGCGATCGACCTCGCGAAGAAGGCGTGGAAGCGGAGCGAGAAGGTGCTCCAGGAGCACTTGTCTTCCTCGTTCTCGAAGGCGCAATCGCTGATCCTGGCGGCCAAGAACCTGAGCCGGGACGTCGCTCCGGTCGAGGACCTCCTCTCCCGAGCGCGGACCGCGATGGAGAACAACGATTTCCAGAGCGCCCTCGATTTCACGAACGAAGCCCTCGAGACGATCACGGATGACCTGAACTCGGCGGTGGACAAAGAGATCCACGAGGTCGAGGACCTCATCCGGACCGCGGCGGAGCTCGGGGCGGACACGACGAAGGCCACGACGCTGATCGAGCGGGCTCGCGGTGACATCGGGAACCTCGATTTCGAGAAAGCGAAGAACGCGGTCCGACAGAGCCGCGCGGAATCCGAGAAAGCGCTCCAGCGATCGCTCGACGGCCGCGCGGGGGACTTCTCGAAGTTCGTGCAAGATGCCCGGGCCCTCGGCGCGGACCCGGCCGTCGGCCAGGAATCGTTCGACAAGGCCGAGGCCGCGATCAAGAAAGGCAATTACCGGGAGGGGGCCCAGCTCGCGAAACAGGGCTTCCAGGCGATCCAGCAAGCCCAGTTCCAGCGGGTCGTCGGCGTGATCGCGACGTCCCGGGAGAAGTTCACCGCCGCCGCGAACATGGGGATCGACCTCCAAGGGCCGATGGCCGACCTGACGAGCGCCCGGGACCTGCTCAAGCGGGGCGCGTTCCGGGAGGCGCTCGACGCCGCGAAACGAGCGGACGGCGCGGTCGACGCGATCATCAATGGGTACCGCACGGTGGAAGGCCGGCTCAAGGAGATTCACCGCGCCTTCGCCGAAGCCGAGGCGTTCGGGGTGCAGACGGTCCGCGCGCGCAAGCTCGCGGAAGCCGCCCGCCAGGCCTATCAGGAGCGCAATCTCGCGGACGTCGCGAAAGCGGTCGACGCCGCGGCCGAGGAGTTGCGGAAGGCCGAGCGCGAGCGGGTGATGCAGTCGATCGAGCGGGCGGAGTTCGTCCTCACCGTCGGCGAGCAGGCGGGTGCCGACCTGGGCGAACCGTCGCGGCTCCTTCAGGACGCGATCGTCGCCACGAAGGCGGACGAACATCGGAAAGCGTTGCAACTTGCGGGCGATGCCCAAGCGAAGGCGGAGCGGGTCCTCGGGGACCGCGCCTCGGAGAAGATCGGCGCCCTCCGCGGGGCCCTGCCCCACCTCGGGGACGACGCGGGAACGTTGAAGGCCCTCCTGAATCGTGCGGATGCATCGATCGGCACCCGAGATTTCGAGGACACGTTCCGGGCGCTGGCCGAAGGAGAAAGGTTCGTCGAGATCCAGATCCGGACGCACGCGGAAGAGATCGTCGGTGACCTCGCGCTCGCCGTGCGGATGGGCGTCGACCTCGGCGCCAACGTGGCTCCCCTCGAGACGATCCACCGGGAACTGAACGGCTTCCTCACCCGCGGACAGGCGGGAGACATCGTCGCGGCCCGCGAGAAGGCGAGGGCGCTGCTCGGCAGCGCGTCCGAGGAACTGCTCGCCTTCGTCCGCGCGCGCATCACGACCGCGCATGGCCTCAAGATCGATGTCGA
>VBLZ01000135.1 GCA_005878515.1 Methanobacteriota archaeon | reverse complement strand
GGCCCGAAGGCGAAGGAGATCATCGCGCGGGACCATAGCTACATTGCAACCACGACGAAGTCGGCGCCAGTCGTCGTGAAACGGGCCTCCGGCTCGATCGTCGAAGACGTCGACGGCAACATCCTGATCGACTTCGCGGCCGGGATCTCGGTCCTCAACGTCGGTCACGCCCATCCGAAAGTCGTCGAGGCGATCTCTCGCCAGGCATCGCAGTTCACCCATTTCGCGGGGACCGACTTCTACTACGAAATCCAGGCGACCCTCGCCGAGCGACTCGGCAAAATCACCCCGGGCAAACATCGGAAGAAGGTGTTCTTCGGCAACTCCGGCACCGAGGCGAACGAGGCCGCGATCAAGGTCGCGAAGAGCCACACGAAGCGCCAGATGTTCCTCGCGTTCCTCGGCGCGTTCCACGGCCGGACCCAGGGCGCGCTGTCGCTGACCGCGAGCAAGGCGAAGCAACGCGCCGGATTCTTCCCCACCATGCCCGGCGTCGTGCACGTGCCCTACGCGTACTGCTACCGCTGCCCGTACAAACTCACGTATCCGTCCTGCGACCTGTATTGCGCGAACATCATCGAAGACGTCTACATGAAGACGGTCGCGCCGCCCGAGGACCTCGCGGGCGTCTTCGTCGAGCCCGTCCAAGGTGAAGGCGGGTACATCGTGCCGCCGGCAGGGTGGATGGATCGGATCGCGAAGATCGCGAAGGACCACGGCGCACTCCTGATCGATGACGAGGTCCAGTCGGGCCTCGGCCGGACCGGAAAGATGTGGGCGATCGAGCACTCGGACGCCGTCCCGGACATCTTGACGATGGCCAAGTCCCTGGGCGGCGGGCTGCCAATCGGTGCCGCGGTGTATCCCGCAGAGATGGACTTCAAGGAGAGCGGGAAGCACTCGAACACTTTCGGCGGGAACCCGGTCGCGTGCGCCGCGTCGCTGGCCACGCTCGATGTAATCGAGGAGGAGGGCCTCGTCGCCCGCAGCGCGAAAGTCGGGGACCATCTGGCCCGGCGACTCGACGAGATGGCCGAACGATACGAGTTCATTGGGGACCGTCGGGGCCTCGGCATGATGCAAGCGACGGAGTTCGTCACGGACAGGCATTCGAAGAAGCCGGATCCGAAGCTCCGCGACGCGATCGAGAAGGACGCATACCAGCACGGGCTGATCCTCTTGCCATGCGGCGACTCGGCGATGCGGTACATTCCCGCGTTGAACATCCCGCGGGATGTCCTCGACGCAGGGCTGGACGTCCTCGAGGAATGCCTCAAGCGCGCGGCGAAGTGAGGGCGTTGCGCAGCAGCGAGTTCGTTCTCCGTCCAGTCGTCGGACTTTCCGGTGACATTCAAATAGTGACATGCGTTTGCACCCGGTATGGCAGAGGGAGGAGGTGCGCCGCCGCCGGAGGCAAGGCGTTCTGGCGCGGCCAAGGGCATGAGCACGGCGATTGTCGTTGTAATCGCCGTCATTACATTTCTCGCGGGTGTCGGTGTAGGATGGTTCGTCTTCAAGCCCGCAGCTAAGGCGACATTCGTTGTTGGGACCAATGTGCCGTTCCCTCCGTTCGAATCGTACAACGACACGTCTGGCCAATTCGAGGGGTTCGACATCGACTTGTCACAGCTGTTTGCAAATGCTCTCGGCAGGACTCTTGTCGTCCGTAACTTCAATAGTTTCGATCTGCTGTTGGCGACCATCGGGCAGGGCGGCGTCGACTTGGCCGCATCGGGAATCACGATGTCAGGGCCAAACGGTGCGAACAGAAACCGCACGATGTCTTTCTCCGATCCGTATTACAACGCAAACCAGGGTGTCATCGTCCGGACGAGTGACACGACGACGTGCCCCAACAGCACCTGTAGTGCCCAACAGCTCGGCAACAAGACGATCGGTGTTCAGAGCGGAACGACAAGCGAGGGCTGGGTCGACCAATACATTACCCCGTTTGACCCGAACAACGCAAGCAATATTCACCGCTACGCGAGCGTCATCAACGAGCTCCAGGATCTGCGAAACAGTGTCTACGAGTTCATGGTCATCGACGCGGGTCCCGGACAGGCAATTGTCGCCGGGTCCGGCGGTGCGTTGAAGTTCCTTGGAACAATCATTACCAACGAGTTGTACGGTTTCGCTGCGAAGAGGGGAGACCCGGAGGGGATTCTCCCAACGGTGAATACCGTGCTAGCCCAAATCAAGGCAAATGGACAGTATAACGCTCTTTTGGTAAAGTGGTTCGGGTCCTGAGACTCTCAGGCCCGTCCCATCACCTTTTATTCTCTCTCCTTGTTTTCCGACACAGCCTTCGGGGACCGGATGTGATGGGCGGGGAGGACGCCTCGACGACATTGGAGGGACGCCCCGGGACTCGCTCTCCCCCCTCTTCGCGTTCAGCCGGATCCCTCAGGAGATTCGATTATTCGCGGATAATCAAGAACGTCGCCATCGGTTTCGGCGCGGCAGTCGCCTCACTCGGGGTCTTCGTCTCTCTAGGACTGGTCGGAGTCTACGACCTGCCGTACGCACTGAGTACGCTGAACGCATTGAAGCTAGGGGCGGCGAACACGCTCACCCTAATCGGCATCGTGATCCCCGTTGGCTTCTCCGCGGGTTTTACATTCGGGTGGGGGCGCACCTCTCACCGCTGGCTCACCCGATCGATTTCGACGGTCTACGTGGAATTCTTCCGTAGCATGCCACCCCTCGTGCTTATCGCCTTTGCATTTCTCATTTCGACCGCTGTCCTCCTAGGCATTCCGGGTCTCGCCGATCGGATCGGAGACCCAAACTCATTCGCTATCTCCGTCAGCGTTCTCGCCCTCGCATTTCATTCGGGAGCCTACCAAGCGGAGATTGTGAGGGCCGGGATACAATCGGTCCCGACAGGCCAGCGAGAGGCAGCTGAGGCAATAGGCCTCACGAAGGCCAGGACCTTGGTTTATGTGGTTCTTCCCCAGATGTTTCGGATTTCGCTCCCCGCGTTGAGTAACGAGTTCGCGTCGGTAATCAAAGACACCTCGCTTCTTTCAGCAGTCGGGATCCTTGACCTCGCCTACATGGCGCAGAACCTGTCGTCGCGGCTTATCATCAGCCGCGGCAACATCGACAATATCTTTCTCGTCTACGTGGAGATTGCGTTGATCTATTTCGTCATGACATTTGTTGTCTCACGAGTCCTTCAAGAGGTCGAGCGAGCGTTTCGGGTGCCCGGGCTTGAGGCGGCGCAGCTATGATTGACCGAGAGAAGCCGATGGTCGAAGTGCGTAAGGTTCGCAAGTCGTTCGGAGACCTCGAGGTCCTACGAGGAATCGACATGCAAGTGAAAAAGGGAGAAGTCCTCGTCATCGTGGGCCCGAGTGGTTCGGGCAAGAGCACGCTGCTCCGTTGCATCAACCTCCTCATCCAGCCAGACTCGGGTGACATCTTTTTGGAGGGGGTCAAGGTGAACGACCCGGACATTCGCCCGGAGTGGGTCCGCCAACAAATCGGGATGGTATTCCAGTCGTTCAACTTGTTCACGCATTTGACTGCACTCAAAAATGTCATGTTAGGCTTGACGAAAGTGAAACGCCTGGACGGATTGGAAGCGGAGAAGATTGCACGGTATGAGCTGGAGCGGGTAGGTTTGGCCGATAAAGCGGACGCCTACCCGGCGCAGCTGTCCGGAGGGCAGCAGCAGCGCGTAGCGATCGCCCGCGCCCTCGCCCTGAACCCAAAGGTAATGCTGTTCGATGAACCGACATCCGCCCTAGACCCCGAGTTCATTCATGAAGTGCTCGACGTTATGACGAAGCTCGCCAACGAGGGGATGACCATGGTGGTCGTCTCGCACGAGATGGGGTTCGCGAAGAGCGTTGCGGACGAACTGATCTTCATGGACAACGGAGTCATCGTTGAAGTGGGCGTGCCTGAGGAGGTCTTTGCGAGTCCGAAGACCGATCGGATGCGCGCCTTCATCGGAAAGATCCTTGGGTGAGACATGCGCGACCCCGGCCGCGATTCAGGTTGGCGTCGCGTTTGGGACGAGCCGCTGTTCAAGACTGGAGTCGGGATCGTCGGTCTCCTCGCGGTGGTCGGGTTGTTATTGACCGCCCTAAACGACATTGGCGAAATCAGCTTCGATTTCATGGCCTCGCACTGGAGTTTTCTGCTCCGGTATGCACTCACATCGCTTGAGGCGACAGTCATCAGTTTCGCGGTCGGTTTCGGTTTGGCCATTCCGATGGGACTCGTCAGGGCTTTCGGACCGGGGATGATCCGACGAGGGGGGCTCGCTCGGGGAGTCGCGTCCCCCCTCTACGCGATAGTCACCGGCTACGCGGAAGTGATCCGCGGGACACCTGCCTTGGTCCAGATATTCCTCATCCAGTTCTGGGTGACAAGCACGTTCCAAGGAGTTCCAGGAATCAGTCTGTGGGCGGGAATCGCCGCGCTTTCGGTCAACACGACGGGCTACCAGACCGAAGTGTTCCGGGCCGGGTTTCAATCCGTCGGCCAAGGCCAGATCGAAGCGGCGAAATCTATTGGGATGCGTCCGACGCAGACTTTTGCGAGCATCACGTTTCCCCAAGGGCTCAGACTCATTACCCTGCCCCTCGCCAACGAGTGGATTGCCCTGTTCAAGGCCAGCTCCCTCTTGTGGCTCATCGCCGTCCAAGAACTCTTATGGGGAATGGATTACATTGGAACAAAGCTGAACCACCCCATCGACGCATTCATCCTCGGTTCATTCTTCTACCTTGCCATTCTCATTCCCCTGAGCCGGGCGGTCACTTTTCTCGAGCGCGTGAAACGGATTCCTGGACTGGGAGTGGCGGAACCCCAACGGAGGGCTCTTTTTGCAGCTCGTTTTGCGCGACTCGATCGCGTGTGAACTTCGGGTGCATCCGTTTCAATGGCTTCGATAGATGCCTGCGAGCAAATACCGGAGGTTCGTACCAGCCCGGCAAGAGCCCCCGCCCGATTTGGGCGAAAATGGCAGCGGAGACGGGAAACCGTTTGCCGCAGCGAACACAACGGAAACCCGCTTGGTGACCCATCGATTTCGCTCGTTTCTGGCAGCGGGAACACCATGGGTTCGCGACCTTCTGTGGCACGTCTACTGTCGACTCGACAAGAAGCTTCTCGAGATTCAAAGTCCTCGGACGTCGCCGCATCGCCCCCACCGCTTGGACCCGGTCTCCCGGGACCAGTTTTCGTACAACCGAGCGGAACTGCTTGGATGGCTCGTATGCTGTAAAGTCGAGGTTTGCAACGCGCACGACAACGTGCCCCCCGGGCAGGATGCGGGGAAGGGATTGAACGGCGCCTGACCATCGCACGGTAGACCACGATCCAAACGGTGGACCTCCACTCACGTGGTCGTCGGTCCCCTGGTTTGTCTCAAAGATGAGCCACCGCTCCGGTCGCTCCCCTTCAATCAAATTCATTGCGGCAGGAAGAATCGAGGGATCGTCACCGCGGATTCCGAAGAGGACAGGACAGGGAGAATGAGGGGCGATAACAACCTGCTGCGTTTGGTAGTCATAGTTGTTGAACGTCGAAGGGAACGCGCGATCCATTCGGACTACGGATCCGGGATCGATCTGTCTATTGGTCGCCCAAGCTTCCCGCGCGCGGTACGTAAGGATTTCGTAGGTGCGATCATGGGGCCGCCATGCGACAGACGCAAGCGCACCAATCAGACCACGGCCGTTCTTGTAGGGTCGCATGAGTCCTCGGCCCTGAGAGACCACTCGCGCATATCGTTTCGACACGACGCCGCGGACGGCTTTCCAATACAAACCCGCGGTCGGCTGCTTTCCTAAGACGACGAAAGCGGGATTGGTCGTCGGGTCCTCGAATCGTGACCAGCACTCTACGAGCCGCGCAACGCGCTTGGCGACCGCCTCCATACCCTGGGGAGTTCGCCCTCTGCGGTAGGAAACGATGAATCGTCCCGCAATCGATCCAACGATGGACCCGGGCCCTTCCCCTTCGCCGATCCGGATGCACACGGCTCCGTTCCCGCGTGTCTTCCAGGGAATGTTAGGATTGAGACGTACAAGCCGCGGGTATCCGATCAGGTCGAAATCCTGGGTGAGGTCGCGCACGATCTCCGTGGCAAGGAACGTAGTGCACATTCCCTGCAAGCTGTCCGTGTCGTCGATCCCGATCCAGAGAACCATCGTCACTCCGAACGTCAGTCCGGGCTAAAATCCCCGCTCCCGCGAACATTCAAATAGACTCGGTCCGTTCGAAGCAGTGAGTCCATGCCCATCAAGACGTTCGAATTCTCCAGCGTGGACGGCCGCCGGTTCGTGAAGCCGACCGACCGGTGGGTGAACTTGCGGGTGGACCACAACAGCACGGTCACCCTGATCTCCGAACTCGCGGACCGCCAAGCCTCCGTCGACTTCCGCTTTACCGCGAACTACCACGCCTCGGAGGCGGTCGTCGGACTCATCCAGATCGAAGGGAACCTCCTCTGGGAAGGCGACGCCCGGGCTCTCGTGAAGAGTTGGTCGGCCGGGGGCCAGATGCCTCCCGATGTGGCGCAAGAAATCCACACGGTCATCATGTCGAACTGCATCCCAGAGGCCGTAATCCTCGCCCGCGAACTCCGACTCCCGCCGCCCGTCCCGATCCCGCAGGTAAACGTCCCCCAGCAGCCTGTTAAGCCCGCGAAAGGGCGCTCCCCCGAAATCGCGTGACGCGTTTCTATCACAAGGTCGACCCTCCCGCCCGCAAATTAGGGTTCTCTCTGCTCCGACACCTCTCGAACTGTTCTTGGTGGCGACATTCTCTTGCAGTTGCCCGCCGCACAGCCTAAATCACATGTGAGGCTGTGGCTTGGTCTCTCGTAGCCGGAACTCGCCACAGCGGGAGCAATACCATTGGCCGGAGTCCAAGACCCATTCGAGGCGATGACCGCACACGGTGCAATAGACCGCGATGCGAGGGTACGCAAAAGTTCCCCACGGACCCAGGAGCCAGAGGATTCCAGCCCCCAGGATGAGCGATCCTGAAATCGCGAGAATAAAGCCAGGGATGGCATCCGCCCGAGAGACGCACAAGGTGCCGTACGACCATGTGCAGAGATTGAGCAAATAGAATCCGAAACCAGTCATCAGGAGACCGAGACCAATGACTGATACTTTCCCCGTCCGATCTATGAGAGTCCTCCCCAGTCCGGAATCCCGTCGTGAGATTCAACGTTTTGGCAGATTTCGGATTGGTGCCACCCATCCCTCCGGCGGGAAACCCGTGAGGCTGAGGCGCGAACCGCCCATAGGATTGGCGGCATACGGAAGGTCTGAAATGAACCTGACGTGGGGGCAGCGATCAGGACCCGGAGGCCTTCACTTGATGTGGTCCAAACTGAACGATCCGATCGACAAGCTCGACTTCGTGTACGTGTACCGGATCCAGCCGCGACTCTGCACGTCGCAGATGCCCTTGATACACAGGAATGACTTCAGCTGCTCGACCTTGAACTCGATGCTCCCATCCATGAGCGAGCCGAGCATCTGAATCTCTTGCTCCTCGTGCATCCCCTTCTCGATCACGTAGAAGGCCACGGCCTTGTCCCGCTTCCGCCGACCGACGAAGGGCTGGAGGAATTTGAACGTCGTCGTCGGGTCGAGGTACGCGATGAGCGTCGAGACGCTGCGGAACGCCAGTCGGTACGTCGGATACTTCTTCTTCCATTCGGCGGCCCGCGCGTCGACCGCCTTCAGGATCGCCTGGTAGTCCGTCGGGTCGTCGATGTAGGTCGTGTGCGCATCCGACGCCTCCGCGCTCATGCCCATCGACTTCGAATACGTGTCAATGTATTGGACCAGCCCGAGCTTCTCGTACTCCTCGTATCCGGGAAGGGCGAACGCCATCTCCTCCCGGACCTCGGCCGGCCCTTTGTCCGTGAGGATCCACAGGACCGGGACCCCTTTCTTGAGACCCTCGGCCATGAACAAGCTCACGAGGACCTCCTTCCCAACGTACGCGGGGCCGTACACGGAGGCGTTCGTCCCGAACGGGATGCCGCCGAATAGCAGGTCGTCGAGCCGGGCGATTCCCAGCTTGACCTTCTGCTGCTTCACCTCAACCTGGAGATCCTGTTCCCGAGCCTCGATGTCCTCCGCGATGAGGCCTTGCTCCCGCAGCCGGAGTTCCTCCATCTTCTGCTGCAGGTACCGCTCTTTCGTGCGGACCTCTTCTTCCTTCGTGTTGATCTGTCCCTTCAGTTCCTCGAGGCGTGACTTCATGTCCAATTCCTCGACGGAGCCGCCTTGGGCCTTCGCCTCCTCCATCTTGCGTTGCTCCGCTTGGATGACTTTTTCGCGGTAGACGAGGTCTTCTTCCCGCCGGAGCAACTCTTCCTCCTTGTAGGTGAGCGGCTCCTTCACCTTCTTGATCTCGTCCTCCTTAGCTTGCAGGTCCGCCTGGAGGCGCTGGAGCTCCTGTTCCCGGAGCAGCACCATCTTCTCTTTGTGCAGGACCTCTTGCTCCTTCCTCGAGAAAGCGGCCTGGACCTCCGATTTCGGCTTGCCTTCGAAGGAGCGGGCTTCCGCGCGGACCTTGTCTTCGATCTTGAGCTTCCCGACCTCCTCTTCGAGCCCGATGATCCGCTTCTTGAACTCCTCCTCCTTCGCGAGGTAGTCTTCCGCCATTTCGCGCAGCTCCTCCTCGAGCCGGCGTTTGAGTTCCTCGCCCGGGGCCCCGCCCTCGCCCGTTGGAATCGATGCGAGACGATCCTCTTTCGTCTTGAACGCCGCCTCGCGCTGGCCGAGGTCCAGCTCCCGCCTCTTCAATTCCCGCTGGTCGGGCTTCAGCTTCCCCAGGCCGGTTTCGAGTTGCTTGCGAAGCTGTTCATTCACAGATCGTTGCTCGCCGAGGTCGGCCTCGAGGGCCTGACGGGCCTTCGTCTCCTGATCGAGACGCTTCTTCATCTCCGGCGAGGCGCCGGCCTTGAGCTGTTGGGTCTTGACGTACTTGATGACGGCAATCGAGCCTTTCTTGATGTGCTCGATCTCCTGCTCGAGCTCCCGTCGCTTCGCGATCTCCGTCTGCAGCTGCTTCGAGAGGTTCGCCGTCTCCTCGATGTACTTCACCGGATCGAACTTGCCCTGGCGGAAGTTCGCGAGTTCGCGGTTCAACGTGGCCCGCATCGATTCGAGCTCGGCATGGAGGCCGTCCACCTCGAGCGCCTTCGTCCTCAGCTCCCGCACCTTGTCGTCGGACACGCGCTCGGCCGGAGTCCGCGCGGACTTCGCTC
>VBLZ01000224.1 GCA_005878515.1 Methanobacteriota archaeon | reverse complement strand
CGGAACGAACCGGCTGGGTGCGCACGAAGAAGGGCCGACTCGTCAGCGCGCGCGAGGGCCAGCTGATGGACATGCAGAAGGGCGAGTACACCTATGAAGTCCCGCAAGTCCGAAGCTAAATCGGGCCCGAAGGTCGGCACGATCGGGGGCACCGTCCGCCCGCTCCTCGCGACGATCAAGCAAGCGTTGGTCACGATGCCCGGGATCAACCGTCTCATCCCCGGGGGCCGCAAGCCCGTCACCCATCTGTATCCCTATCAGAAGGTCGAACTCCCTGTCGCGTTTCGCGGGCAGCACAGCATCGACTGGTTCAAGTGCATCGGCTGCGAGCTGTGCGCGAAAGTCTGCCCGAACGAGTGCATCTACTTCGAGTTCTACGAGGTCGAACCGACCTCCGAGTATCTTCACCCGAGTCGAGCCCAACTCGATGAGATGAAGAAGATCATCCGGAGGCCCGCCGTCGACGTCGGACATTGCCTGTTCTGCGGGAACTGCATGGAATACTGCCCGACGGACGCGTGGAACTTCACCCAAGAATTTGAGCTCGCCGACTATGCGCGCGAGGACCTGTACTACCGCGCGGACGAGCTGCGGATGCCGAAGGAGAACTCGGACAAGGAGATCGTGTTGATCAACCGGATCGGGGAGCATCCGATCCTCGAGGTCGACGTCTGCATCGGATGCCGCAAGTGCGAGCGCGAGTGTCCGACCCGATGCATCGACATGCTCGACGGCCCGAACGATCGGAAAGGCAAGCCGATCGTGATCCCGGAGTTCGACTACACGAAGTGTATCGGATGTCAGCAGTGCGTTGACGTCTGCCCGGTGGACTGCTTACACATGGAGGAGATCGGCTACAAGGATCTGGAAGGATTCTACCACATCAACCTCCAAGGCGAAGTGAAGCTGCTCGAAGAGCAGGTCGAGAAGTGACCCGGCGGCTGCGTCCGCGATATTCGTATCGGAATTGTAGACCTTTTATACTATTCCCATTATCCGTTTTCGTACCCACCGCCGGGAGGCTCCAAACTTGGTCCAAACCACGGTCGTCGGGAATTATCCCAGGGTTGGCGACACCTTCGAAGAGCAATCGCTGCGGCGGGCGATCGCCCGATTCGACAAGGGTGAGATCGGCACCGATGACCTGCGAGGCGCGGAGCGGGACGTCGTGAAGGCCGTCCTGAAGGAACAGAACGATGCCGGAATCGACGTCGTCACGGATGGCCAGATCTCATGGTACGACAGCCAAAGCCACATCGCGCGTCGACTCGCGTCCGTCGAGATCAACGGCCTCGCGCGGTATTTCGACACGAACACCTACTATCGCCAGCCCGTGGTCCGAGGGCCGGTCGCATGGAAGGAGCCCATCCTCGCGGACGAATGGAAGTTCGCACGGGCGAATTCGAAGGCAGTCGTGAAAGCGGTCCTCACGGGGCCGCTCACCCTCGCATCTCTCGCGCTTGACGAGCACTACCGCAACAAGAAGAGGCTGACCCTCGACCTCGCGAACGCCCTGGGGGAGGAGGCCTCCAATCTGGTCCGGGCGGGCGCGGCGCACATCCAAGTGGACGAGCCGATTCTTACCCGGAATCCGGACGACCTCCCGCTCGCCGTCGAGGGCCTCGAGCGAATCCGCGCCCGCAAGGGTTCCGCGGCGCTGACCCTATTCACCTACTTCGGGGAGGTCTCGAAGGTCTACGAGGAACTCGTCGAAGGCCCCGCCGACGTGCTTGGTCTCGACTTGGTCCAAGGGGCCGCGACTTGGCCCGCGATTGCGAAGCATGGCTCGAAAAAACCGCTCGTCCTCGGTCTGGTGGACGCCCGCAACACAAAGAAAGAAGACCCGGCGGAGATCGCAAAGAAGGTTCTCGAGCTGAAGGACCAGATCAATCTGAAGGCGTCGTTCCTCGCTCCATCGAACGGCCTCGAGTTCCTGCCTCGCGCGCGGGCGCGCGAGAAGCTCCGGATCTTGTCGACGGCCGCCCGCAACGTGGGGGTCGCCGCCTGACCGCCCTCCTGACGACGAGCGTCGGATCGTTCCCGAAACCCGAGTACCTGATGCGCGCCCGGACGAAGGCGTCCAAGGGCGAGTTGTCCGAGGAAGGCCTTCGCGCGCTGGAGGAGAAGGCGACCGCCGAGTGGATCAAATTCCAAGAGGAGATCGGGATCGACATCCCGGTCGACGGCGAACAGTACCGCGGCGACATGGCCACGTACTTCGCGGAGAACATCGATGGGACGGAGATCTCCGGCCTCGTCCGGTCGTACGGCAACCGGTACTACAAGAAGCCCATCATCGTCGACGAGCTGAGGCGCAAAGGTCCGATCAGCGTGGACTGGT
>VBLZ01000223.1 GCA_005878515.1 Methanobacteriota archaeon | reverse complement strand
CTTCTTGAAATTGCGGCCTTTGAGGTGGATGAAGAACAGGCTCTTTTCGTAGTACTTGCGCATGTCGAAGCCCATGAGGTCGGCCTCCCGCATGATCTGCTCGGGAGGCTCCTCGAGGGTCACGTAGAGAGCTTGTTCGCCTTGCTCGATGCCTTCCATCAGGAATTGGATCGCGAACGTGGATTTGCCCGTCCCGCTCGAGCCCAGGATGACGACCGTCGACTTGGGCCAGAATCCGCCTTCGATCAGATCGTCGAGTCCAGGAATCCCGCTCGGTACTCTCTCGATGTCCGCCATGGTGATGTTCCCCCTGCCGACCGGCCCTCCGTCGGGAGGGTGGGGCCTCGCCGGGAAGAATGCGCGATTCGATGCCTGCGGCTTTTTAAATGAATTCCGACCCCGGAATCGAGGCTGATAACGAACACGCCGGGCCCGTGCGGTCGAAGGTCAGCTCACGGATGGGCGGTCGCCGACGGCGAGCCGGCGGAACTCGAACTGATCGGATATCCAGATGGATGGCGTCCCAAGGACCCACAGGTGAAATCCTCTCCGACGCTCGAAGAGGATGGTCCCGACGGGAGCGAAGAGGAGGAGACCGACGAGCGCGAAGGTGAGGGGAATCAACACAGCCATCCAGATCGAGACGATGTCGACGCCCGTGGTGAAGTGAAGGTACATGGGGCCCAGCGTGAAACCGATAATTAGCCCCACGATCAAGAAAAGTGCCAGAAGCATACGCCCGACCGTCGTCGGTTCCGTTCGGTAGACGCCCGCAACTCCGCACTTCACCGCGACACGCCGCGCCCGAAACAACCCGAGTACGGGCCCGAAGGGAGTCGCCGCGCCCAGGGCGGCGAGCGCCCAAATCGGCTCGAGACGAGCCCACTGCGCGTTGTACAAGAAGAACAGCATGAGCGCGGACCAGAACAGAGTCCTCTGAACCTCGTACCAGACGAGCCTCTTCGCCCACCAGTGGATCCCGATCCGAGCTGGGAGTGGCGGCGAGGCAGTCGTAGCTTTCGCACCCGCAGGTGCGACGAGCGCTATAGCGTTGTTGTGTTCGAACCGGTTACTGCGTCTCAGAGTTTCTCGCGGACCGCGTCAAGCTTGTCGGCGAGCTCCTGGCTGCGAGAGGCAACCGCGACTTCACCCCGTGTCTTTTCAATCAGGCTGCGCGCGACATCCTGCTTGCGCTTCAGGGCGACCAAGGCTGTCGGATAATCGAAGCGCATGAGGGAGTCCAGGATCCGCTCCATCTTCTCGAGGTAGCCAGACGCTTGCTTCACATCCCCGCGACGGAGATGTTCGAGCGCGAACCGGCGCAACTCCCCGACGACATCACCGAGGCCGAGGAGGTATGCGGTGTCCGTGAGGCCCAGTTCCTTCGGACTGGGAAGGGGATCCTGTTCCAGAATCGCGTGGACGAGGAACGCCTCGCCCGCTTCCTGCATCGCGTTCTCAACGGTCCCGGTGTGGTACAGGTCCGGATGGTCCTTCAAGAGGCTCCGCAGCTTCAGGATCTCCTCCCGGGTCTCCTGGAGAGCCGTGCCGACATCGTGCCCGCGATGCATCGCTTGAATCGCGCTCCCGCTCAGTCGGGCGATCGTGCGGGAGGATTTGATCGTCAGCTCCCGGACCTCGTCCTTCTCGTCCAACCGGCCCTCGATCTCGGAGATGACGTCATCGAGATTCTTCACGCGTTAGGATGACCCATCCCGTTATTTGAGGGTTGGCTCGGACCTCATTCGCGGCAGGGGCCAAACCCCAGCCGCCCCTTATCTAGGAGCCTTCGGTTCCTCGGCGGTGCACGGGGAGAGGGCACCGTTCGACGCGCCCATGGAGATTGGGCGGAGCAGCCGGGAACGGCCGAGGCATCGACGTCCAGACCGCAAAGGAAAACCGCGCCTTGGCCGTGGGGTTGGGCGGCACGTGCCTGGCGATCCTCACATTCTTGTTGTTCTTCCTGTACCCCCGGTGGGTCTCGGGCGAAGTGAACCCGGTCCTGTTCCGAGGGACGCTTGCAGGAATCGTCATGAGCC
>VBLZ01000216.1 GCA_005878515.1 Methanobacteriota archaeon | reverse complement strand
GGTCGGGATCGTCGGGGTCGGGACACAGGCGCGCTTCCAGCTCGACGCGATCCTCGGCGTGAGGAAGCCAGAGCGGGTCATCGCATTCGGGCGGTCCGAGGCGAAGGCGAGCCGCTACGCGCAGGAGATGGAGAAGCGTCACAGCATTCGGGTGCTCCCGGCGAAGACGGTCGAACAGGCGGTGCGCGGATCCGACGTCGTCGTTACGGTGACCCCATCTCGCGAGCCGCTCGTTCACGCCGAATGGGTCGTGCCCGGGACGCACATCACGGCCGTCGGCGCGGACAGTCCGGACAAGCAGGAGCTGGACGTCCGGGTGCTCGAAAAAGCCGACAAGGTCGTCGCGGATCGCCTCGATCAATGCATCCGCCTGGGGGAAATCCATCATGCCGTCGAGGCGGGCGTGTTCCGCGCCGCGGACGTCTACGCGGAGCTCGGCGAGATTGCGGCGGGAGTGAAGCCCGGTCGAACCTCGGATGACGAAATCACGGTCGCCGACCTGACCGGCGTCGGGGTGCAGGATGCCGCGCTGGCCGAATTCGTGGTCGTCGCCGCCGCGCGGCAAGGGGCGGGAAAAGTCCTCGAGATCTGAAGGCGGAACCGAATGCGGCGCCGGATCGTCCTCGTCGGTTTCGGGAATGTGGGCCGGGAGTTCACGCGACTCCTTCTCGAGCGGCGGTCCGAGTTGGCCCGCGCGTTCGGACTCGACGCGTCCATCGTCGCGATTCTCACGGCGCGTCACGGCTCCGTCGAGAATCCGCGCGGGATCGATTTGCGGAAGGCGCTCCGCCTGGCCGACGCGGGCGTCCCCCTCGAATCGTGCGGCCGCGGGATCTCGCGACCGGCACCGGAATACATCCGCCAGGCTCGGGCCGACATTGTGATCGAGCTCACACCCCTTCGGATTGGTCCCCGACAGGTCGCCGTCGAACACGGGCTCGCGGCGCTGCACACTGGGAAGCATTTGATCACCGCGAACAAAGGCCCGGTCGTGTACCACTATCGTCGCCTGCGCGAGGTTGCCCGCGAGAACCGCGTCGGATTTCGCTACGAAGGGACCGTGATGGATGGGGCGCCCGTATTCAACCTGTTTCAAGAGGTGCTTCGCGGAGCACGGATCGAATCATTCGAAGGCGTCCTCAACAGCACCACGAACCTTATCCTCTCCGAGATCGAGGCCGGGCGGACCTATGCGGACGGCGTCGAGGCGGCGCGGCGAATCGGATTCCTCGAGACGGATCCGTCGATGGACCTCGACGGATGGGATGCGACCATGAAGGCGTGTCTCCTCGCGAACGTGCTAATGGGCGGCGGGCTGCGACCCGAGCGGGTCCCGCGGCAAGGGGTCTCAACGATGCCAGCCGACGCGGTTCCTACCGCAGGGGCGGAGGGGAAGCGCATGAAGCAGGTCGCCCGGGGATGGCGCGAAGGACGTGCCGTGCGAGCGTCCGTGTCCCTCGAGGCGATCGGCCCGGATCATCCGCTGTTCTCGGTGAATGGCACCTCGAGTTCGCTCGTCGTGCGGACCGACATGCTCAGGGAACTTCAGATTGTCGAGCGGGATCCGGGCTTGCGCCAAACCGCGTTCGCGGTGTACTCCGACTTGATCGCGATCCACGAAGGCCGTCTGACTCCGTGAGCACGCTTATATCGCGCGGACCGGATGGGCCGGCGATGCGGGTCGTCCTCGGGGGGACGTTCGACATCCTGCACAAGGGCCACGAAGCGCTCTTGCGCACCGCGTTCGAAGGCCGGCCGGAGCGCGTGTTGATCGGCCTGACGACGGACCGGTTCGCCCGCGAGTCGCGGAGCGGCGTGAATCCGTACGCCGCCCGCGAGCGGAATCTCAAGCGTTTCCTGACCGCGCGAAAGTGGGGTCCGGCGAAGATCGAGCCGATCGACGATCCATACGGCCCGGCGGACGACCTCCCCGATCTCGACGTGATCGTCGTGTCGGCCGAACGCCATCCGGTCGCGATCGCCCTGAACGAGACCCGGGCGGCAAAGGGGCTACGCCCCCTCGAAATCCGCGCGGTGCCCATGCTCCTCGCGCAAGACGGTCTGCCGATCGCCTCCCGACGGATTCGAGCCGGGGTGATCGACCGCACCGGCCGGCGCCTGACGCCGCTGCGCGTGCGGGTCGGCACGGACAACCCGGTCAAGGTCCGGGCGGTCCGCCGGGTGATGGCGGGCCTGTCGCTGCGAGCCCGCGTGCAGGGTGTGCGCGTGCGGACCGATGTCCCCGAGCAGCCGTTCGGAGACGAAGCCCTCACCGGCGCCGTGAATCGGGCCAAGGCGGCGATTGGCACCGGCGACTTCGGCATGGGAATCGAGGCGGGACTCGTGTGGTCCCCGATGATCTCCGATTATTTCGACGTACAATACGC
>VBLZ01000215.1 GCA_005878515.1 Methanobacteriota archaeon | reverse complement strand
GTTCGGGCCTTGGTGAAGTTGTTTGGAGGATCGCACGATCGGCTCGATGTCCTTGTCCACACCGCGGCCGTGTTCAAGCGACGGCGAATTGAGACCGCCGACGGGTTCGAACTGATGTTTGCCACGAACTTCCTCGGTCCGTTCCTGCTCACGAACCTCGTCGTGCCGGCGCTTCGTGCCGGCGCGCCCTCGCGCGTGATCACCGTCGCCGCGCCAACGACGACCGAGCTGGACTTCGACGACCTACAGATCAAGGCGAACTGGCGGCCCCTCCATGCGTTCGGAGCGTCGAAAATGGCGGATCTCCTGTTCACGTTCGCCCTCGCGCGACGCCTCGAAGGGACGAGGGTCTTCGCGAATGTCGTTCACCCGGGTCTCATGAAATCGCACCTGATGCGCGAGCTCGCCGCTCCCGCGCGACTCGTCGTTGGGCTCGCGTCACGATCGCCGGACCAGGCCGCGCAAGCGGTCGCGTACCTGGCCTCCTCGCCGGAGCTCGAAGGAGTCACGGGTCGCTTCTTCAAGGGCGCGAAGATTTCGCAATCGAACGAGTACTCGCACGATCCCGACATTCAAGACCGACTCTGGAAGGAGGCCGAGCGACTCGTTGGAGAATCATTTCCCTAGCGCGCTCACGTAGGCGCGCGGATGACTTCCTGTCCGTTCATGAACGGCTGCAACACCTTCGGCACGACGACGGAGCCATCGGCCTGCTGATAGTTCTCCAGGACCGCGACCAGGCCGCGGGACGTCGCCATCGCGGTCGAGTTCAGCGTGTGTGGGAAGAACTTGTCCCCGCCGACTTTGCCCGCGCGGGTGTTCAGCCGGCGCGCCTGGTAGTCCGTGCAATTGCTGCAGCTGATCACCTCGCGGTACGCATTCTGCCGGGGAAACCAGCCCTCGATGTCGTACTTCTTCGCGGCGACCGTGCCGATGTCCCCCGTGCAGACGTTCACGACGCGGTACGGGATCTCGAGGGCGCGGTAGATCCCCTCGCCGTTCGCGCGGAGTTTCTCGTGCCACGTCCAGCTGTCCTCCGGCCGGCAGAAGACGAACTGCTCGACCTTGTTGAACTGGTGCATCCGGAAGAAGCCTTTCGTGTCGACGCCGTGGCCGCCGATCTCCCGCCGGAACTGCGTCGCGAGACCGGTCAGCGCGATTGGCAGGTCCGCCTCGTCGATGATCTCGTCCATGTGCATCGCGCCCATCGGATGTTCCGACGTCGCGATCAGAAAGAGGTCCTCGCCGTCGATCTTGTACATGACCGTCTCGAAGTCCCCGAGGTCGACGACGCCCTCGTAGGCCGCGCGGCGCATCATGAACGGCGGGAAGACCGGCGTGAAGCCCTGCTTCAACATGTAGTCGAGGGCGAACGTGAGCAACGCCTGGTCGAGGCGAACGAGGTCTCCGAGGAGATAGACGAAGCCAGCACCTGCGACCTTCCGCGCGCGTTCGAAGTCGGCGAGACGCAGCGCCTCGAGCAGCTCGCCGTGGGACTTCAACTCGAAGTCGAGCTTCCGCGGGGTGCCCCATCGAGAGACCTCGACGTTCTCCGTGTCGTCCTTGCCGACGGGGACGCTCTCATGGAGGATGTTCGGCAAACGGAGGAGACCCTCGCGGACCTTCGCGGCGAGTCCGTCGATCGTCTTATCGAGCGCGTCGATCTTCTTCGGGAGGCCGGCCGCCTCCTTGCGGAGCTTCTCCGTCGACTTGCCGGCCTTCTTCGCTTCGGCGATGTCCCGCGTGATCTCGTTGCGGCGCCGTTTCAGGTGATCCGCTTCCGCGAGCGCCTTTCGCCACTCCTGATCCCACCGGATGACGTCGGCGAGGAGTTTCGCTTTGTCCGTTGCATTGCGCTTTGCGAGGTCTTTGCGGATGAGCTCCGGGTTCTCCCGCACGAGCCGGATGTCCAGCACGTCCGCCCCATGCGGCCGAGGCTATTTGTAAGTTGTTTGGAGGCCCCGCGTCTCGTGGGGGACGGCCTGTTTCTCCAGGGTGATTGTCACGGATGATAGAAGCGAGCAGACGCACGCGCTCCCAAATCTATCGCCTGCGAGAAAGTGCGGCCCGGCCTTTAATAGCCCCAGACAAACCGAAGAAATGTCGGAGGGACCGCTTTGCCATCCCGCACGCTCCTCATCCATTCGGCCTTCGCGGCCGTCTTCGCGGTCATGGCCGTTTTCGCCATCGCGACGGCAAGCGGGACGACCTCTGCGTGGTTCTCCCCGGCCGTCTCGTCGCAGGCGTACGCGGCTTCGCTTATTGGGGCGGTCGTCGTTGCGATTGCCCTTGCCACCACGGCCGTGAGCCACCTGGGCCGACTCGAGGACGCCCGCCGCGGAATCGCGCTCCGCATTGCAGGGATGCCGGAAGCGGATCTGTTGCCCGCCGGCGAGGCGACCCTGGTGACGGCCGAGGCGATCAAGATGATGCCGCCGAGCGACGAAGAAGTCGATGACCTCCTCACCGCCCTGGCGACGCCCGTCCCGGGAGCGCCGCCCGGGATAGAGATCGAGGTAACCGGGA
>VBLZ01000214.1 GCA_005878515.1 Methanobacteriota archaeon | reverse complement strand
ACGCACCGCATGAAGGTCCGGGACCGGATTCGGAAGGCGTGGGAAGACAACGCGCGCGCCTGGCAAGAATACTGGGCGCGAGCATACGCCGCGCAGAACCGGCGTCGATGAAGGAAAGGCTCTTGGCCCGCGGCCGCGTCTCGCGCCCGGATGTGGTTCGAACAGCACCTGATTGGCTCGATGGCGAACTTCGGATATGTCATCGGGGACCCCGCCACGAAGGTCGCGGCCGTATTCGATCCGAGCTTTGACGCGCGCGTCCTTCAGAAAGCCGCTGCGGAGCACGGCTACTCAATCGCACTGATCTTCAACACGCATCACCACGTCGACCACATCTTCGACAACGAGCGGCTCGCGGACGAGACGGGAGGGAAGATCGCGGCCCATCGGCTCAGCAACGTCCGGAAAGACCTGGTCCTGGAGGACGGTACGATCGTTTCCGTTGGGGAACTCAAGGTAAAAGTCGTGCACACCCCGGGCCATTCGCCGGACTCGTGTTGCTTCATCGTTGCGGGGCGGGTCTTCACGGGCGACTGCCTCTTCGTCGGGGACTGCGGTCGGGTGGATCTACCCGGATCGAGCGTCGGGGACATGTACGACTCGTTGTTCAACAAGGTCCAGAAGATGGACGATGACCTGGTCGTGTGCCCGGGCCACCACTATGGCAAGACCGCAGTGTCGACGATTGGCGAGGAAAAGCAGACGAACTTCACCTTGCGCCCGCGGAGCCTCGCCGAGTTCACGCGGTTCATGGCGTCGCCCTAGCCGGTTGCGATGTCCGCGACGACCTCGACGGGTTTGGCCTTCCGCTTGCGGGTCGCTTTCTTCGGCCCGCCTTTGCTTTTCCTGCGACCTTTGCCCTCTTTCGTCGGGCACTTCATGTTCAGGCAGAGGACCCAGGGCGGTCGACCTCGCATGATCACCTTGATGACCGGGTGACCGCACGCGTTGCAACGCTCCTCCGTCGGGACGATGAGGCCCCGCTGGGGGAGCGGGTACGAGTTATCACAACCGGGATACTTCGAGCAGCCAACGAACCGCTTTCCGTACGTCCCGTGGCGGATCATGAGTTCTCCATCCCCGCATTTTTCGCAGCGGCCGATGAAGTTCTTCTCCCGGACCGATGGACAATCGGATGCGACGCAGTACGTCGTCGTGCGGCCGCGGTCCGTGTGCTTAATCATCGGCGCGCCGCATTCGGGACAGTTCTCCTCCGCGCCTTGGATGATCCCGATCTGCGGCAAGGGATGCGTGTTTCGGCATGCGGGATACCGGTCGCACCCGAGGAATCGGTTCCCCCGCCGGGACCGGACGACCGTGAGGTTCCCCTCCTTGCAGACGTTGCACTTGCCGATGTAGTTCTGTTCCCGCAAGGCGGCCTCGATCTCCTGTCCGATCGCCTCGCGGTTCGCCTCGAGTGTCTCGAGGACCTCGCTGAGCATCTGCTGGGACTCCCGGACGACGTCTTCCCGAGCCCGTACGCCGGTCGCGATTCCCTCCATGTCCGCCTCGAGGTGCGCGGTCATCTCGGGTTGGGTAATCCGCTCCGCGTGATCCTCCAACGCCTCGATGAGCGCCCGCCCGCTGGTCGTCGGTCTCGGATACTTCCCCTCGATGAACTTGCGGTCGTAGAGCTTCTTGAGGATCTCGTGCCGCGTGGACTTCGTCCCGAGGCCGAGGCGTTCCATTTCTTGGATCAGGGACCCTTCGCTGTACCGGCCCGGTGGTTTCGTCCGGTCTTCCTGGAGCGCGACCGGGCCCACGCGGTCGAGGGCCTCGTCGACGGCCAAGGGCGGCAAGATCGCCTCGCGGACGGTCCAGTACGGATAGTACTTGCGCCATCCGAGTTCCCTCATCCGGTAGCCTTCCGCCAGGAACAGCTGGCCTCCGAGCTCGATCTTCGCGTCGGCGACCTCTGCGACGGCGTTGGGCGCCACGGTCGCGAAGAAGCGCCGAACGACGAGCTCGTAAATCCGCCAGTGGTCGTCGCGCTTGACCTTGTCCCGTCCCGCGCCCTGTACCGGGTAGATGGGCGGATGGTCGGTCGCTTCCGTCCGACCGCGGCTCGGGACGATGCGCTCTTGGCCCGCGAGCTCGCGGGCCTCGGCGCCGAACGGCGAATCGACCAACTTCTCCAAGACGGACCGAAGGTTCACCGTCGACGGGTAGACCGTGTTGTCGGTGCGCGGGTACGAGATGAATCCGGACTGATAGAGATCTTCCGCGATCCGCATGGCCTGTGCCGCCCCGAATCCCATCCGGTTCGCTTCCGCGACGAACATCGTCGTGTTGAAGGGCGGCGGGGGCCGTTCCTCGCGTTCGTTCTGAAGATACTCGCGGACGATCCCTTGCGCCGCGGCCTCCGCCTGAGCCATGACGGCCTCGGTTTCGCTCCGCGCCCAGAACGGGCCGTGCTCGTGATTCGTCTCGAACTCGACGGGAGCTCCGTTGATGTCTTTCCGGAATTTCGCGTGCACGGTCCAGAAATCCTGCGGGACGAAGTTCTCGATCTCTCGCTCCCGGTCCACGATCAGTGCGAGCGTCGGGCTCTGAACCCGGCCCACGGAGAGGAAGTCCCGTCCGAGCTGTTTCGATGCGATTGAGACGAAGCGCGTCAGGACGGCACCCCACGCCAGGTCGACCGATTGTCGGGACTCGGCGGACCACGCGAGCGGGTAGTCGACGTCGACGAGGTTCGCGAACGCGTCTTCGATGTCCCATTTCGTGAGCGCG
>VBLZ01000010.1 GCA_005878515.1 Methanobacteriota archaeon | reverse complement strand
AGGGGGTGGCCCCGCCCCCGACCATGTATGCGCCGGTGCCGACCGTGACGACGGCAATGGCGAGGTAGAGGCCGCTGATCAGGAAGACGCTGATGACCACGCTGCGGTGGAAATCCCGCTCCGGATTCCTGAATTCCTCCGCCACGTTGGAGGTGTTCTCGTACCCCAGGTAGGACCAGACAATCAGGGCGGCCGCCGTGCCGATCGAACCCAGCCCGCTCGGGAGGAACGGCGTGTAGTTGGCCGGTCGGACTCTCGGGGCGGATGCGACGACCGCGATGACGAGGGCGACGAGAATGGCGGCCACCGTGGCGAGTTGCACGCGCCCGGTGAAGCGGATGCCGACGTAGTTGACCACGAACGCCAGGATGAGGATGCTCGCGGCCGCGAGGTAGATGTCAAGCCGGGTAAAGGGGAGGACAAAGGCGAGGTAGGACGCCGCCGCGACGGTCGCCGCGGGGGCGCCGAGGACGGCCCACGCCAGAAAGAGCCAAGCAGTCGCCGCCCCGGCGCTGAGGCCGATGCCGTCTCGCGCGAAGGCGTAGATTCCTCCGGATTCCGGTCGCTTGGCTGAGAGCTTCGCGAAGGTGTAGGCGAACGGATAGCTCGCGAGCGACAACAACATCCACGAGACGATCGACGCGGGGCCGGCGATCCGAGCCGCAAGTCCAGGGATGACGAAGATGCCCGATCCGAGGAGCGAACTGACGTAGATGGCGACCGCGTGGCGGAGCGTGATCACACGGCGCAGGGCCGGAGGGGATCCCGCACGGCCTTCCTGGATTGGCTCCAATGCGGCGCCCACTGTGGCCGGTTCATCGAGTTCCGATTCATGACCTTGCCGCTCGGCCTCCCCGAAGACTGAAGTATTGGTCTTCGGTTGCTCGGACGGAAGTGAGTCAATTGCCTGGAACGCGCACCTTGGCCGCCACCCTGTTCGTGTCGCTGGACGGCGTCGTCGAGTCGCCCGAGAAGTGGAGCTTCCCATTCTGGAGCGAGGAGACCCAGAAGTTCAAGCTCGACGAGACCCGCGCCTCGGACGCGCTCCTCCTGGGGCGTGTGACGTATGAGGGGTTCGCGGCAGCTTGGCCCGGCCGGAAAGACCCGGACGGGTTCGCGGACCAGTTCAACAGCATGCCGAAGTTCGTCGCGTCGAGGACCTTGAAGAAACTCGCGTGGAACAACTCGCACTTGATCAAGGGCGATCTTGCGGCCGAAGTCTCGAAGTTGAAACAGCAGCCGGGGCAGGACATCGTGATCCACGGGAGTCCCGGCCTGATACGGTCTCTGCTGCCGCACGGCCTGATCGACGAATTCCGGTTGCTCGTCTACCCGCTTGTCTTGGGTCAAGGAAAGCGCCTCTTCGACGAAGGAAGCCAGGCGAGCCTGAAGCTCGTCGAGTCAACGACTTTCAGCAAAGGCGTCGTCAAGCTGGTGTACCGACCCGCTGACAAGGCGAGCCGAGCCAAGCGAACGGGGACCGCGCGCCCGAAACGGAACACCAAACGGCGCAAGGCCTAGGCTGCGGCGAGGAACGATTCGTCCTATCGGCGCGCCTCCCAGCCCGGGTAGTTCGCCCGGACCTCGTCGACGCGGGTGCGCCAGTCCACGAGCGGTACGTCGTCGAGTTCGTCCTCGAGCCGGTCGAGGAAGGCGTGGATGCCCGATGTGAAGCCGATCGCGGTCGGGCGCGTGAGCCGCTTGTGGGTGATCCGGAGGATCGTGCCCTCGCCATCCGGGGTTAGCTCCCAGCGGACGATGCTTTTCTCGCCCTTCGGGAGCTCCTTCCGGGGCTCGACGTTCCATTCGTGCTCGAAGACCCTCGGCGGCTGCCACGTGAGGATCTTCCCCGTCACATGGTACTGGGCGGGCCCGCTCCAGTAGTCGATGCTGCCTCCTTCGCGCGCTTCGAGGTGAGCCCTTGTCATATACCAGCGCGCGAGGTGCTCGGACTCGGTCAGCGCTTCCCACACGACCTGGATCGGGTGGCGGATGCGTCGCTCGAAGCTAATGGTGGCGTAGTCCCCCTCGAACGTCAGGGTGCCCGCCCGCGAGGAGTGAGGCGTCGTCACTAGGACTCGGTCTCCCGGATCCGCGTGCCGTGATACCTGTCGGTGCATATTCAAACCGCCGCTCGCTTCTCGCGCAGGGACCTCGGATCCATTTGAAGGATTCCGCTCGTCATCGCTTCTTCCCCTTCGGCTTTTGACGGACCGCCCGGGCATCGAGATACCGTTCCAGGGCCTCGAGGGTATCGGGCCACATCGCTTGGTACTTCGCGACCCACTCGTAGAGTTCCGTGAGTCCCTCCGGTTTCAACTCGTAGATCCTCTGCTGCGCATTCACCTCGACATTCACGAGGCCCGCCTCGCGGAGGACCTTGAGGTGGCGGGACACGGCGGGCTGCGTGAGGTGCCGGAACCGGGCGGCGATATCGCCTGCCTTCCGGCTGCCGGTTGCAAGCAGGTCGAGGACCGCGCGGCGCGTCGGGTCTGAGATCGCGAGGAAGACGTTCGTCGTCACGGTTGTCCTCACCCGAACTTCTTCTCGAGCTCGGCGAAAAAGGCTTTGGAGAGGCGCTCGAAGTCAGCTTCACTCAACCGGACCTCGTCACTCGATTTGAGCTTCAGCACGGACTTCTCCGGGGGGAGCTTGATTCCCGCAACGGCCGAGTTCGGCCACTCTGGGAGCTTGTCGACTTGCAGCTTGCCCCGGTTGAGCAGGATCGAGTTGCACAGGACGCGGACCTCGTTCAGCGGGTTGCCGTCCTTGCCCTCGATGCCGGAGAGCCGGTGCACGAACATGTAGTCCAAGAGGAGGACTTGGTCGTTGAAGAAGCGGGCCTCGAATTCCTTGGAGGGCGTCTTGCCGACCTGGCTTCGGTACGCGCGCAGGTCGGCATCGACCCTCGCGCGACACGCCGCGATGTAGTCCTTCGGGTAATGCTTCATCCCGAGCACGGGATCATGCCTTCCGCTGGCTCTGGGCCGGCACGGGACCCGGCTGGAGCAGCGTGAGGTGGTTGCCGTCCGGGTCGGTGAAGTAGGCCGCGATGCCGTAGTTCGCCTCGACGGGCGCGGGGTCCTTGAACTTCAGTCCGCGCGCCTTGAAGATCTCGAAGTCCTTGCGGCAATCGTTCGTCCTGAAAACGAAGTGATTGCCTCCGCTCCCCGCTTCGGGCGGCGCGCGAGGATCCAGCGTGTACCGACCTTCGAACAGGATTAGCTCGACGTCGGTCCCCTTCGGCGCCACGGTCAGCCAGCGGGGGTTCCCAGGATTCTGGTAGTCCGCCCGCTTTTCGAACCCGAGCACCTCGGTGTAGAATTTCAGGGCTTTGTCTTGGTCGCTCACGACGATCGGAACGTGCGTCAGTTTCTCGATCATAGTTTCCTTCTCCGGCACTGTATAACACACTGGTTATTTAACATATTGCTTATTTTAGTCGTTCGGGGGCGAGTCCCACGGGGCTTCCGGGATCTCTTTGGGGGGAGGGCTGACCTGAATTCCGCGAAGGTCCTCAAGACCAAACACGTGCTCCAAGCGAGATCTCAACCCATGCGACCCGCGAAAGCTCTTTCGTAGACCCCTGCGATCCCCCATTGGCGGCGGCTCTATGGACGGAGATGTCGATGGCCCAAACGCGTGATTGGCATGGGATGAAAGACATGTCGGCCCGACTCCTGAAGGAGCGCACGGGAGAGGGCGTGGATGCTTGGAATCGACGTATCAAGCGGGAGAGACTGGACGATGAAGGAGCCCTCCGGGCTTGGCTCACGAAGCAGGGCGTGACCGGCTACGCGCAGTCGCTTCTGGTGATGGAGCGGTTTGGCTACCCGGACTTTCTGCTCGCTACCGCGGACGAACTCATTGACGGACAGTACGCGGATCGGCCGAAGTTGCGACCGATTTTCGATGCAATAATCGACGCTGCCTCAGGCCTTGGCGAGGTCACGATCCAGGCGCGCAAGACCTACGTCTCGCTCGTATCGCAGCGGAGGACCTTCGCGCGGATCCGACCGACGACGAAGAACCGCGTCGATCTCGGCCTTCGGCTCGAGGGGCGAAAGCCGGGAGGACGCCTGCAACCGTCGAGAATCCAAGAGACGATGCAAGTCCAGATTGAACTAAAGGCGCCTGATGAGGTCGATTCCGAAGTGCTGGGTTGGCTGCAACAGGCCTACGATGAAAACGGCTGACCAGGCGGACCTAGCGGACGATTTCCTCGACCTCTCGGAACCACGGTTTTGCGGTGCCAACCTTGGCCCTCTTCTCCCAGTGCCGCCCCTTCGGGACGGACCGAAGCGCGGCCTCGAGTTTTCCAATCCGATTCTCGATCCGAGCCGCAAAGTCGGTGGGGATCTTCCCCTCCGCCACGAAGTTGCCGAGCAGCTGTCTCGACTTCTTGAGGTTCTGCGTCGATTCGTACCAGAAACCCCAGTCGTCCGCGAGGAGATTGGCGATATGGTCGGCGTCGATCGCCTCCCGATCCCCGTCGGCCGAGGGTTTCACGTCGTGCCCGAGGAACAGCACGATCAGGTCCACGAGATCCTTCCGACCGATCTGGTGGATCTGCAGCTTCTCGAGGACCATGTCCGTGAGCGAGATCGTGGGGGAGTCGAGCTCCAGCCGCCCGTTCCCGGGTTTCTTTCCGAACAAGACGTCGTGGCTGAATTCGAGCTTGTCGAGGAAGACGTCGACGTGGAACCGATTTTTGCCCTCGTAGTACACGAGCCGTCGGTCGCCGAAGAAACCGTTGATCATGTCGTCCGGCCTGAATCCAAGATCGTCGAACACGCGGCTGATCGAGCGGCCTTGACTCGCGTACCCCATCAGGTCGAGGTCTGTAAATAGGGGCGTGCCCTCGCTGATGCGCCCCACGCGGTGGAAGACCGAAATGCATTCGGGCACGTGCATCGAATGCGCGTAAATCCCAAGGGACCCTAAAATCCGAAGGGCCGTCCCTTGCGCCTGGGCCGCGTCGACGATCGCCCGCGCCTCTCGGAGGAAGTCGTCTTCGCCGAGAGCCACGAAGGACGGTCCGCTTGGCATGGTCGCACGGGGTGAGGTGGGCGGCCTCAGACGCCACGCCGAACGGCGGATGTGGGAGGCTCGCCGCAGCCAACGCGCTTCGCGCGAATCGCAAGGACCGTATAAGGATGTGCACGGTGCGTCCCGTTGCAAGTCGATCGCGGTCTGCAAAAGCTTGATGAGCGGACGACCGGTTACCGGCGCGGGAGCGGGGGCGAGGCCCGTGGGCGAAGTCGACGTCTTTGCGAGACGGGGAGCGCAGGCGACCGCACAAGTTCAGGTGTTTACGCGACGGGCGTCGGGTCTCGTCCGCGTCATGTCTCCGTATTCGGCGTTCGCGTACAACGTCCTGAATATCGGGGTGATTTTCCCATGGGTGTACATCACCACCTTGTCGGTGTTCCCGAACGCCAACGTGTGGGTTGGGATCATCGTCACCGGGCTCTTCACCGGGTTCCTGGCTGTGGTCTATGCGGGGCTGGCCTCCGCGATGCCCCGGACGGGCGGTGACTACGTTTTCCAGAGCCGGACGTTAAAGCCGTGGCTCGGGTTCGCCATCGTTTCCACAATGATCATCACGTTCTTCCTCCAATGGCAGGCGCTCGGCGGCTGGCTCGTCGCGATCCTCGGCCTTTCGCCGATGTTCCTCGGACTCGGCCTCACGATGGGGAATCAGATGTTCATCGACTGGGGCGTTTGGTTTGCCACACCGATGGGTGCGATGATCACCACGATGGTAACCTCCACGATTGCCGCCGCCGTACTGATCAAGAGCTTCCGTTGGTTCGTAAAGATTCAGTGGGTGATGTGGTATGGATTCCTCCTGAGCTTCTTCCTCATGGTCGTGATGTTCTTCGTCACCCCGACGTCCACGTTCACCGCTCGCTTTGACCGGGCCACGCAGGTGATCGTGGGCCCGAGCGGTCTCACGTACGCACAGCTCCTTTCAGGCTACTTCACACCGACGACCGAAGCCGCCTGGCTAACGACCCTCCTTGTGGCTCCAGTGGCTCTCACGAGCCTCGGCTGGGTCGGATATGCGCAAGAACAGGCCGGCGAAATCCAGGGGGCCCAGAGCCTCCGGAATCAGATGTTCATCAACCTCGGCGGAGGGCTTGTCAGCATGGTCATGATGGCTGTCCTCGCGTTCGCGATGATTCAGACGGTCGGCCAAAACTGGCTATCGGGCGCCGCCGCGGCTTCGTTCGTTCCCGGCCTGCCCATGATCTCACCGTGGTTCAGCAACCTCGCCATGATGCTCACCGACAATCCGATCATCCTGTTCCTCATGATCGTCGGTGTCCTGCTCAACGCCTTGCAGGTCGTGTTCAACGTCATCATCGGATGGACCCGAGTCGCCGTCGCCATGTCGATCGACGGGGCCTTGCCTAAGGTCGTGAGCCACGTGAGTCCTCGCACTCACACGCCGGTCTACGCTCACGTCATCTTCTTGATCCTCGGCGGCTACTTGTACGCGTTCATCTACAACATGGTGCCGGGCTACCTCACGTATACCCTTGCCGTGACCGCTGTCGCGACCGTCATGTACATCGGGACCGCAATTGGCGGGGCAATCTTCCCGAGGACCCGGCGCGAAGTGTATCGCACGTCCCCGATCGCGAAATACAAAATCGGTCCAATCCCGGTCATCACGATTTGCGGAGCCATCGCCGCAGCGTTCAGCGCCGCGATGCTCTACTTGTACATCGTCGAACCGTTCCTGGGCATCGCGAATCTGTCGGCCGGGTTTGACGGAGTGAAATCGCTCCTCATCATGCTCGCGATCTTCGTCGGCTGGTCCGTCTACTACTTCGTGCGCCGGGCATACTTGAGGAGCGTCGGAATTAACCTGGACCTCGCGTACAAGGAAATCCCGCCAATCTAGGACGTCACGCCGGATCCGCTGAGGCGTCAGCAATCAGCCCGTCGTGAACTGATAGCTCAGAACACGGTCCCGCTCGAGGTTGATGATCGCACCACGAAGCGTCCCTGCGCTATATTCAGAACCCGGATCCACACACACGGTCCGTTTGAGTTTCGCGGCGTTCTTCGTCTCGTGGATATGCCCATGGAGCCCGAGGACCGGTTGGGTTTCGAGGATCGCGGAACGAAAAGTCGTGCTGCCGACCGGAATCAAGACCTGTTGTCCTCCCCGCACAACCGGGCGTGGCGGGTCCGTGGTCGTGTCGAGCTTCGGGGCGATGTCCAACCCGGTCTCATAGGGAGGTGCGTGCATCAGGTAGATGCAGCGAGCGGGATCCTCCACGCGGCTAAGAAGTGGATCGAGACGTCTCTTGAGGCCATCCTCCGACAGCTCCCTCGGCGTGTGCCACGGCGAAGGATTCGTCCATCCAAATCCAAGGATCTCATGGTCCTCATCGAACCGGGCCACCTTCTCGTCGATGTAGTGGACGTGAGGCGTTGATTCGGCTTGCAAGAGGGCCTCGACTTTGTCGTCGTTGCCTCCGATCCAGTACAGTGGTATGTCGAGCGTGGCCAGGTGCTTCTCGGCCATCTCGGTCCATCGCCGAATTTGGTCGATCATCCGGTCCGTGAAGAGAGACTCGACTTTGTCCGGATTCGCCCGGAAGCGGGCGTAGTCGTCTTCCGTCATCCGGACCGGATACGGACCGGAGTCCGCGATTGCTTTCTCGATGGGCGCCAGTTCGGCTTCCGACAGGTTGTCGCGGACCGCTCCGGCGAGCCGCGTTTGAAACCGGCCGTTGTCCTGCTGGACGATTGGGGTGATGGACTTCGCGGTGACGTCGCCTCCGATCAGGAGCGCGTCGGCCTCGTAGAACGTCGCGGCCGCGAGGAACTTGCGGAAGACGACCTCCGAACCGTGAAGATCGGCGGCGAGGAAGAGACGTTTGTACTTTCGTTTCCCGCGGTCGGTCGGCATGCGCCATACCGCAGACTCTGGCCCGCTCCTTAGCCTTTTGGGCGCGCATTCGGCACCGAGCGGTCCTTCGTCTCGATCTCGCGTCCGACGCGAGGGAATCCTTTTCTCGGTCCGCGCCGTCCCTCTCGCATGCCCGGCACCGGTCCATTCCTGTGGTTGATGAGGCACGCCCCGCCCTCGGGATTTCAGCAGCTGCCGCCCGGCGGGATGTGCGTCTGCGCCTACCTGTTCGTCACACGCGACCGCCAGATCCTCCTCGGGAAGTATGCGGACGACCCTCGGTGGGAAGCGCTCGCCGGCTTGGACCCCGATCGCCGGCGGAATCACGCGAAAGGATGGACCGTACCGGCGACGCACCTGAAACTCGGCGAGGATCCCCGCACCGCGGCCCGGCGGGTCGGGGAGGAAGCCCTCGGGATTCGCGGGTTGCGGTATTCCGAACCGCGGTCCGAGACGGATTTCTATCCGTCCAAAATGGTCCCCGGAGAAATGCACTACGACATCTGGTTCTTCATTGACGGGACGCCGCCGAAGGAATATGAGATCCGCGTCCCGCCCTGGTACACAGAACTATCGTGGCAGGATCCGCGGTCTGTGTCAGCGGCCGAATACGCGCGGGGCCACGAGGACGTCGTCGCGCGGTGGCTCGCGGCGAGGACCGGCGGGGGACCAAGCAAGGGCCCTGTCGTTGCCCGTTAGGTTCCAACGCGCCCGACCTCGAAACTCTGGTAGGTCGCAAGGGCTAATGCACGATCGCGCATTCACGACCTCGATGCCGAAACCGGAAATCATCGTGTTGATACCGGAGAGCACTCGGAAAGCGAGGGGCGGCTCGGCCGATTCTCCCGAGGTCGATTCGATTGCCGCCAGCCTCCCCGCCACCGCTCGAGCAAAGCTCGAAGGGTTGAGGGAGGAAGTCCTCCACAAGAGCCCGCAAGGATCGGTCCGCGCCGGCGGCCTCCTTCCTGCGTATCGTCGGTTCCAAGGTAACATGTACATGAGC
>VBLZ01000009.1 GCA_005878515.1 Methanobacteriota archaeon | reverse complement strand
CGGAATGCCGCGATCGGATTCCTGGAGAGCGGGAAATACTTCGGGCCAATCCGCACGCCCGTTCGAGGAATCCTGATTGAGGTCAACACCGCCGTATTGGCGAAGCCTCGGACGTTGACCGACGCCTCCTACGACAGCGGATGGTTCGCGCGCTTGCAACCGACGAACTTCCAGGAGGACGGCCGGTCGTTGCGGTCGGCTCAGGATGCGCATGACGGCCTCACGAAACAGATCGCCGCGTTGCGCGTCCGGTGTTTCGCCGCATTCCCCGACCACGAGATGTTCGAGATTGGCATCGAGTGTTCCGCGGTCCTCGCGAAGTTGAATGAGCTGCTCACGCGAATCGAGGTCGGGGGCGTGGTCCACCTCGTAACGGACGATCCCACGTCGCCCATCGAGATGGTCCGGTGGTCGGACCAGACCGGACAGCCGGTCATCGATCAGCGGAAGGAAGGGAACCTGTTCCATTTCCTCGTGCGCAAGGTGATGTGACCACAGTCAGCCCAACCCGCACGCGGCGGGTGAACGTTCATTGGTTGCACCGCCGTTCTGTCGATGGCGCGAATCATGGGATTCCGGTACACAGGAATTCGGGTGCGGGACCTCGATCGGTCGATCGCCTTCTACACGACGGTCCTGGGGATGCGGGTGACGTGGCGGATGAAAATCCGTGAAACGGGCGGCGAAATCGCGGTCCTCAAGTCCCCGCGCGGGACGCAACGTCTCGAGCTGAACTGGTATCCGCCCCGGGGCCGCTACCGTGAGTACCGCAGGGGGACGAACTCGACCACCTGGCCATCGCGATTCCGACGTCGACGCGTTTCTCCGCGACCACCGAGGCGATTTTCGCGTCGTCGTAAAGACGTTCGATGAAGGGACGGACCGCCTCGCGTACGTCACGGATCCGGACGGGGCGTGGATCGAGCTCATGCCTAGGCGGAAGCCTCTGCCGAAAACCGGGGCCGGCGCGCCCGACTGGCTTCGCCTACGGATCCATCGGTCCTGGGAACAGCACCGCGCGTCCGACGATCTTCCCGGCCCGGAGGTCGTCCAACACATCGGCGGCGTCCGCGAGCGGCGCCCTTCGAGCAACGACAGGCCGGAGACGACCCGCCTCGGCGAGCGAAATCGCCCGCGCGAAGTCGGCCATCGTCGACGAGTACGCGCCGAGATACGCTTTGCCGCCGTTCACCAGATCGCTTGCGGCGACGTCAATGGTCTCCCTTCCCTGGGCGACCGCGACGAACCGCCCTCCAGGACCAAGGACAGACCGCCCAAGGTCGAACGTCGACTTCGTCCCGACGAAATCGATGGCCACATCGGCGCCCGCATCGGCTGCGAAGTCGCGAAACGCGGAACGCGCCTCGCCCGGGCCGACCGCGCGGTCTGCGCCGGAGTCGAGAGCGGCCTTACCTGCCTCCTCCCTCGGTTCGATCGCGAAGACGCGGGCGTTGTACGCCTTTGAGATCTGGACGGCGGAAAGGCCGACGCCGCCCGCCCCGATGATGACGACCACGTCCCCTTCCTCGGCCTGGCCGAGGGCCACGACCGCCCGGTACGCGGTGGCGCCGCTGCATCCCAACGGGGCGGCGGACGCCACGTCGAAGTTCGGCGGCAGCGGCAGGATCGTGGTCTGCTTCGCGACGACGAATTCCGCGTAGCCGCCTGGCGCGTCGAAGCCCAGTGTCGTGCCATCTTCGCAGAGATTCGTTCGCTGGCGTCGGCATTGTCGGCAATGACCGCACGGCTGCTCGAAATGCACCCCGACCAGGTCGCCCACCTTCGCGGTGTACACATCGGCGCCGATCGTCGCGACCCGGCCCGCGATCTCGTGACCGGGGATCAGGGGCGGGTGCGTACCAGCCTTGACCTCATCGAGGAGGTGGAGGTCCGTCCGGCAGACTCCCGCCGCGAGGACCTGCACGACGACGTCTTCGGGTCCCGGTTCCGGCTTCGGGACTTGGACGAGCTTCACGACCCCGCCCGCCTCGAATCGAATCGCGCGCACGTCCCGGACTAGCGAGGCGCGACGGAAAACGATTTGCCTATCGACCACGCAGTGGTGCCCTCGGTGTCTCTTTTTGAGTCCAGTCCCAAACCTAGATGAAGCACACGGCGATGCCATGGGCCGAGGGAATCCATGGAGGGGAGCAGTGGAATCTGGGAACGCGTCCGGCAGAAGCCGTTCGCCTTGTGGGTCATCTTTGGCGGATTCGTTTATCTTGGCCTTGTCATCCTCAGCCTCGCCCTGCCAACGCTGGTGGCCTCCCCCGCGTCGATACTCGCCGATCCGATTGCCGCGAGCATCCTCGTGTTCATGGCTCTCTTCTTCGTCTCCGCCTACCTCGGTCTCAAGGGCAAACTCTGGACCTCCGTGCTGAGCGCGGTTGTGAGCATCCTGTTCCTCGTGGTGTTCGGTTCTTTCCTCGTGCCGAGTCTCGCGAATCCGGCGGATGCCGCGTTCTCATTGGCCATCTCGGCAATCCCCGCTCTCGTTCTCGTTGCCATCTTTTCGATTCTCTCGATCATCCACGCGAAGTCCGGGCCGCTTCAGAAGCGATACCTCGCGACTCCAAATTCAGCGGGCGGCTTGTTGACGATTGGCATCATCGGTTTCGTCGTGGGGGGCCTCATCGTCGGAGCAATCGGCGGAAGCGTGATCCTCCGCAACATACCCGCCATCAGGGCCGACATCACGATCGTGCCGAATGCGCCGTCCATGGCGATGGCCTTCACCCCCCAGAATTTCACCGTGTCGGTGGGCGGCACCGTCACGTGGGTCGACAAGGATACGACCGGGCACACCGTCACGAGCAACGTGACCGGCCTATTCGGCTCCCCTCTCTTGTCCGTAAGTGAGACTTGGAGCCACACGTTCTCTCAGGCCGGCATCTATTACTACCACTGTACCCCGCATCCGCAGATGTGGGGTGTGATTGTCGTCTCGTGAGCCCTTCTCCTCGGGGCCGCGACCTCACGGTGTCCTAGTCCAGCAATCCATCTAGGACTTCGCAGCAATCGCTAGGAGGAGCGAGAGAAAAAGCCCTCGCCGCCTATCGCGCTATGGCGAGACCTTCGAGATGACCTTCGTCGCTTCCGAGGTCGTCCACGCCTTCAGCGTCTGCGTCTTGACGTTCCCGAGCTTCCCGATTTCGAGAAGGAGTTGCATCGCGACATCGTCGTTCGGCGCTTCCGTCAGGGCCACGATGTCGTACCGGCCCATCGTGTAGAAGATCTGCATCTTGGCACCGAGTTTGTTGGCCAAGGCAGACACGGCGTCCGCGCGCTTGGGCGACTCCTTCACGTTCTTGATCCCTTGCTCTGTCCAATTCCCTAGGGTAATGTAGTTCGGCATCTCCAATCCCCGCACCAATCGCATCATGCGGCGAGTATATAATCGCGCGGGACGCGCGCTCATCCCCGAACCACGTTCCCCGGAGAAGCGAATCAAGCGCCTTGTCCGCGAAAACGGCCGAACAACCAAATTCGTTATCGCATTTGAGAGCGTGGATGCACCTCTTCGAAACGATTCGGTCCTAACGCTTTCGGTTTGCAACAGGGTTAAATGCCGATCATGTTTGCTGGCGGGAGAGGTGGGGGACTTCCATGAAGTCGATTGTTCCGTTGGTTCTCGTCGTGCTGGGATTTGCGGTCATTGCCGCCGGAGTCCAGGTGTCTGCCGCATCGCCGAACACATCCTCGTCGCCGACGTATGACATTACGACGTTGGCGGGCAAGGTCGCCTCGATCCGGGGCACGCAGGGATTCTACTTGCGGGCGTCGGCGCTCATCGAACAGGAGGCCGACAGTCAGGATGTGGGGGCTTCGCCTCCCTACGCACCGGATCCCATCACACCCACGTACGTCTTATCGAGTCCGCTTGACGGCACGTCGGTCTCGTCGCCGGCCGTCGTCGTGAATCAGGACCCGAACGCCGCGTCCCAGAATGAACCGGCGATTGCGGTCGACCCCGGCAACCCGAATCGAATCGTCGTCGGCATGAACGATTACGTCAGCCGGACCTGGTCGTGCACGATTGATGGGACGCCGTGCAGCGCCCTTGGGGACGCCTACTCCGGCGCCTACTTCTCCAACGACGGAGGTGCCACGTGGTGCTGCACTCCGACAGACCCCGCGCACCTGGGGACCATGATTCCTGGTGTGCAACGGTTAAACGGCGGAATCTACGACGCGGGCGGCGACCCGAGCGTCGCGTTCGACAGCGCCGGCCACGTCTTCTACGCGGGACTCGGCTTCGATCGGACCGCACCTCCGAACACGGTCACGGTGAACACAGGCACCTTCGACTCCGAAGGAACCCTCTCATGGAGCGCGCCCACGTTCATCAACCCGACCACCGCGCCGTCCACCTTGAACGACAAGGAATGGATCGGCGTGGACTCGCATGTCGGGAGTCCGTTCCAGGACCGTGTGTACGTGAGCTGGACACGGTTCCTCTTCAACCCGATCAGCGGACGGTACGTGCAATCGCCGATCGCGTTTGTCTACTCGAAGGATGGCGGCGCCACGTTCAGCGATCCCCAGCTGATCGTCAGCAACGTGCTGTACGACCAGGGCTCTCGGGTCATCGTAGGCGCGGACGGAACGGTCTACGTCTTCTGGGAAGGGTCCACCCGGCACGCGGCGTTCAACAGCATCTACATGGTCTCCTCCACGGATGGCGGCGTGACGTTCAGCGCGCCGGTCGCGGTCGCCCCGGCGGTCGACATCATCTCGCCGTTCAACACGGTCTTCCGGGTCAACAGCTTCCCGGCGGCGGACATCGCTCCGGACGGGACCCTATACGTGGCCTGGTCTTCCGAGGTCCTGAACTCGGCGACGACCTACGGCGCGGATCCCACGTGCGCGTACTTCTATTCCGGCGTGGCTTCGGTCTACGCGAACTGTCATTCGTCGGCCGTGTGGAGCTCGTCCGCGGACGGAGGGGGCACCTGGAGCACGCCGGTCCCAATCCTCACCGTCTTGGATGCCTCGAACCGCATGGCAGACGGGTATCCGGTCACGCAGCCGAACGGGAACATACTGAACGCACCCGCAGCGCGGCGCGTCGACAGCTTCTGGCCCGCGGTCGCAGCCTCGCCGTCGGGGAAGGTGTACCTGTCCGCGTACGCGGGAGATGTCGTCTCACCGTGGCGGACCTGCGCGGCGCCGGCAACCCCGGTCGCGGTGGGACGGATCAACTGCCTGGCGCTCGGCCCCTACATCAACAACACGCGCCTGGACTACGTCGTGACGAACGCGATCACGGGGACCACGAAGACCGTGACGCCGAACCCCGTCAACACGCGGTATCACTTCGGCGGCGGGTTCATCGGCGACTACACGGACCTCGCGGTCGGTTCCGACGATGTGTTCCACGCGGTGTGGACGGACACGAACCAGCAGCAGTCGGTCACGTGGTGGTTCGGCTTCGAGTTCGTTCCCACGACAGTCAACCAACAGGACATCGTGACCGCCGCAGGGACCCTGTAGGGGCGTGTCGCCGAGAAGGTATCGTAACGTCAGCGCGAGCCATGACCACCGGGTGACGCGTCCTGAGGCGCCGGCTTACGCGCCCGCCAAATCGTCGTCCCCGGGATCATCCGGATCTTCGACAGGGGGAACACGTCGGCGTACGTGTTCTCCCGGGGCAACGGCTCGGGCTCGAGGATGTCCGTCACGACGAACCCGGCATCGGTGAGGGCCCGGTGCCAGTCCCCGTAGGTCCGATGGAAATCGATCTCGGTACCGTCTTTCTCCTCGAACACGATGGGGCTGCGATCAAAGTAACTCCGCTTGACCAAGAGCCCGCGGTCCTCCGTGATGGCAAAGAGCGGTGACGTCCAAGAGAACGCGAACAGGCCGCCCGGACGCAGGACCCGAGCGACTTCCCGAAACGTCCTTCCGATGTCCTCGACGAAGCCGAGCGCGTAGGCCGAGAAGGCGATGTCAAAGTTCCCATCGTCCAGCATGGAGAGGTCTTGGGCGTCGGCGTCGAGGAAGCGGACGCTCGTTTTCTTGGAGCGTGCGAAGGCGCGGGCATGTTCGAGTTGTGCCTTCGAGAAGTCGATCGCCGTGACGCGGGCGCCCATCATCGCGAGATGGACCGCGGACTGACCGCCCCCCCACGCGATTTCGAGGACATGCTTTCCGAGGACGGACTCTCCAAGGATTCTCAGTTCCCGCTCCGGCGGCATCGACGGCCCCCAGAGGACGTCTTCCTCGAGCTCCGCGTGGTGGCTCGCCTGGTACTCCTTGCTCGACGCGTTCCAGTTGTCGCGGTTCGCTTTCGTGAAGGCAGAGTCGTCGACCACGGGGCCACCAGAGAACGGATGATCATTCGTGTTTCAGCGACTGCCGCGGAGCCCTAGACGAGTTTCGCGGTCATCGTGATGTCGGCCTTGAGGAGCCGGGAGATCGGGCAACCTTTCTCGGCGGCCTTCGCGGCCGTCTGGAACTTTGTCGGATCGGCGCCGGGCACCTTCGCGGCCACGTCGAGGTGGATGGACTTGACCGTCCAGCCGGCGTCCGTCTTGTCGAAGTTCACTGTCGCCTTCGTCTCAATGCGCTCCGGCCGATACCCGGCCCTCTCGAGTTCGCCCGAAAGGGCCATCGAGAAGCACCCCGCATGCGCCGCCGCGATGAGCTCCTCCGGGTTCGTCCCCGGGGTGTCGCCGAATCGCATCGCGAAGGTGTACGGAACGCCTTTCACCGCGCCGCTCGCGGTCGACACCGTGCCCTTCCCATCTTTCAGGCCGCCGTTCCACTGAGCGCTCGCCTTCCGTTCCATTCGAATCGCCGCCAGCGGAAGTCGAGGGAGACGCTTAACTCTATCCTCGCATCCTCCCTGACGCCCGTGGGACATGAAGCACCTCCGCCGTCACCGCTCAGGCGATTCACTTGAAGCGCGGACGCTTGCTTGTCGCGCAGCTTTTTCCGACGTTCGTCGATTCATTCGGGATGGCAAAGATCGCGGTGGGATTCCGCGTCAAGTCAGGGTGGGCCGCCGCCATCGTGCTCTCTGGGCCTTCGTCTTCCCCGAGCGTCCTTCACGCTCGCCGGATCGAGCTGAGTGATCCTGCGGTCCCCGAGTCTCGGCAACCCTTCCACGCCGTTGATGACGCCCAAGGGGATCTGGAACCGAATGAGGCCCAAATCAAGAAGCGCGTGCAGGTGGTCCGTCACGTCGCGGAGCAGTCGATCGGACGACTCTTGACGGACTGCCGCGCGAACGGCTGGAATCCTCAACGCGCGGGAATCGTCGCGGGCAGCTTGGTTGACCCGTCCACGATCCACAGCCCTCACATTCGTGCCCACGCGATGGAAGGACGGCTATTTCGAACGGTCGTGGATGATGCGGTGCAGGCCCACGGTTTGTCCTCCATCGTGCTCGGCGAGAAGACTGCTTTCGAGTCGGCGGCTCGACAGATCAATCCCGACGAGCGAACCCTGAAACGGACGTTGGTCAGTCTCGGACGCGACGTTGACGGTCTGTGGCGAGCGGAGGAAAAGCTGGCAGCTCTCGCGGCGTGGGTGGCGGTTTCGGAGAACCGCTAGACCGGGCTAATCAGGAAGTGGGGTGGGAGGCCTTTCGCGGCAGCTCCGCAGGCCTCGAATAAGAAACCTTCTCGGACGAGGGCTATGCTTTTCCAGCGCGCTTGCTGAGAGCTCTTAGGACGATTTCGCTCGCCTTCGGGAATGGAATGGTGCGATGAAGTTCGAAATTGACGAAGGGAGACCAAAGCGCCAATTCCTCAAAGGCCTGTTCTTCGGTGACATCGCCCGTGATGAAGTACCCTGCGCCGCCTTCGAGGAAGGCGTGTACCTCGCGGAGCCGTCCCGACTTCAGCTGGCCACGAAGCAATGCGTCAAATCCTTCTTGCTGCTTAATCTGCTCCGCCGGGGTTGGCGGAGGCGGAAGGCTCGTGTTGGCCTTCCACAACCCGAAGTAAGTTGCCATGGAGACGGAATCGGGTGTTCGCTATTAATCCATTCTTGCGGGATCGCAGTCGGATGGGAATACTCCGGGGGCGCCTGGGGTTCTCGTTCGGGCAGCCGAGGGGGTACCTCGCCACGCCCGCAGGTGTGATGGTCCCTCCGTCATGCGGTAGTCGCCGATGGCCTGTTCGTACGGGCATTCGCCTCAACGTTCCTCCCGCCCGAATAGACTTAAGGTTCCTACCGTCGATGCGAGCCTCGGTGGAAACCTACGTCGTTTCAAGCTTCGGTTGAGATCGTTCATTTCGCGGATCCTTGGTGCTGGTGGTCATGGGGCCTCGAGCCGGTCCTCCAACGACTGAAGGAGGTCTACGGGGAGAACCTCAAGGTGACGTACAAGATGGGCGGGCAGTTCGAGAGCCTCCGGGAATGGATGAAGGAGTACGACGTGGACGAACGCAGCGCATTGGACTGGATCCGCGAGTCAATCGAGTTGACAAAGATGCCCATCCGGCCGGACTACTATCTGCGGACGGGCGTGACGAGTTCGTATCCCGCTTGCCGTTCGTTCAAGGCCGCCCAGTTTCAGTCCGAGGAGCTCGCGGCTCGATATCTGCGTCGCATGATGGAGGCGTTCGGCCTCGAATGTCGGCCGGCCACGGACGACGAACTCATCCGGCTCGCGGAGGAGGTCGGGTTGGACGGGAACCGTCTGAGGAAAGATTTCCACACGGACGAGGTCGCGAAGGCTCTTGACGCGGACATCCACGAGATGCACCATAGCGGGGTGAACTTCCTCTCCCTCCTCATCCGGAACCGCGATGGACGCCAGGTCGTCAAAGGTGAGATCTTCACCGCGAAGCCGTTCGAGGCGATCGTCGACGACCTCGCGCCGGGTCTCCCAAAGCGAAGCCCGGCGGACATTCTGGAGTATGTGGAACATCACCGGGCCCTGATGCCTGCTCACGAGATCGCGGAGGTGTTCCGGATTCCCGACGAGGACGCGCGTCACCGGCTCGAGAGGCTTGCGGCGGCGGGCCTGTTGACCGCACGTACGTTCGACGGGATTACGGCTTGGCGCTGGGCCGACAAAAAGATGGAGAAGCTCCCGATGGAACTCGTGAAGGTCTCCCACGTGCCGCCCGAAGTCCAGGTCGAAGCAGTATCAGACCTCAAACCGATCGTCACGAAGGCCGTACAGTCCCTCTATACGGAGGTCGCCACGCGGCCGGATAAGGCGTACCACTTTCCGCTGGGCCTTGAGGCGCTCCGGTATCTCGGCTATCCGGAGGAGGATCTCCGGAAGCTGCCGCCGACCGCGACGGAGTCATTCGCCGGCGTCGGGTACCCGCACGCTGCGAACGTGATGCAGACCGGCGACACGGTGCTCGACATCGGCTCAGGCTCCGGGACGGATGTTTTGTACGCTGCGCTGAAGGTCGGCCCCAAGGGGACGGTGTACGGCCTGGATATTACGCCCGCGATGATCGCGAAGGCGCGGACGAACATCGCGAAGACTGGCGCGCGTAACGTC
>VBLZ01000209.1 GCA_005878515.1 Methanobacteriota archaeon | reverse complement strand
ATCTTCGAGTTCGCCGGGTGCGAGTTCGAGTCGAATCGCCCTCGCGAGCGCGTCGGTCACCCCTTTGCACTGGGTGAGCGCCTTCTCGTCCGCGGCGGTCAGCGAGGCAATGTCCGGAAACGCCGTCGCAACGACGTCCGCCGGGGCCGCAGACATGCCAGGGATTCCCCCTAAGAACCGCAGGACCTCGCGCCGGGCCGAGTCTTTCTCCAAGGCGACGAGCCGTTCCGTCGCGGCTCGCGCGCGGGCCTCGACCTCTTCTTCCTTCGATGCGACGGACCGTTCTCGGGCGAAGAGGAGCTCCTCTTTGGAGACCAGATCTTGCGTGCGGGATCGAACGAAGGCTTCGGCGTCCGCTCGCTCTTTCTCCAGCGCCCGACGGGACTCTTCGAGTTCCGCCTGTTGCCAATCCACGACGGACGTCTCCTCCGGTTCGGGTCCGGGCTCCGGTTCCGGCTCCGGCACAGGACCGGGTCCAGGCTGCGGAAGCGGGAGGGGAGGCTCCGGACGAGGGACGGGCTCGGGAGGGACCAGCGGAGCCGTGGGTAGGGACACGTCGTCCTCAGGAAGCTCGAGATCCTCCAGCTCGTCGAGGGCCGGTTCAGCCGGAACGTCCGCGATGTCCGGTTCCGCGGAGACCTCGAGGAGAGACGGTTCGATCGGAGGCAATGCCCTCATTTCCCGGCGTGCTGGTTCCGGCGGCTCGACGGCGGTCGGGGGCTCAAGGACTTTCGCGCGGAGCCCGTATTCCGCCGCTAGATGGGGAGGCATCCATTCTTGGGATCGCAGATAGCGGCAGAGGGCCGCGAGCGCGCGCCGTTCCTCCACGTTCCTGGGCGTGTTACGGCGGGCCTCACGGAGGAACGCATGGAGGACTTCCGCGTCGCCGACGCTAACGATCGCCGAGCGATCGGAATCGATGCCGAGCAAACGCACGAGCCGGACCGCTTCGGTGGCCGCAGGTTCGCGCGCCGGCTTGTGCCATTCGACCTCCGAGAGGTCGGCTCCGACGATGGCAACTTCGTTCCCACCGGTGAGATCCAAGAGCGACGGCCCTGGCAAGAGCCCGGGATTCAACCACATCGGGCGATCGGCCACGAGGAAATCGAGACAGGCCGCACACAGAAAATCGCGACTCACAGCGCCGCATCGAGCGCAGCGCGAGGGGAGCACAGGCGCAAGAACAGCCGCGGGTCTTATAAAAGCTGGGCACTGAGTGATGACCACCCGAAATTGTTTCGCGGGCAGGTGGCCGGGAGGCCGACACCTTCATTCACCGGGAAATGGTGTCGCGAAAAGGGGTTTACCGTGGACGTCCACATGAGACGGGCCCGGCGCGCGGATGACGAGGTCATGTGGCGAGCGACGCTGCAGACCGTTTGGGACGATATTCCCGCGGACGAACGGGCGCACCTCAATCGCGAGAAGTGGGAGGCCCATTTCCGCAAGAAGATCGAACCGTACATGTCGGGGGACCGCACGGAGCGGTGGATTGCCGAGACGGCGGCCCACGAATTCCTCGGCTATCTGATCCTCGGCGAAAGCGGTTTCATGACGCCGGAGGCCCAGGGTTTCATCTACGATGTCTGGGTCACGCCGACACGGCGTGGCGAAGGCGTCGGGAAATTCCTCGTCGAGTGGGCGAGCGACTGGGCTCGGCAGCGTGGCTATCGAAAAATCAAGCTCGAGGTATCCGAGACGAACGCCCGGGCACGCCACGTCTACGAGAGCCTGGGATTCCGCGCCGAGCGTCGGCACATGGGCAAGCTGTTGGGGTGAGCCGCCCGAGAGCTCGGAGTCGCGCAACTGGCCACCAAATGGTTAAATAGCGGCGTCATCGTGTTCCGTGGATGCGGGGTAGCGCAATGATTCAATTGACCCTGACGGAAACCGCAGCGAACAAAGTCAAGGAGCTCATTCAGAGGTCCGATCCCGAGACCGGCCAGCCGCTGGGCTCGATCGAGGACACGTATCTACGGATGTATGTTGCGGGCGGCGGCTGTTCCGGCTTCCGGTATGGCCTCGCGCTCGACCGGAAGATCCACGAGGACGACGAGGTCGTCCAGGTTCACGGACTCAAGGTCCTCGTCGATGGCAACAGCAAGGAATACCTCGACGGCTCGAGCGTGGACTATGCCGAGAGCGTCGCGGGGAGCGGCTTCCTCGTGAGCAACCCGAACAACTGGTCGACCTGTGGATGCGGTCAGAGCTTCAACCCGAAGGGCGAGGAAGCTCCCGATCAGCAGCACCAATCCGCTCACGCGCACACGCACTGAGGTGACGAACCTCCATTATCGGTTTCCGCAGTCAGCGGAGCCGTTCTCTTGCGAGACGCAGGAAATTCCCGAGGAGCCTGGGACCGTCCGGTGT
>VBLZ01000097.1 GCA_005878515.1 Methanobacteriota archaeon | reverse complement strand
TGGCAGAAGCCGCAACGAAGGGAGCACGTGACGCTCGTCGAACCCCATCGTCGCGATCAGGGTCCGGTGGGCCAGGGTCTCACCCGACGAGGAGCTCCATCCCGGGAGCCGGCTTCACGACCAGTCGCCGAGCGTCCGTCGGGTCGGATAGGCGGGCGACTGCGCCTTTCGCCTCGAGTTCCCTCACGTGATGGTTCATCGTCGCCTTGTGGACGCCGAGCGCTTTCGCAAGGGCGGTCTCCGTGAACTCCTTGTCGCGGTTGCGCACAAGGAACGAGAGCACGTCTCGTTGTTTTGCCGTGAGCCCCGCGCTATAACTGATCCGCAAGAGCGGGAGCGGGATCTCCTGGTACGTCTCGTCGTGCACGTACGTCGCGGGGATGCCTTCGAGGATGCAGACGAGCAGCGCTGCGCTACTCATGAGCCGCGTCCCACCCGCGATGTTGAAACGCAGGTCCGAGCCAGCCGCGCGTTCCTTTCGGACGTCCGCACGGATCTCGCCCGCAACGTGCAACAAGTCGAACGCGTCACTCACCTCGACCGCGCTCGCCGCCACGCCGAGCGAGCGGCAGAATTCCATCACCTTCGCACGCGCCTCCCGACTCTTCACGTGGTCGCTGTGGAAGAACACGACCCGCTCGAGGTTCTCGCTCGACCGGATCGAGGGCAGGAGGCTCTGCGGCCTCCACCCGAGCGTCCCGAACAGGACCGTCATGGTCGGGCCGAGGTCAGCCGGTCCCGACGATAAGAACTTTCTTCTGTCGAATCCACTCCGCCCTGAGACCGCCGCGGAAACCGGTCGAAAGCATTTTATCGACCTCTCCGGATGAGCGCCGCGGACGGCCAGACCATGTCCTATTCGGGCGAGCAGACGTTGCTGGTGACGCGACCGACCCGGCTCATCGCCCTCCGGTGGTGGTCGTTGATGGTCCTGGCCCTCATCATCGCGGGGGCGCTCGCCCTCCGACTCCCGTGGCTTTTCTCGTCAATGAGCAACCCGACGGTGGGCAGCTTGTCGACGAGCACGATCCTCGCGGCGTTCTTCGTGTTCATCGCCCTCGTCGCGTTCATCATGGCGGAGCTGAAGCGCAAGACGACCCGGTACGTCATCACGGACAACAAGATCATTCGCGAGGACGGAATCTTGAATAAGAACACGGTGATGATTCCCTACACCCAGCTCGAACGGGTCGACATGAAGCAGACGTTCGGACAGCGGATCCTACGCATCGGGACGATCGTCGTCGACACGGGGGACGATACGATGAACCTCGACATGATTTCCCGTCCGGCCCAGGTGCAGGAGCTCCTGAGCAGCCGCCTTGGCCGCCGCGGGTGGTCCGGTCAACCGCCAGGGGGGCAACAGCCGCCCGCGACCCGCTAGTCGGCCGAAGTCACTGGTTCCAGGGTAGGAGCAACCGGGCCTCGCTCGTGCCGATGACGTCCCAGCGGCCCGGTTCGCCGTCCGGCTCGCCTTCGACCCAGAATCCTCCGATCGTCATGTCGTAGCCGTGGGTCGGGTCCAAAGCGACCGTACAACCGAGCTTCCTGCGGTATGCCCGGGTCGTCCAGCCGAGTTCATGGTTCCGGGACCACTCCCGCCGCTTCAGCGCCAGGACGACCTCGAGCCACTGGACGCGTTCGGCGGGTCGGCCGCGCGAGATGCGCCGCAGCTCGTCCGCGACGTAGTCGAGGTCCGTCCGAGAGAGGCTCGCCGCGCCGTCTTCGCCGGTATGGGAATGGAAGCCGCCGAGCACCGCGTACCCGACGTCGAGGTTCTCGATTGCCCCCCGGGCTCGTTTGGCCGCCTTCTCGTTCCCGTGGCTGACCCAGTTCGGCTTGCGGTCCTCCGTCTGAAGCGGATACGCCGCGCGCAGGACCGTCACCTCGCGGGGACGCTGGCGCATGATCCGGGTCCCGCGGTTCCCGACGAGGAAGCCGTTCGTCTCTCGGTTGTACGCCTCGACGGCGGAAGTGACGAGGCCGACGAAAGCGCTGCGTTCGACGACGATATTGTCCATGTCAGGAACCTCCGTTGAGGGGCCAATGAAACGCTGCCGGCTCTATAAGAAAGTGCCGTCCCCCGTCTCACGAATTCGTTTGGCCTAACATCAGACGGTTTCGCATCGACGTCATCGCTCCGGAGGCCAGAAAGGAAAAATAAGGACCTGAGGATACGCGCCGCGGCGGGAATGAAAGTTTTTGCGACGGAGCTCCGGGGGAAGACCGTCATGACCGAAGATGGGCAGATCCTCGGCATCCTGGCGGACTTCCTCGTCGAGACGAAGACGGGCCGGATCCCGTCGCTCCTCGTGACGCCGGCGGAGACCGTGGAGACCCGCCTCTTCAAGACGGACCCCGAGGGCCGCCTCACCCTGAGCTTCCGGTCGATGAAGGCCGTGCGGGATGTGATCGTTGTGCAGCTCGCGGATTGATGGCGGACCCGAGGCCTGGCGTGGCGAACCTCACCTTCTACGGCGGCGTCGGCGAGATCGGCGGGAACAAGATCCTCGTCGAGGACCGCGACGCGCGCATCTGGCTCGACATGGGCGCGCCGTTCGACCTCGGCGAGGAGTACTTCGTCGAGTTCCTCCAACCGCGAGATCGGTTCGGCCTTCGGGATTACTTCGCGCTGGATCTCATGCGCCGGATTCCGGGACTCTACTCGTCCGAAGCGCTCGACCCGACCGACATGGCCTGGGAACCGCCCGCCTTTTCGTCCATTTTCATTACCCACGTCCATTACGACCACACCCAGCAACTGCGGTTCGTCGACCCGAACATCCCGGTCCACCTCGGGGAGGGCGCCCGGACGATCCTCGAGTCGCTCGATACGACCGCACGAGCGCCGTTTCTGAAACTGGGCAACCACGCGTACCAGACGTTCCGCTCCGGGCAAACGAAGACCGTGGACGGCCTCGAGGTCGAGCCGATCCATGTCGACCACAGCGCCCCGGCGGCGTACGGGTACCTAGTGCACACGAGCGAGGGCACGATCGCGTACACCGGGGACCTCCGTCACCACGGGCCCAAGAAGGCGCTGACGGACGACTTCATCCGCGCCGCTGCGGCGGCGAAACCGGTCGTCCTGATCACGGAAGGCACGCGCGTCACGCCCGACGATCCGCGGGGGACCCTGACGGAAGCCGACGTGAAAGCGGATGCAATTCGGCTCCTCACGCCCCTCAAAGAAAAGCTAGCGATTGTCACGTTCCCGGGACGCGACGTGGACCGGATTCGCACGTTCTTCGAAGTGGCTCAGGCCGTCGGCCGCAAATTTGTCGTGAACGCGAAGACCGCCCACTTGCTGCTGACCCTCCAGAAGGACACGCATATCGCGGTCCCCGACGTGACGCGAGAGGCCGACCTGGTGTTGTTCGACCGACTCCTGCGGAAGACGGATCCTTGGGAAAAGGACCTCCAGACGAAACTCAAGGACCGCGTCGTGACCGCGGAACGAATCGCGGCGCGGCCGTCCGAGTACCTTGTGCAGCTTGATTTCTGGCATCTGCCCGAGCTCGTGGACCTGCGGCCGCCGCCCGGTTCGCCGTTCATCCACTCCAAGAGCGAGCCGTTCGAGGAGGACGACGTCAACGACGCCGTGTTGCAACACTGGCTCGATCGGTTCGGCCTGCAACGACACCAGCTGCATGCCTCTGGACATCTCAGCGAACGCGAGGTCGGGGACATGATCCGGGCGATTGACGCGAAGGTCGTCATGCCGGTCCACACGCAACACGCGGACCGCTTCACCCAACTTGCCCGCAGAGTCGTCCAGCCGATCCGCTTCGAAGCGATGGCGCTGGGATAGGCGACGATTCTTTCGCGGGTGCGTCCACCGCTAAAGGGTTTCAAGGACGGCGCGCGCGAAGGTCAGGTACCCTGTGTGGCCCAGGGGGGCGAAGGACGGGTGGGTCCCGGACTCGGAAGCCTCGATCTCTCGCTCGATGATCTCGACCGTCCGGAGTTCGACGAACGTCCCAGCGCGGAGGGCTGCGACCGTGCGATTCACTTGCTCGACGTTGGGCGAGTAGGAAGCGAAGTGTCCACAGGGCGCAAGGGCCTTTGCCGCCGTCCCGACGGCTTCCCACGGATCCGGGATGTCGACGACAAACGCGTCCGCATTCGTTTCCGCAATGCCGCTTCGGACGTCGCCGAGTTTGAACTCGACCCGTCGCGCGAGTCCTGCGTCAGAGACGTTCGCGCGGGCGACGTCCAGAAAATCGGGCCGCACGTCATAGGTCACGACGTGGCCGTCCGGCCCGACCGCCTGGGCCAGGACAAGGGTCAAGGCACCGGACCCAGCCCCGACCTCAACAACGTAGTCGCCCGCCTTCAAGTCACAGTTCCACACAAGCGAGGCTGCGTCTTTCGGGCCAACAATTTGCGCTTGACGTCGCAAGGCACCCACCGTATCCCGCATCGAAGGCTTGAGCACAAGGAACGAACGCCCGCCGACGGACCAACGCCGTCCCAGGGCCGCGCGAACGGAATCTGCCCGCACCACGCCCACCCCGGGAACGTTCACGACCTCCCGATCGAGCACGACGAGGTGCTTCTCGCCGGAGGCCTCCAAAAGCACGACCCGATCGCGATCCACGACGGGACAAGGCAGGGCCAATTGTAAGACTTTCCTCCCTTGCTGCAAAAGTTAATGGGGTTCCCGACCTTCCTCGCATGTCAGACCGAACCATGGCCCAAGACTCCGGGTCGCAGACATCCTCACCGGACCGCGCGCGGTCGCGATGGGCGGCCCTGCGCCCGACGGCTCGGTTGCGTCGACAACTCGTCCAAGCGTCGATCTTCGCGCTCATCCTGGTCGCGGTCATTGGGGGACTTTCGTTCGTCTTCGGCATCATCGTCCTCCAATACGCCATGGGCGGATTGGTCGTCAGCAGCATCGTGATTGTCGCTGCGATCGGTCTCACGGTCCTCTACGGCATCCGAGGCTTCGCGAACTTCGCGTACGGAGACCTGATGACCCTCGGGGCGTACATATCCCTCCTGCTGAGCGTCAACGGTCTCTCGCTCGTCTGGGGAGCCATCGTCTCGTTTTTCGTCCTCGCGGTCGTCGGCATCCTCCTCGAGGTGGTCATCTTTTCCCGCCTCGAAGGCCGCGGCCCGGTCCCTCCGATCGTCGCCTCCGTGGGCGTGGGGCTCATCATCCAGAACGGAATCCGGTCGATCGCCGGGACGGCCGAGTGGCTATACCCCGTGCCGGCCAGTCAGGATATCGTCATCGTTCCTGGCTTGGGGATCCATCCGGTCCGCGGAATCCTCACGCTTGTGATCGGAGTGACGTTCGTTCTCTCCGCCCACATTCTCCTCAAGTACACGAACCTGGGCAAAGCGATGCGCGCGACGGCAGACAACCTTGAGCTCGCGAAGGCGACCGGCATCGACACGAAGCGCGTGACCTACGCCGCCTGGGTCGTGAGCTGCTCCTTCGCTTCCACCGCCGGCGTCCTGCTCGGTCTCGGCACGGCCATCACCCCGACGATGGGCTTCGACGTCATCTTGCTCATCTTCGCGGCCGTCATCGTCGGAGGAATCGGGTCACCCTATGGAGCGATGCTGGGTGGACTCCTGGTCGGACTCTCCCAGGAAATGTCGGTGCCGTTTCTCGTCTGGCTCGAGCGTCCCGATGTCATCGGTTTGCAGTTCGGGAGCGCATACAAGGTGGCAATTCCGTTCATCATCCTCATCATCGTGCTAATCTTCCGGCCGTGGGGCATTGCCGGGCGGAGACCGGCGTTTGCCCGGCGTTCGTATTTCATCGAGCGAGTCACCCGGGCGCTGGGCGGCGAGCGAGGTGCAATTGACGCCTCGGTCGGCGAAGCGAACGGGGGCAGGTGAGCCTTGGCATCCACAAGTTCCGGCGGGATCCCGAATCAAGCGGCGGGACGCAAGCTGCCCTGGAGCGAGGTCATTGCTTTCGTTGCCATCGCGGTCATCGTCCTCGCCGGCGTGCTGGCAGGCGTACTGGCTGGAGCATCACCTCAGGGAATCTTGACGAACGTCGGGTTCTACGCCAGTATCGCCATCATCTTCGCCGTCCTTGCCCTTGGCTTCAACCTCCAATGGGGTTACACCGGATTGTTCAATGCGGGAATCGCCGGCTTCTACCTCATTGGCGCATACACGATGGCAATCGCGATCACCGCGCCATCGCCGCCCATCGTCATCGGGGGCATTCCCGTCTACCCGGGGCATCTCGGAGGCTACTCCCTCCCATTGGCGGTGGGGGCAATCCTCGCGATGCTCGCGGCAGGCGGTGCGGCCGTGATCATCGCCCTCCCAGCGCTGCGGCTCCGTGCAGACTACCTCGCGATTGCCACACTGGCATTCGCCTCGATTCTACAAATCCTCGCCAACAACCTGCAATCCGTGACAGGTGGCGCCATTGGGATCACCGGAATCCCGAAGCCAATCACGTTCGTGAGCGCGAATGCGCCCTTCCTCAACGCGATCACGATCGTCGGGATCGGGTCCGCAATTCTCCTGTTGTTTCTCCTCCTCCTTCAATTCATGGCCGAATCGCCTTGGGGGAGAGTTCTACGCGCGGTCCGAGAAGATGAGGAGGCCACCATGGCCCTCGGGAAAAATACGTTCAACTACAAACTCCAAGCATTCGCGCTGGGCGGAGCGCTGATGGGCCTCGCCGGAGCCCTCTTCGCCGTCACGCTTGGGTACGTCTCACCTTCATCCAGCTTCGCCCCGGCGGTTACGTTCTCCGTTTGGGTGATGGTCATCGTCGGAGGCTCCGGCAACAACCGAGGGGTGATCGTTGGAGCATTTCTGATCTACGGGTTGGAATGGCTGTCCGTTCAACTGAAGGACTATGTGCCAATCGCGCTCGCGGCAGGCCTTCCGACCATCCGATTGTTGTTGATCGTCGTCGGCCTCATCGCTGTGATCGCCGCCGGAGTGTTCGTTCTTTTCAGCCGATACATGCCGACGAGGGGTTGGGGACGGGTCCTTCGGAAAATCCAGGAACGTGGGTGGGTACGAAACGGCACAATCGGTGCGTTCGCGCTGTATGGGCTCGGCTGGGTTTTTGTGTTCCTTGAGCAGTACAAACCGGGGGCAATCGGCGACACCATCTTCTACACTCGGCTGATGTTCATCGGCGTCCTGCTGATCATACTCATCATCTATCGTCCCGAGGGCATCCTGCGGGAGCACAAACGAGTGTTGAGGTGAGTCTCAAGGATGGCCTCCGAATCGATTCTCCGGGTGAACGCCGTAGACAAGGCGTTCGGTGGAATACATGCCGTGGACCGCTGCAGTTTGACGGTCCTCCCCCAATCCATCACCGGCCTCATCGGGCCGAATGGGGCCGGAAAATCCACGCTGTTCAACATCATTGCAGGTCTCTACCGCCCCGACGGCGGGGAGATCTGGTTTGACGGCACGAGGATCGACGGCCTGCCGCCGTACGAGATCGTTCACCTGGGCCTCACAAAGACGTGGCAGATTCCTCACGAGCTCCGCAACCTCACGGTCCTCGAGAACCTCGTCCTCGCTGCGAAAGGCAACTCGGGCGAGCGGTTGCTCAACCTCTTCTTCCGTCCGCGCCAAGTGAAACGCGACGAGAAGCAGTGGCGGGCCCGCGCTCGCGAGGTACTCAAGTTGACCCAGCTCGACGGGCTCGCGAACGAGCACGCGAGAACGCTATCCGGCGGCCAAAAGAAACTTCTCGAACTCTCGCGAGCCTTGATGTCGGACCCGGCGCTCGTCCTCCTCGACGAACCGGTCGCGGGAGTGAATCCGGCCTTGACCGGGAGCCTCATGGACCTGATCGAGAAACTTCGGCAGGGCGGGAGGACGTTCTTCCTGATTGAGCACGACATGAACGTGGTCATGAACCGATGCGATTGGGTCATCGTCATGCATCAGGGCCGCCGCATCGCGGAGGGGCGCCCGGAGATGGTGAAGACGGACCCGGTCGTCATCGAGTCGTACCTCGGAGGATAACCTTGCTGCTCCAAGCGGAGAACCTCCGGTCGGGCTATGGGGAGATGGAGATCCTCCACGGAGTCTCGATGACCTTGGATCAAGGTGAAATGGTCGTCCTGATCGGGCCCAACGGGGCGGGCAAGTCGACGCTCATCAAGACGATCTTCGGCCTCCTTCGTCCCACCGAGGGCCGGGTTCGTTTCCGGGACACGGACATCACAGGGTACCACCCCCGCGATCTCGTCATCATGGGGTTAGGCTACGTCCCGCAGACGAACAACACGTTCCCGACGCTCTCCGTGCTCGAGAATCTGGAGATGGGCGCGATCACCCGAAGGATTTCCCCGCTTCCGCTCCATTGGAACCGGGGTTCCGACCAGCGGCGAACACAATCGCGCATGATGAAAGATGCGGAAATCCGCGAGCGGGCGATGGAAACGGTCGAGATGTTCCCGAATCTCCAGCCGAAACTCCGTGAACATGCCGGAAGCCTCAGCGGCGGCGAACAGCAGATGGTTGCGTTGGCAAAATCGATGATGCTCGACCCCGAGGTGCTGCTGATTGATGAGCCGTCCGCCGGCCTCGCCCCGAAGCTCGTTGACACGGTCTTCTCGAAGATTGTCGAAATCAACGAGAGCGGCACGGGAATCGTGATGGTCGAGCAGAACGCGAAGAAGGCGCTCGCCATCGCGGACCGCGGCTACGTCCTCGAGACGGGCCGGAATCGCTTCGCGGGCACGGGGGAGTGGCTGCTCCACAACGCCGATGTAGGCAGGCTCTACCTCGGAGGCCAAGCCTGACCAATCAGAAAATGGGAAAAGGGGTTCAGTACTGCCGCGAAACGACGGCAGCCTGAACCTTCTCAACGAACCCGCTCGAGATCCGCGTCACCATCTGGCTCGACATGGTCAGCGATGGCGCGGTGATGCTGGACTCCGGGATGAAGGCGAGCCGGACGATCTGGAACGTGCTGTTTACGCCCCAGACCTCGTACGGTCCCCGAACGTCGCCGTTCGCGTCGAAGTCCTCCGAGCCGGCCGCACCCTCCCAGTTGACCGAACCGCCACTCGCGATCGTGGTCAAAGCCCGGGTCCAGTTTCCGGGCGTAATCACGGTCCCGGACCCCTTCGAAACGACCGGCAGATTTGCCTTGATCGCAGTTCCGTCAACGGAACCTGCCTTCTGCGCGGCAAGGGCGATCAGGTAGACCGCATCGTAGGTGTAGTCCGTATACAGAACCGGGGTCGCGGTGGTCGTGGTCGCTGCTTTGTACTGAGCCACGAAGATGTCGTGAATCGCGCCGAAGGGCGATACAGGCGCAGTGCCTTTGATCTTCGTGACGTCGACCCCGACCGAAGACGCACGCAACTGGTCCATGAACGCTTGGCTGTCAAGTCCCTCGGAGAATACCCACGGGCGGTTCCACCCGGAGTTGGTCGACAGGCCCGCCTGCCATTGGCTCATCAAGATGAGACCTTCGCCGGGGAAGCCGGCGAAGTATACGGCCTGCGGGTTGGTCGAGAACAAGTTCTGAAGGTCGGTCTGGAACGTCGTGGCCTTCGGGTTGATGATCACGGTGGTGTTCACGTGACCGCCGAGCGCGGTGAACTTGGTGTTGATCACGCCCACAAGACCTCGACCGTAGGAATCGTCGCGTCCGACGAGGTTGACATACCGGTACGACAGGTTGGTATAGAGGTAGTTGGCCGCGACGACGCCTTGGAGGGCGTCCGAAGGAGCGGTTCGGAAGAAGTAGCCACCGGTCAACGTTAGGTTCGACAATGCAGGCGACGTCGCCGACGGAGAGACCATCGGGACGCCCGCCGCCTGGGCGATTCCAATCGAGGCGATCGTGCCGCCGGAGAACTGCGCGCCAACAATCGCGTTCACATGGTTTTGCGTAATCAATTTCGTTGTGGCGGCGGCAGCCGCCGTCTGATCGGTCTGATCGTCCTCGGTGAACAACTGGATGGGTTGGCCGAGCACTCCGCCAGCGGCATTGATTTGGTGGACGGCGAGATAGGCGCCTTGCGTATCGCCCGGTCCGTACTGGCTCAGCGCACCCGTGATCGAAAGAAGCGTCCCGATCCGAAGCGCGGGTTTCGCCTGCGTTGCGGGATTGAATACTCCGCCCAGCACCGCGGCCAACACGACCACGATGATCACGACGATAACTGCAACCGCAATCCACACCGCTCTGCTCTTCGGGGCTGCCTTCGGGGCCGCCCCGGAAGGTGCCTGCTGCTCCTCCATAATGACCCCGGGGGCGTCATGTTGTGACATGGTTTAAACGTTCTGCCCGCGGCGCAATCTTGACAAAAGTTAGGCCAAGATTCGAACCGCGATGGGTGGAAATCGCGACCCGACCCTTGCCTCATCGACGGCAGAAACGGACGGCCGGCGTTCAAAGAGGGCGGTCTCGCCGGTAGATCACGTACGCGACGAGCCCGAACACCGGCACCAAAAAGACGAGGGCGAACCAAAAGACACCATTCATCCCACGGATCCGGGCGTCTTGGTACACCCATAGCGCGATGAGGAGGAATGCGACGTAGAGCGCGAGGAGGAACAGCCAGAACGCGACCGCCGAGCCCGACGCGGTCGCCTGAAACGGGATCGCGATGTCTGCCAGGACGACGGGCATCTCGATCACTCCACGGCGCGGTCTCGCTCGCGCGGCATTCCCTCAAGCAATATTTATATCATTATGCACGAATTTGCGAAGCCGACGGGAGGGGAGGCGGCTGGCCGAGCTGACCACGGGCGCATTGCTGCTCGTCCTGGGAACGGCCTTGTCCATCATCGGGATTCTTTTCTCCCCGTTTCTCTGTGTGGGTATCCCTTTGCTCGTCGTGGGGGTCATCCTGATCATCGCGGAAGGCGGCCAGGTGACGAAGGCGCCGCCCGCAATGTATCCTGGCTATCCGCCCGGATACGCGTACCCTCCGTACATTCCGTCTCCTCCGGCCCAACCCGCTCCACCGGCTGCCGGTGCAGCAGGTCCGCCTTCCGCCGCGGGGACGGGTCGGTTCTGCACGAGCTGCGGTTCGCCGATCGCGACCGGGATCTCGTTCTGCCCGAACTGCGGCGCCCGCGTCGCACCCTGACTCGTCGCGCGATGCCTTTATGGCGGGACAGTCTTCTCCGACGCTCGGTGCCGACGTGAAGAGTTCCGAGGTGTCGGGCTTCTACAAGAAGAGCCCGCAGGACCGCTGGCAAGTCATCCGGTCGTTCGGCGAGCTGTCCGACGCAGAGGTCGAGACGATCCAGAACACGGGTGCGCTCAAATTCGACCAAGTCGACCGGATGATCGAAAACGTGGTCGGAGCGATGCCGGTGCCCCTCGGGATCGCGGTGAATTTTCAGGTGAACGGGCGGGACTATCTGGTCCCGATGGCCATCGAGGAGCCGAGCGTCGTCGCCGCGGCCTCCAACGCGGCCCGGATGGCCCGGGAACGAGGTGGCTTCTCGGCGAGCACGTCCGGTCCGATCATGATCGGTCAGATTCAGCTCGTCGGGGTCTCGGATCCGCACGGCGCGCGGATGACGATCCTCCACCACAAGGACGAAATCCTCTCGATCGCGAACGAGAAGGACCCGATGCTCGTGAAGGTCGGCGGCGGAGCCAAGGACGTCGAGGTCCGAGTCGTGGACACGAAACGGGGCCACATGGTCGTCACCCACCTCGTCGTCGACTGCCGCGACGCGATGGGCGCCAACGCGGTGAACACGATGGCGGAGGCGATCGCCCCGCACATCGAGAAGTGGACGGGCGGTCGCGTCTACCTGCGGATCATTTCGAATCTCGCGGTTCGGCGACTCGCGCGCGCCCGGGCGGTGTTCGCGAAGGACGCCATCCGGACCGAGGACATCCCTGGCGAGGACGTCGTCGAAGGAATCCTCGAGGCCTACGCGTTCGCGGATGCGGATCCGTTCCGCTGTGCGACGCATAACAAGGGCATCATGAACGGGATCGACGCGGTCGTCGTTGCGACTGGGAACGACTGGCGGGCGATCGAGGCCGGCGCCCACGCATATGCCGCATGGAAGTCCGGGGGCTATCGGTCCCTGACGGCGTGGGAGAAGGATGCGAATGGAGACCTCGTCGGGACGATCGAGCTGCCCATGGCCGTCGGACTGGTCGGCGGAGCGACGGCAGTCCATCCCACCGCGAAGGCGAATGTCCACCTCCTCGGCGTCAAGACCGCGCAGGAACTCGCGGAAGTGATTGCCGCCGTGGGCTTGGCGCAAAACTTTGCCGCCCTACGTGCTCTGGCGACAGAGGGCATTCAACGCGGGCACATGTCGCTCCATGCGCGGAACGTAGCCGCGACGGTAGGAGCCGTCGGCGAGGAAGTCGACCGCGTGGCCGAAATCCTGGTGAAGGAGCGGAAAGTAAGGATGGACCGAGCGAAAGAGGTCTTGTCGGATCTCCGGTCGCGAAAATCCTAATCAGGAATATCCTCGGGCCGAAATATTCGCATCGGATTGAAGAAGCTATTACGTATAATATACGTGCCGAATACGCTACTAGCAATACCTTTCTACGAACCAATGTTTCTCCAGTTTTCCGTGTGACGGAATAGCATGGAAGTCCAAATCGAATTCCATAAATATCCATCAAAACAGATAAAAGTTAGGCCTCGCCGGACGGGCTCTTGCCTTCTTTGAGAGGTGTTTATCGTACATCAGTGCGTCAGACTTTCGTCCGACCGGCAGTCTTTTTTAGTTTGACCGTCCTTCGGCGGGTCGGGATGGGTGCGCACGGTCCGCGTCGCGGTCTACACTAGAGTGTCGACGGAGGACCAAGCCAAGGAAGGCTTCTCCCTGGAGGCGCAGCGCGAACGCCTCGAGGCATATTGCCTCGCCCGTGACTGGTCTGTCGCGGCCCGGTACGTCGACGAAGGTCACTCCGGCCGAAACATTCGCCGTCCGGCGTACCAGAAGATGATGTCGGAGCGGGACGAATGGGACGCCCTCCTGGTCATCAAGATGGACCGGATCCACCGGAACTCCCGGAACTTCATGGAGATGATGGAGAACCTTCAGGAATGGGGGAAGGACTTCGTTTCAGCATCGGAGTCCCTGGACACCTCGACCGCGATGGGCCGATTCGTCATGGACATCATTCAACGGATTGCGCAGCTCGAGTCGGAGCAGATCGGCGAGCGGGTGAAGATGGGGATGACCCAGAAGGCGCGGGTCGGACCCGGGATTCTGGGATTCCATCCGCCGCTCGGTTACGACGTCACGGAAGGCCGGCTCGTCCCGATCGAGGCTGAGGCCGAGGTCGTGCGACAGATGTTCGACCTGTGCCTGAGTGGCCGGACGCTCGAAGAGACCGCCGTTGAACTGAACGCGCACGGCCAGCGGACGAAACTCGGCACGTCGTGGACACCGATCAAGGTCTTCCGCATCCTCCACAATCCGGTCTACGCCGGCTTCCTCCGGTGGGATGGGATCGTCCGGAAGGCCGATCACGATCCCCTCGTGTCGGTCGAAACGTTCAACGAGGCGCAGGAGCGGCTGCGGTCGCGCGCGCTCCTGACCACCGCGCACGCCCCGCCGATCCTCCTGGAGGCGTGACGGATGGACGGCCGATGTCAGCGGTGTTGGAGCACGAAGAACCTCGTGAGCCACGAGGTCGACGCGAACCCCCGCGCGGATCCGACCGTCCGGAGGGAGAAGGTCCTCCTTTGCAAGCATTGCGTGGACGGATCTCCAGGCGACGCCCTCCTCTTCTGGGAAGTCTACATGCGATTCGGATCGACCCGCGAGATGCTCCAGCACTACGCCTCGGATTCCGAGGACGAGGCGCTCCGGAGGCTCTGCGTGGAGCGGGATCTGAACGAGCGCGAGGTGCTGCGGCGGGCCCGAGGATTGCAAAGCGTCGAAGCCCTGAACAACGCCGTCAAGAAGGCGAACGCATTCCTCACCTACGCGAGCCCATACGGGTACGACTACGTGGACGGCATCCTCCAGCTGAAGAAGGAGGAGGCCCGTGTGGTCTCCCTGATCTTCCGACGCTACCTCGAGGGCAAGGGGATCGCCAAGATCTGCCAGGAGCTCAACCGGGACGGGTATCGGACGAAGACCGGCCGGGCTTGGGCGAGCCAGACGATCGCGAACATCTTGAGCAACCCGGTCTACTGCGGCCTCGCCCGTCTGAACGGGGGCATCAAGCGCGGAAAGCATGAGCCACTCATCGAGATCGACACGTTCAATCGCGTGCAGAACGAGATGCAACGCCGGATTCGAAGGCCCGACCAACGGAAGGCCGATCCGCCGCAGCTCCGACTTGAGGACTACCGCGAGTAGTTCCCGATGCCGAGGTTGCGTCTGTTCTCCGTGCTAACAGTACGCGGTCGAGAATCCGGGGGAAACGGGTGAGTTGGCTGCCTCCGGCCACCTCTATCCGTATACGTTCGGTAATCCGAGGAGCTATGGGGACCGTGGGCATTTCGGTTTGACAACCCATAGTACTAATTGCACACATAGGACTATGGTGCGAGGAGATCACCGTGGCAAAACGTGTCAAGGACCTTACCACGATCCAACTCACGACGCAGACTCGAGATCGGTTGTACCGCCTGAAGTTCCGAAGGACGTACGATGAGTTTCTCCAAGAGCTGTGCGACGCGTACGAACGATCCGAAAAGGGCGGTCCGGGCTGAGTCAAGCTGCCACGTATATTTTCTAATATGGTCACGTAACAGCTAAACAAAACCTAGCTGCGTCCGATTTCGGCCGTTTCGCCGCTCCCGCTGATAGGATTATGACCGTTCGCCCCCTTTCGCGGGACGCGACATGACGGGTTGGGCGGAGAAGTACCGGCCCAAGACCCTCGAGGACATCGTCGGGAATCCCACCGCGGTCGCCGAATTGCGAAAGTGGGCCGCGGCCTGGGACAAGGGTCGGCCGGACAAGCGGGCGGTCATCCTCCAGGGAGACCCCGGGATCGGCAAGACCAGCGCGGCCCTCGCGCTCGCCAACGAGATGGAGTGGAGCGCGATCGAGATGAACGCCTCGGACAGCCGCAACTCGGAGGCGATCCGCAAAGTGGCCACCCGCGGGGCCGTCCTCCAGACGTTCACGGAGACGGGCGAGTTCGTTCGGTCCCGCGAAGGAGGCCGCAAGCTGATCATCCTGGACGAGGCGGACAATGTCTTCGGCCGCGAAGACAAGGGCGGGATCGGCGCGATCGTCGAAATGATCCAGGAGACCCGGCAGCCCGTCGTCCTGATCGCGAACGACTACTACGCGCTCACGCGCCGGTCGTCCTCCCTCAAGCGATTATGCAAGACCATTAAATTTCAAGGCGTTCACGAGGACGCGATGAAAAACATACTTCGAACCATCGCTTCGAAGGAGGGGGTCGAGGTCGCCGACGACGTCCTCGAGGTGATCGTCGAGCGGGCGGGGGGAGATTTGCGATCGGCCATCAACGATCTCGAGTCCCTCGCGGTCGGCAAGCACTCCCTTGTGGCCGAAGCCACCCGGTCCCTCGGATATCGCGACCGAGCACGGACGATCTTCCCGGTCCTCGAGGAAATCTTGCGATCGGGCGATGCCCGTCGAGCGCGCGACGCGGTCCGGGAGCTGGACGAGTCCCCGGAGGATCTCATCCTCTGGGTGGACCAGAACCTCGGTCACGAATACGGCCGACCGGACGACCTCGTCCGCGGGTACGAGGCCCTGAGCCGAGCCGACATCTACCTCGGGCGGACGCGACGGCGGCAGCGGTACGGCCTCTGGTCGTACGCGAGCGAGATGATGTCGAGCGGCGTCGCGGTGGCCCGCAAAGGCCGTGCCCGCGGGAGCCAACTCGAGTTCCCGTACTACCTAATCCAGATGTCGCGCTCGCGCGCGCAACGAGGCGCCCGGAACTCCGTCGCAAAGAAACTGGCCCAGGCCCTACACGTCTCGCAGTCCACCGTGCGCACCGACCTCCTCCCGACCATCCGGATGCTCTATGCCGGCGACGAGGAGTTGCGAATCCAGCTCACGGCAGAGCTCGCGTTGGACGAGCGGGAGGTCGCATTCCTCCTCGGGGAGTCCGAGACGAGCCACGCCGTGAAGCATCTGCTGGAGAAAGCGGCGAAGATCAAGGGCCTCCCGGGACGTGAGTCGGGAAGCGGCCGGCTCTCCTCCTTCGGTGAAGAGGACGATGCAGGCTGACGCGGGAGTCCGACAACGCGGGCTACTCGACCGCCGGATCGCCTTCGCCGACACCGAGCGGGCGGCCAACTATGTGTTCCCGTTCATCGACCGGAGATGGCGGGTGCCTTTCATCGTTGTGGACCTGTCCATGGGCCCACCGTGCGTCCTCGAGGTTCCGATTCGAGTCGATCAATATCGATTTCGCACCCCGCTCGGCACAAGCGACCTTCGCCGGATCGAATCGGTTCCCCTCGATGAGCTCGCCAAGCTTGTGCACTACGACCCATGGTGGATGTTCCGGCGCGTCTCGGGCGTGGACCAGGCGTGGATCGAGGCGGTCTTCGCAACGAACATCGCAACGCCATTCCGACATGGAGGCATCACGCACAGAGTCCGAGACCTCGTGTTCTCCGCCAATCTCGATCGGCTCGAGGCGGTTGAGGCGAAGCGCGGTGCGTTCCACGCCGTGACGTTCCATCCGGGCGACATCGAGCTGCTCGCACTGCGATCGTCTCCTCCGGCACGCGCGGATTTCGTGAGAACCCGCGTCGCGAAAGCCCTTTAACCCGCCTGCGTCATGCCCCGACGAAATGGACCCCCAGAAACAAGAGGTCCTCGAGCGCCAAGGGTACCGCATCGTCGGCGAGCACAGCGGCGTGAAGTTGTGCCACTGGACGAAGGCGAGTTTGACGAAAGGCATCGGCTGCTACAAGCAGACCTTCTACGGCATCGAGAGCCACCGATGTCTCCAGATGACGCCCGCGGTCGATGCGTGCAACTTGGCCTGCCAATTCTGCTGGCGCACCCAAGAATGGGGCTCGAACTCCCTCCTGGCCGCGGACGACCCGGCGTTCATCGTGGACGAGTCCATCCGCGCGCAACGGGAGCTCCTCACCGGATACAAGGGGAACCCGAACGTGACCCGCGAGCGGTTCATGGAGGCGTGGCACCCGACGAACGTCGCGATCAGCCTGACCGGGGAACCGACGTTGTACAAACGACTCGGCGAGATGATCGACGAATTCAAGCGACGCAAGATGTCGACGTTCCTCGTGACGAACGGGACCACGCCCGCCGTCCTCCGGCGGATGCACGCGGAGGGCCGACTCCCGACGCAGCTGTACGTGACCGTCGCGGCCCCGACCGCGGAGATCTACCGAAGGCTCGTCGCGGCAAAGTCCGACAACGAGTGGCGCAAGCTGAAGGAGACCCTCGCACTCTTGCCGACATTGCCGACCCGGACCGTCGTCCGGCATACGCTCGTGGAAGGCTGGAACCTCGGCTGGGAGGACGAGTACGCGGAACTCGACCGGCTGGGGAAGCCGATGTTCATCGAGTGCAAGGGCTACAGCTTCGTCGGTGAGAGCCGGCTCCGACTCCAAGCGGAGAACGTGCCGAGCCACGCGTCGATCCGGACTTTCGCGGAGCGCCTCGCGGATCGCGTCGGCTATCAAATCGCGGCCGAGCGCGAGGACAGTCGCGTGGTCCTGCTCACACAGGACGGCGCGCTCCATCCGATTTCGCCCTGACGGAATCCACGGCGGCGCCTTTTATTACCCGCATCAGATACGACGCTGACGGCCGTGGTGGACCTCCTTCAGATCCTCACCGACGCGTACCACACGCCCTGGTTGTACCTGCTCATCGCGTTCACCTACGCGGTCCTCGTCGCGCTCGTCCTGCCAATCCCGATCGAGATCGCCCTCCTCGCACCCCTGATCGAGCGCAATTGGGGCTACCTGACAAGCATCGCGATCGCCATCGCGGCCGGCAAGACGGTCGGCGCGTGGCTGATCTTCTGGCTCGGGCTCAACCTCGAGGGCTCCGTCCGCAAGTGGTCGGATCGCTGGAGCCTCGCGCGATGGTTCGTCGCGAGGGCCGAACGGCTCGTCGGCAAGACCGGGTATACCGGCTTGTACTTGCTCCTGAGCGTCCCGATGATGAGCGACACGATCCCGATCTACGTGTACTCGCTCTTCAACGAAGAAGGGAAAGCGCTGGAGCAGAACATGTTCCTGATCGCGAACTTCCTTGCGGCCGTCAATCGCGTCGCCATCCTGTCGGTGGCGTTCGTCATCGGCGCGAACCTCATCCATCTGTGAGACCCACAGGCTTATCCCGCGTGCGTGATTCGAGCGGCCGTGTTCGAGCTGCCCTCGATCCTGACGGCCGAGTCGCTCCTGGACAAGGCGTTCGGACGGGCCGCGAAGGCGACCGCCACGGGGCCGGACCGGATCGCGCGGGCGAGGAACCTCGCGGTCGCTCGGGTGCGCGGCGCGGGGCAGACGATCGAGTCCACGCTGCGCGGATACGTGAAAGGCTTCCCGAGCTTGGACCGCCTGCCTCCGTTCTACCGCGAACTCGTCGACGTCCTCGTGGACTTGGGTCGGCTGAAGAAGCACCTCGGGGCCCTGGACTGGGGCGCCGACAAGGTCCGTGAGATCACCCGTCTGTATCGAGGCCGGATCGGTCGAGCTACGGGCGGCTCGATCTCCGAGTTGCGGCGGGAGGCGTACGGCCGCTTCTCCTCCGTCGTCAAGCAGATCGCCCCCGACCTCGAGGGGTTGGTCGACGCTCGCAAGGCCCTACGGCGCGTCCCCGAGGTCGACCCATCGATCCCGACGATCGTAGTCGCAGGCTATCCGAACGTCGGCAAGAGCTCGTTCGTCCGCGCGGCCTCAACCGGTCGTCCGAAGGTCGCGGATTACCCGTTCACGACGAAAGGCGTGTCGCTCGGCCACTTCGACCGCGGCGTGCATCGGTACCAGATTCTCGACACGCCCGGGCTGCTCGACCGGCCGATGGACCAGAGGAACAAGATGGAACGCCAAGCGATCGCGGCCCTCGCGCATCTCGCGAACGGAGTGCTCTTCCTCCTGGACCCCACCGAGACCTGCGGGTATCCACTCGAGGACCAACGTCGGCTCCTCGAGGAAGTCCGAACGCTGTTCCCGGGTGTGCCTCTCATCATCGCCGCGACGAAGAGTGACCTCGACGGCGCTCCTTCCGATGAGATTCGGGTGTCGGCGATGACCGGCGCGGGTGTGGCCGAGGTACTGGATCTGCTTCTGGGGCAGGTCACCAGCCGCGGTCTTGCAATCGCGCCTCGATCGGCAGCGCCTTAGCGTCCATGCCTTTCATCGCGAGGCCGATTCCCTTCGAGACCTCCGCGACGGTCGATGGATCGTCGAAGTGGGCGACGGCGTCGACGATTGCACGGCCCCGGCCCTCCGGATTCTCGGACTTGAAGATCCCGGACCCGACGAAGACCCCGTCGCAGCCCATGAGCATCATCAGCGCGGCATCGGCCGGCGTCGCGACCCCTCCTGCCGCAAAGTTGACGACCGGGAGCCGCTGGATCTTCTTGACCTCGGTGAGGATCTGAAACAGGCCTTCCGTGATCGTGTCCAGGTTCTCGTTCGCGAAGACGACGTCGGCTTCCGAGACCGAGGCGGGCTCGCCGTGCGCGGTGCGAATCTCCTTGAGGAGGACCGTGTAATTGTCCGCGAACTTCGTGGCGATCAGGTAGACCTGTTCCTTGTTCTTGCTCGTCAGCTCCCTGATCGCTCCGTTCACGAGCCGGACATGGCGGACGGCCTCGATGATGTCCCCGGTGCCGGCCTCCCCTTTCGTGCGGATCATCGCGGCGCCTTCCCAGACCCGCCGGACGGCCTCGCCGAGGTTCCGGCACCCGCACACGAACGGGACGCTGAATCCCCTCTTGTTGACGTGGAAGAACGGGTCGGCCGGGGTGAGGACCTCGGACTCGTCGATCATGTCGACGCCCATCGACTCGAGGGCCCGCGCCTCGGCCTCGTGCCCGATGCGGCACTTCGCCATGACCGGGACCGTGACGGAGTCCATGATCTCCTGGATCTTGACCGGGTCCGCCATCCGCGCGACGCCACCGGCCGCTCGGATGTCCGCGGGCACCCGCTCGAGGGCCATCACCGCGACGGAGCCTGCTTCCTCGGCAATCGCGGCCTGCTCGGCGTTCGTGACGTCCATCACGACGCCGCCCTTCTGCATCTTCGCGAAGCCGCGCTTGAGCAGCTCGGTGCCGAATCGCATCCGGGTCAGGTCGAGGTCGAGGGGGATGGTATTCCTCCGGTGCGAGCTTACGGTCCGTGGGTATTTCTATTTTGCGTGGCGAGGTTCGTGAACGACTCGCCTCACTCCGGATTTGCGTGCCCCGAGGGAAACGGCGGTGGCGGCGGGAAACGCTTAAGTGAACCCTCTCTTTCCTCGCATCCCGTGCGAGTCGTCTGCGTCACGGGAATGCCCGGATGCGGCAAGGAGGAGGTCCTCGCCGTGGCGAAGAATCTCGGCTTCTCAATCGTCCGAATGGGCGATGTAGTTCGGGAAGAAGCCCAACGTCGGGGCCTTCCGATTACCGATGGCGCGGTGGGCGGGATGGCCACTGCCGAGCGAGAAGCCCACGGATTCGGAATCTGGGCCGAACGGACGCTGCCGCGAATCCACGGAGACCGAGTCGTCGTGGACGGACTGCGCGGAGGGGCGGAGCTCGATGTGTTTCGCAAGGCCTTCGGAGAGGCGCTCGTGGTCCTCGCGGTCCACGCATCCCCGAAGACCCGGCACGAGCGGATGTTGCTACGAAAGCGCCTTGACGACGCCATCACCATCGAGGCAGTTCGAGCGCGAGACCTCCGCGAACTGAGCTGGGGGCTCGGCGAGGTCATCGCAACGGCCGACATCATGCTCGTCAACGAATCGACGTTGGACGAATTCCGCAGGCAGGCGCGCGTGGCCCTGGAGCGGCTCCATGGCTGACCTCCCGATCCGTCGGATCGAAGCTCGCACCTATTGTCACGCGACGGAAGAGGAGGAAAGGGTGGCCACCGCCCTCGCGCTCGCGGTCCCCGAAGGCGTAGCCTCTCGGGAGCAGCTGGAGGGCCACTTCGGGAATCCCCTGGTCCGACTCACTCGCCGCGTCGAGAAGCGACCCGCCATCCGGGCGGTCTGGTCGCACTGGGCCGCGGCCGGCGTCCCCTCGGCGATCGCACGCGACATCGAAGCGCGCCTCGACGAGGATGGCGTCCTCCACTTTCGCTTCGACAAGCAGGCCGCATTCCGGGAGCGTCTTGAGCTCGCGGGCGATTCGGATCCGATCGACATCCGGTTGAAGCTGATCGCCTACCCCGCGAAGCCGGCGGAGGCCCGGCGGGTCGCCCACGCGATCCTCGCGGAGGCGCCGTGAATGCGCCTCACACGGACGCAGATGCATCTGCTGGACGATGGCACGGAGTCCCAGCGCAAGGCGATGCAAATCTTGCTTGCGGTGGGCCGTCTCGCCGACGCACCGCGTCTCATCCCGATCACCTCCGCGCACGTGTCCGGCGTCTCGTACAAGTTGATCGGGGATCCGGGTCTCGAGTTCCTGGAGGATTTCGCGCGGGACGCGCGGGTCTCGGTGCCGACGACCGTCAATCCGCTCGGGACGGATCTCGCGCAGTGGCAGGCGCTCGGCGTCCCGCCATCGTTCGCGGAGAAGCAAGGACGCATTGCGAGCGCCTACGAGGCGATGGGAGTCCGTCGCTCGTTCTCGTGCACTCCGTATCTGATCGGCGTCCGACCGACCTTCGGTGAACACGTCGCTTGGGCGGAATCGAGTGCCGTGTGTTTCGCGAACTCGGTCCTAGGTGCTCGTACGAACCGGGAGGGCGGTCCCGCGGCGCTCGCCGCCGCCATCGTCGGAGCGACGCCGGAACACGGACTTCACACGGACGAGGGTCGAGAACCCACGGCGATCGTGAAGGTCGGCGTGAAGCCGCGGGGCATCGACTACTCGTTGATCGGACTCGTCGCCGGAGAGCGAGTGGACGACGGCCTCCCATTCTTCCGCGGCTTCCGCGGGACCGAGGGAGACCTCAAATGGCTCGGCGCGGCCCTCGCCTCCTCCGGCGCCTGTTCGATGTTCCACCTAGAAGGCGTAACGCCCGAGTCCCGGCGCGCGCATGTGAAGGGCCTGAAGTCAATTGCGATTACCGATCGAGATTTGGCTGCAGCGAAACGGGCGCACACCGACGGGACGGAGGCCGACATGATCGGCCTCGGGTCCCCGCAACTCTCTGCGGACGAACTGCGAGAAGTCGCGCGGCTCGTCGACCGCACGCCGCCTCGGATCCCGGTCTGGGTCTTCACGAGTCGGGTCGTGCGCGATGCGAATCCGGATGCCGTCGGGACCATCGAGCGCCACGGCGGTCGCGTCCTCGCGGACACATGCCTCGAGGTCACGTTGCTCGAGCACCGATTCGGCACGGTCGCGACGCCCTCGGGGAAAGGGGCGTACTACTTGCCAAGCCTATCCCGGCAGAAGGTCGTCTTCGAGGAACTGAAGACGCTCCTGGAGCGCTACACATGAGGATTCGCGCCCGGGGGATCGTTGCCGGCCGGGCGTCGGGCAAGGCACTCGTCTCCTCGACTCCCTTCTCCTTCGTGGGCGGGGTAGATCCGGCTACCGGATCGATTCTCAATGGCTCGACCGGCATCTTGGGCGAACGCTTGGACGACCGAATCTTCGCATTCCCGACTGGCAAAGGGAGTACGGTGGGCTCGTATGTGCTGTATGGCCTGGGGAAGCGGGGCCACGGTCCCGCGGCGATCGTGAACCGACGCGCGGATGCCGTCGTCGCGGTCGGGGCGACGCTCGCGGGCATCCCGATGGTGGATCGCGTCGACGTCGGAGGCCTGCGCACGGGAGATCGGATGGTCGTCGACGGGGGTCGGGGAACGGTCGAGCTGCCCGACATCCGGGGAAAGCGCGTGGTGACGGCGATCCTCCGGAACCGGGGCCGCATCCTCATCGTCCGTCGGAGTGAGAAGGTGGGCACCTTCCGAGGAAAGTGGTCCGCAATCTCGGGCCACATCGAGGGCCGCGAAGATCCGAAACACCGGGCCATCGTGGAGGTTCGGGAAGAGACCGGGATCCGCGCAATCACATTCCGTGGAGCGGGAGATCCGGTCCTCGCTCGAGACGGCACGACAATCTACGTCGTCCATCCATTCCTCTTCGACACTCCGAATCGCCGGGTCCGCCTCGATTGGGAAAACGTCGAGCAACGATGGGTTCGTCCCGAGGAGTTGGACCGCTTCGAGACCGTCCCGCGCCTCGTCAACGTCGTGGCCGCGGTCCTCAAGCCCTCAGCCTGAGATCCGTGTTCATCCCGAAGTGGAACCCGTCGGCCCGCCGGACACGTTGACCACTTGATCCACTTCGCGTTCGAGGAGCGTCATCTGGTGGGCGTCGAGGGTCGACGGGTTGACGGAAAGCAACAGCACCCCGTTGTTGACGGCCACCTGATCGCGAATCGATTGCACAAGACGCAGCACCGTCAGGAAATTATTGTTCGTCACTAGATATTCGATCGCGTCGAGAAGGACCACGCCTTTCTCGCGGGAGAGGAATTGCTCCGCGGCCAAGGATAACTTTTCGAGGTCTTTCGGTCGGACCGAGTCCTCCTTGCCCACGTTGCTCAACCAGACGATCGGCAGATCTTTCAGCCCGAAGCGCTCTCGGACCTTCTGCGGGAAAAGTCGCGTGATGATCATGCCCTTCTTCCCCGTGTTATGTGCGATGAGGAATAGGCGATACGCCTCCTCGGGCGTGGTCTCTCGTACGAGGTACGAGGAGGAGTCTTTCAGCAGCGCCGGCGCCTCGTCCTCACCGGTTGGACTCGAAACCAGCGGGACCGGTCGCTTCTGCGGCGCACCGCACGAGGGGCACTCGGAAGAACCCGCGAGAATCAGCTCTCCGCACGCGACGCACGGCGTCCGCGAGGGCGTCCCTGGAGCGGCCTGGCCGATTAATGCGAAGCCGCAAACAGGACATGCGTCCGCGCCGGGAGGAATAGCCGACTTGCATCGGGGGCAGGGCGTGGCCTCCAACGCCATCGGCTCTCCACATCGAGGACAGCGCCGCGCGTCGGCCGCGACGGACGCCTGGCAGGTCGGGCAGACGGCGTCCTTCTTTTCTGGGACGGCGAGGAATTCGGTGATCCGGTCGACGTCTCCTGCGTCAAGGCCGTCGACGGCCAGCAACTCCTGTTTCGTCGCGGAGCGAAGCGCCGCGAGGCTCTTGTAGCCCGCGTCGAAAAGGGCCATCGCCTTCGCCATCGTGAGGCCGGGGATCCGGGTGAATTCGCGAATCGATTCGGAGAGATGGAGCGGTGTGACCCCGATCGTGACGCCATGACCGTCGACGTCCTTCCATTCGACGACATGTTCGGAGGCGACGGCCTTGTCGGTGAACGTCAAGCTGCGAGATCGAGTCTCGCGGGCGATGAAGGCCTGCTGTGCTTCGAGGGTCGCTGCGAATTCTTTGTTCGTCTTGATGACCGTGGCGATGAAGTCGTCGATGTCCAGGTCGAGGTCTTTCCGCATCTGCTGGATTCGGCGGACGATCTCGCGAGCGTACGCTTCGGCTTGGAGCTCCGGCGTCACGCGAAGGTCGAGGTAGATCTCACCATGAGGCGTCTCCACCCGGACGACCTCGGGGGGGAGCGCTTTCTCGAAGCGCACCATCGTCGGTTCGATCTCGAACGTCTGCCCGTCCGCATGGAGCGTGTACGAACCGCGCTCGAACGCCTTTTGCAGCTCGCCCGGGGCCCGGGTCCCGAGCAGTTTCACAATCTTGGGTGCCAGAGCTTTGTACGCCTTGCCGATCGCCGCGGCGTCGGGCTTCGCGACGACGACGGTGCCCGGAAACTCGTCGGCGGGTTCCAAGATCACGAGTTCCTTCGCATTCACCTGGTCCAGGAAGATACTCCGCAGTGCGGCAAACGCCTCCGCGGCTTCCGGTGTGGCGCTGCGGACCGCGATCAGCTTCAGCGGCCAACGGAGCTTCCGCCCTCCCTTCTGTCGTTGATTCGAGACGACTTCAACCTCTTCTTGCACGATCGACATAGACCGCTCAAGCTCGGGCCGAAGCCATTGCGCTCGGACGTCGGGCCAATCGAGCATGTGCACGCTGAGCTTCCGTCCATCGAGGCGCTGATACATGGCCTCTGCGATGTGGGGCGCGACGGGGGCGAGGAGGATCGCAAGGGTACTCAGCGCTTCGAAGAGCACGCGGTACGCGGCGAGCTTGTCCCCGTTGTCGGTCTCCGTCCAGGTCCGCCCGCGGACCAGCTTCACGTACCACCGCGAGAGGTCATCGAGGATGAACGCCTCGACCGCGCGGGCCGCGCGGTGCAGGTTGTATGAACGCATCTCGAGGTCCACGGTCTTCTTCAGACCCTCGAGCCGCGAGAGGAGCCAACGGTCCTCGGGCCGGAGGTGGCCTTCGGTCGAGGAGAGGTCCGCCGCGAACGGATCGAACCGGTCCAAGACCATGTAGGTCGTCGCGAACCGCAGGACGTTCCACAGGATGTTCAAGGTCCGCTGCGCGTTCCGGACGCCCTCCTCCTGGAACGTGATGTCGTCCCAAGGCGCGTTCACGGCGATCACATAGAATCGGAGCGGATCGACCCCGAACTTGTCGACGACCGTCTCGGGCTCGATGACGTTCCCGAGGGACTTGTGCATTTGCCGTCCGTCCGGACCGTTCACCCAACCGTGCATCAGCACCTGATCGTACGGAGCCCGGTCGAACGCCACGACCCCTGCCGCGAGTTGGGAGTTGAACCAGCCCCGCGTCTGGTCCGGCCCTTCGACGATCCAGTCCTGAGGCCACCAGCGGCGGAACTCGTCGTCGCGAGCCGGGTAGCCGAGGCTCGCCCAGCTCGAGACGCCGCTGTCGAACCACACGTCGACCGTGTCGGGGACCCGCCGCATCTCGCCGTCGCACTTCTCGCATGGGAGCGCGATCCGGTCGATGCCGGGCCGGTGAAGGTCCATTCCTTCCTTGTAGCCGCTCGCACCTCGAAGGGATTCGGCCGATCCGACGACCGTCCAGTGATTGCACTTCGCGCACCTCCAGATCGGGAGGGGGATGCCCCAGTACCGCTGCCGGGAGATGCACCAGTCCCGCAGGTTGCTCGTCCAATCGAGTTGGCGCGCCGATCCGGCCCAGTCCGGGAACCATCTGACCCGCCCGACCTCCTCGACCATCTTCGGTTTGAAGTCCGTCACCTTGAGGAACCATTGGACCGTCGCGCGGAACAAGATCGGGGTCTTGCATCGCCAACAATGGCCGTATGCATGGAGGATCGTCTCGTCCGCGAAGAGAGCGCGGGCCGCCCGCAGGTCCGCGATGATCCCCGGATTCGCCTCCCTCACCTTCTGGCCCGCGTAGGCGCCGGCGTCCGCGGTGAAACGGCCTCCCGCGTCGACCGGCGAAAAGGCGGGAAGGCCGAGCCTCTGACCGAGCTCGAAGTCCTCCGGTCCGTGCCCCGGGGCCGAATGGACGAGCCCCGTGTACTCGGCGGCGACCGTGTCCGAGGAGACGAGCTTGTGGACCCACTCGCCCTTCGCTGACTTCTGGTAGGGGAGCTTCGTCCGGAGTGGGTGGAGGTATGCGAGCCCGACGAGGTCGCTCCCTTTCCTCGTCTCGACGACGGAGTATTTCGTCACCCCGCCGCGGGCCATGACGTCGGGCACCGCGCTCTCCATGAGCCAGACGTACTCGGGCTTCTTGCCATGTGGAATTTTCACCTTCGCGTACCGGAAATCGGGATGCGCCGCGATCGCGAGATTGGCGGGAAGGGTCCACGGGGTCGTGGTCCAGATCAGCAGGGATTCGTCCGGCTTGCCGGCGAGGCGGAACTTGACGTAAATCGACGGATCCGTTTCGTCGGAGTACTCGACTTCGGCGTCCGCGAGGGCCGTCTCGCATCGGGAACACCACTGGATGGACCGGAGCGCCTCGTAGATCCAGTCGTGTTCGTGGGCGCGTTTCAGCGTCCACCACGCCGCCTCGATGAATTCGTTGCGGATCGTCATGTACGGGCGGTCCCAATCGAGCCAGATGCCGAGCGACTGGAACTGTTTCGTCATCGTCTGCAGGAGGTCCGTCGCGAACGTCCGGCAGGTGTTCACGAACTTCTCGATGCCGAGCTCTTCGATCTCCTTCTTGTTCGTGATCCCGAGGGTCTTCTCGACCTGGACCTCGATCGGGAGGCCGTGCATGTCGTAGCCCGGCTGGTCCCGGACGTGGTAGCCGCGCATCCGATGATAGCGGACGACGAGATCCTTGATCGTCTTGTTCAGGACGTTTCCGAGGTGAATCGATCCGGTTGTGTACGGCGGGCCGTCGCCGAAAAAGAAATCCTCGCCTTTCTCCCGCGCGGCGACGGTCTTCCGGTAGACCTTCGCGCGGTCCCAGAATTCCTGGACCTGTCGCTCCACCTCAAGTGGAGCATACGTCTTCTCCGCCTGCTTGATCATCGCAGCCCCGCTCCCGGGGATTCGGGCCACCCAAGGCTTCTTCATCGCCTCGGGAAGCGGTCGACTCATCTGGGTGGCCGTATAAAAGCATGCGGTCGTTGGTGCCCGTGCACCTACCTGGCGAATCCTAACGGATTCAATACGCCGTCGCGGGCATCTTGCGGACGAACTCATCGGTCGTGAGTTGGCGGATCATGAAGTCGGCGACATCGGCGCGAGAGATCCGAAAGCCCCACCGCGGAATTCCCTCGATCGCAATGCGGTAGCGACCCTTCGCTGCGCCGTTCGTCAACAGGACGGCGCGCACCGCGATCCATTCGAGTTCGCGCCGCCGAAGTTCGTCGAGCATCTTGCGATGCTCTCGGTAGACCTGCGGCAGCCACATTCGGAAGATTCGCAGGCCCGCATTCCCGATTGCGAATCCGGCCGACTCCCCCAGCGCGCCGGCCGCCGAGAGGGCCACGATCCGCCGGACGCGGGACCGTTCCATCGCATCGAGGATGTGCTGAACGCCCTCGGAAAGGACCGGTGCCGGATTGCGGGCCGTGCTCCCCAGAGCCGAGAGGACCGCATCGTGGCCTGGAATCACTCGCTCAACCGAAGGAGGGTCGAGGACGTCGCCTCGGATCACGCGCAACCGTTCGTGCACGATGAGCATCCGGGCCGGATCGCGCACGAAGGCGGTGACCGTGTGGCCCGCCCGCAGGGTTCGTTCCGTGAGGAGACGGCCGGTCTCCCCCGTCGCGCCGAAGACAACGACCTTCACGAAGACCCGGCCGAATAACCGAACCCCATCTCATGAAGATGCCGCGATTCCCGCGATGAGAGGTCCAGACCGGAGAGGGCGAGCCGTGCGCGAGGGCCGGGAGCGAGATTTGAACTCGCGTCAAGGGATCCACAGTCCCCTAGCATAACCAGGCTAGCCCATCCCGGCCGCAAGCCGCCCAACCGGGGAGGGGAATATAGCATTTTGCTCAACGCCATCCCAGCGAACCGTCCACCGATCGGAGTTGTTTCACTGACCTCTCATGCGGGTACTCAACTAGCGGCGCGACGCATCTCCGCCAAGGGGAGACGTGACCGGGGGCACCGCAGTCCGACGCGTTCATGCGATTCGCAAAGAGACGGAGGACCGTCTCAACCGATCCGGGTTGGTGGTCATGCTCTTGGGCTCTTCCGGACGCGGACTCGACGAGCGACGAGCGGTCGCGCACGTCTTGGGGAGTCGGGGGATTATCGCACTCGTGCCGGAGGATGACTTCCCCCCTGAAGTCGGACCGTCCGTGATCGAGGAGGAAATCCTCGAACGGAGCGACGTGGATCTTGTGTTCCTGAGCATCGAGTCGTGGGGCGCCGCGACGGAGTTCGGCCAGTTCTCGTCCAATCCTCGAATCGCGCCGAAACTCCGGGTCCTGGTCCGACCGGAGTACCACCCGGTGCACAGCCCCTCCCGGAGCTACCTCTCGGATCTGTACCTGACCCATCTCGTCCGGTACGGACATGTGTACCCCGTCGATGGCGGACGGCAAGCGCCGGTTCCCTCGGCGAAGGCCCTCATTCCGATGCTCGCGGAGCGCCATCGCGAAATCAAGGCCCTCCGACCGTCGAACATTACGAAGTAAATATATTTATACCTCGTAGAATATCGTGAACCTCATGAAGAAGCTGTCTGAGACGGAGGACATCGACCCCAGGATTCTCGACCGTCTGCGGGCTTACACCGCGCTCGACAATCCGATCCGGCTGCGGGCGTTCCGCCTCATTCACGATTCCCCCGGCCTACCGTTCCATGAAATCGCGAAGGCCGTCCGGATCGAAAGCGGGCTCCTCGCCTACCACATGGGCGTATTGAGGGCCGCGGGACTCGTCGATGTTGCCTACGAGCGAGACGGTCGGCAAGTGACCGCATATCGACTAGGAGCAACGGGCCAGGAACTTTTTTCGGAGCTGTTCGCCAACCCATCGAGCCGGTCCTCGAGTCGGCGAGCGAGCGTCCTCCAACGCGTCGCGGCACGACAACACTGATGCGACGAAGGCTCAGTTGTTTCGGAGCTTTCCAGGCAGTCCGACAATCGTGTTTCGCGCCAGGAAAAAGGCGACGAGCAGGAACACGATTCCGGTGCTCATCACAACGATCAACGCGAGCGAGTTCGACGGTGAAACGATGACGCCGATGCCGCCGGCGAACAGCAACGCCAACCCGAGGACGCCGGCGAGGATGCTCGTTCTCCTCGTGCGCGCCGCGATCGCTTCCTGAAGCCGCCGCCGCTCGGCGGCCCTCGAAGGTCCCGGCTCCACGCTCCCTCATTCGACCGAGCTTATTTGATGGCTCCGCCTCCGGCGCGGTCGATGCACAAGTGTTTTGTACGGACCCTCGGATGGGCCGGCGGTCCATGGGCACGAAGCGCGATCTCGTCTCGATGCTCGATGTGAAGCACGACCTGGTCGGCCTCCTCGAGCTCGCGGCGAGCATCAAGAACCGCACGAAGGCCGGGGAGCCGTACGAACCTCTGCGCGGGAAGAGTCTCGCGATGCTCTTCGAGAAGGCCTCGACGCGGACGCGGGTCTCCTTCGAGGTCGGGATGACGCAGCTCGGCGGCCATGCGCTCTTCCTCAGCCCGAACGACCTGCAGATCGGCCGAGGCGAGACGATCTCCGACACCGCCAGGGTCCTGAGCCGCTACGTCGACGGCATCCTGTACCGTGCGTTCAAGCGAGAGAACGTGCAAGAAGTGGCTCGGAATGCAACCGTCCCGGTGATCAACGGCCTCGACGACAAGGAACATCCGTGCCAAGTCATCGCGGACCTCTTCACAATCCTCGAGCACAAAGGGGGCGCTTTCAAGCAGCTCAAGCTGGCCTACGTTGGAGACGGGAACAACGTCTGCAATTCACTGCTCCTCGGTGCCGCGATCGTCGGGATGGATATGACGGCGGCTTGTCCGAGCGGCTACGAGCCCGACGCCGAGCTCCTCGGCGCCGCACGCGGCATCGCGAAGGAGAGCGGATCCACGATTCGGGTCGTGGACGATCCGGTCGGAGCCGTGCAACGTGCCGATGTCGTCTACACGGATGTCTGGGTTTCGATGGGCCAAGAGAAAGAGAAAGAGAAACGCGAGAAGGTGTTCCGCCTGTACCAGGTCAACGCCGCACTCATCGATCACGCGAAGAAGGATGCGGTCGTGATGCATTGCCTGCCGGCCCATCGAGGACTCGAGATCACGGACGAGGTGATCGACGGGCCCCAGTCCATCGTCTTCGATCAGGCGGAGAACCGTCTGCATGCGCAGAAGGCGATCCTGTCCCGGTTCCTCGCCGGGGTATGAGGGCGCTCGCCAACGCGTATATAGGCCCCGTCCTTTGCGGGCGAAGATGCGCGGCCTCCGCGGGCGGCTCCGGATCGTCGCGGTCGTCCTCATCCTACTCGGAATCGGGGCCGCGGTCCTGTTCCCCGACGCCGCACGGACCGTGGCGACGCTCCCCCTTCTCGCGTTCTTCTCCGTGTTGCGCATGGTTGCCGCGTACGTGCTGTCACTCCTCTTCGCAATCTCGTACGGTCACACGGCGGCGACGAACCGGCGGGCGGCAACGGTCATGCTCCCGGTCATGGACATCCTCCAGTCCATCCCGATCCTGGGCTTCTTCCCATTCGTCCTACTCTTCTTTGTCAACGGGCCGCTCGGCGACCCCTTTGGCATTGAAGTCGCGGCCGTATTCCTCATCTTCACGAGCATGGCTTGGAACATGGCGTTCGGCGTGTACGAATCGATTACGACACTTCCTCAGGATCTCGACCAGGCGGCACGCAGCTTCGGCCTTCATGGTTGGCTGCGATTCCGTCTACTCGCGTTCCCCGCGATGGTCCCGAAGCTCATTTACAACTCGATCTTGTCGTGGACGAACGGATGGTTCTTCCTCGTCGCGAGTGAGATCATCACGTCGCCGGGGACGAGCTACGTGCGACCGGGGCTTGGATCGTTCATCTATCTCGCCGGGCAACGAGGGGACATCGGTGGAATCGCGATCGGAATCGCCGCGCTCGCAACCGTCGTGCTCCTGTTGGACGTCTTCCTTTGGCGCCCGATGAGCGTCTGGTCCGAGCGTTTCCGGATGGAGACGACAGCCACCGGGGAACGTGCGTCGCTACATGTTCCCAGCCCGTACGAACGCCTACGTTGGCTGCCTCGCTTCCCCCGGCTCCGCCGGGAGGTCGCGCGCCGGACCCAACCCCTCGTGGACCGATACGCGCGATCCTCCGCGAAACTCGACCGGGTGTACAGCAGCCATCAACGCGTCATCCGGGCCGTCCGACGGGCCGACATCGGTCTGTTCCTGATCATCTTCGTCATCGTCGTCGCCACGGGACTAATCGGGCTGGTCGGTTTCTTCCAGCGACCGTTACCCTCAGAAGCGAGGGGCCTGCCAATCGCGGCCGCCTTCTCGTTCTTGAGGCTGCTCTTGGCCTATCTCTCGGCCCTGGCCTGGACCATCCCCGTCGCCGCGTGGTTAGGGCGGAGTAAATGGGCCGCGCGCTTCGTCACTCCCGTGTTCGAGATATCGGCCTCGATCCCCGCCACGGCTCTTCAGCCCCTGATCATCGGTTTCGCCGTCGCGGTCACGATGGGCGGCTACTTCGCGGGAGAGATCGGAGCGTACCTGGTGTCCCTCTTCGCGATGCAGTGGTATCTCTTGTTCAACCTGATTGCGGGGGTGCGGTCTATCCCGGGAGACCTGGACGAAGCGGCCCGGGCCTTCGGGCTGCGGGGTCGAACCTATTGGCGTCGACTTCTTCTGCCCGCGCTCGTTCCCTCCCTCGCCACCGGGAGCATCACGGCGTGGGGCGCCGGATGGAATGCTCTCATCGTGGCCGAGTATCTTCAGTTCGGTCGGTCCGTGTACTCGGTGACCGGCCTCGGAGCTTCGTTGTTTCAAGCGACCGTCGTGACGGGGAATTATGTCATGGGCTACCTCACGGTCCTCGCGATGACCGTTGTCGTCCTGACCCTAAACAAACTCCTCTGGCGCCCGATCTACAAGCGGGCCGCCGTGAAGTATCGGATGGATGTCTGATGGGCGACGCCCAGCCGCTTCTTCAGGTGAAGGACGTCTCGAAGTCCTACTTCGACCAGGGGAAGGAGTTCAAGATTCTCGACCTGATCCGATTCGAACTTGCGGAGCGCGACTTCGTCTGCCTGGTCGGTCCGTCGGGCTGCGGGAAGTCGACGCTCCTGCGAATCATTGTCGGCCTCGACACGCCCACCTCCGGGCAGGTCCTGTTCGAGGGGCATCCGATCCGCGCGGACAATCCGCAGGTCGCGATGGTCTTCCAGTCCTTTGCCCTGTTCCCGTGGCTGACGGTCGCTCAGAACGTCGAGCTCGGCTTGGAGGCGCTGCACGAGGATCCCGCGAAACGCAGGACCGTCGCGAAGAAGTTCATCGATGCGGTCGGGTTGACAGGATTCGAGAACGCATACCCTCGCGAGCTCAGCGGCGGCATGAAGCAACGGGTCGGCATCGCACGCGCCCTCACGATCGAGCCGCTCCTCCTGTGCATGGATGAGCCGTTCTCGTCCCTCGACGCGCTGACCGCGCAGAACTTGCGCGATGAGATCCTCCAGTTGTGGTCGAATCCCGACCTCCCGCCCGAAGCCGTGCTGATGGTCACCCACTCGATCGAGGAGGCGGTGTACCTTGCGGACCGCGTGATCGTGCTGTCGAGCCGACCCGGGCGCATGGTCGCGGAGCTCGAGATCGACCTGCCCCGACCCCGAAACCGCAAGGACCCCGAATTCTACGGGTGGGTCGACGAAATCTACTCGCTCATTGTGTGAGAGCGGCAGGTCAAGTGTCAAATATTGGGGACGATGATGGACGGACGACCCCCGTGACGGACTTCCATTCGATGGCGAAGGTCTCCGTGGGTCAGATCCTCGGCCTCGTCGAGGCGGTCGACGAGGTCGGTGGCGTCGCGGACGCCGCGACGATTTCTCGGGAAGTCGAGATGGATGTTGACCGCCTCGGGCCGATCCTCGTCGCGGCGGAGTTCCTCGGGCTCGTGACGGTCGAGGACGGGGATATCCGGATCACCGAACTGAGCCGGAAGCTTCTCACCGCGGGTGTCCGCGAGCGGAAGCGGATTGTCCGGGAAATCATCGATGATCTGCCTGCGTTCCGCCTCGTCATGGAGATGGCACGAAGTTCGAGCACCCCGCTCGGACGCCAGGAGGTGGTCCAGGCCCTGTCGGACCGGGTCGGGAGCCACCAGGCGGAAGACGTCTTCAACGCGCTCGTCTACTGGGGCCGGTACGCGGAACTGGTGCGGTACGACAGCGAGTCCGAGCAGCTCACGGTGCGCGTCGCGCAAACGTGACGGGCGGACCCTCGAGCCCTACCGGGCCTCCTACTGGGACCACGACACGCCCGTCGTGAAGCTCGGGGGAAGCGCGGCGAAATCCATGCAATAATCGTAGTTGTGGTTCGGCCGCAGATTGCCGGCCGTCTGCGAGATGGTAATGGAACCTCCTCCGGCGTTGAGCGCGACGGGCTCGTTCCCGGTGGTGCTCGTCGTGGAGCAGGTCGGGCCCAACGTGACGGCCGTGTCAATCAGGTAGATATCCAAGATGTTGACCGGAGGAGTCGGATTGAACGACGAATACGAAACGGAACCCGTCGCGGCCGACGCGACGGCTAGCGCCGGATTGGTCGAACAGGCGAACACGATCGTCGACCCACTCGTCGTCGCGGTGACCGAGGAACACGAGCTCGTGAGCTTGGCGCTCGGGGCCGCGTAGTTGAAGGAATGTGAGAACAACACGACGGCCGCGGCGAGTCCCATCGCGATTGTGATGGCGACGATCCCGGCCCCGATCTTGAGCCCTCCGCGGAGCGGCTTCCAGCCGTTTGGTCGGCGGTCGTGTCCCCGACTCCGCATGTTCTCCAGCTTCATCCACAGTTCACTGACAGCCGGGTCGACGTCATCCTCGTGCCCATCTTCCTCCATGTCCTCACCTCGCCTGGTACCCTCGTCCGCCAAGTCGGCCCGCCCGGCCATCCGATGAACGCGCAAGTTTCCTGACCCGGACGACTGGGCGTCCTCCCTGTCCGACGGGTGATAAGCCCAGTTTTTTGGAATAAGCGGTATGTTTACAACTGACACGCGGGCCATCCATGCCTGGGCGGTCGACCGGACCGTGCGTCTCCGCCGTCGTCGCGCGGGCGCCTTGCCGGCCTGGACACTCGACCGTTATCCGGTGGCCCCGAAGAACTGACGTAAGACGGGGTGCATCTCCATCATCTGCTCCCGCCCGATCGCCTCGTACATCTGGATCATGATGCCCACGGAGAGCAAGACGCCCGTCCCCGAGGCGTTCCCCACCGTCCCGATCATGTCGGCGCCCGCCGCGAGGGCGCCCACCGAGGCCCCAGAAATCACCGCGACTACCGGGATGTACCGATCCAGCACCCGCCGCAAGATCCGCGGATCCCGTCGGAATCCGGGGATCTGCATTCCGCTCGACTCGATCTGTTTCGCGACGTCCTCAGGGCCCATGTTCGTCGTCATGATCCAGAACTTCGCGAACATGACAGAGCCGCCGATGAAGACCGCGAGGAAGACGAGGATGTGGAGGAAGACCTGCCAGTACGCCAAGCCCCGCAGGTACACGCCGTACGTATTCGGATTGAAGAGCGGTAGGAGCCAATCTTGGACGCCGTTCACGTTCGAGAAGTAGTAGGCGAGGCCACCGATCGGCGTGGTGCGTTGGATCTGCCCGGACGTCACCCGATGGTCCAGCGCATCCGGGTAGGCCCCGATCCACGACGCGTGCCCGACGATGGGCCACTCAGGATGCTGCCAGAACAGGAGGGAGAACATGCTCACGTTTGCCAGGACCGCGGCGACCAGGATCACCGGGATGTTCGACGCGTACATCAGGCGGATCGGGTACCGGCCGCGAGCGCCTCGCGCCATCCCGTGGGCGAGCGGGAGCTCGATCCGCGTCGATTCGACGTACGCGACGATCAGGAAGATGGCGACCGTGCCGATGAGCGCGATGAGGGGATTCGGCGGTTGAACCATGATCTGCTCAATCCCGCCGCTCGCGAGTTGGCTGCCCGAATAGTGCTGGAGGTAGTACACCGTCTTCGGGATCGTGCCCGCGGGGACCTGGCTCGTCGCCGAGGACGGCTCCCAGTTGAACGTCCCCGTGAAGATCTGCTGGGCCACCCCGCCCGCGATGAACAGCGAGATGCCCGAACCGATTCCCCACTTCGAGACGACCTCGTCCATGAGGAAGACGAGATACGAACCCGCGAAGAGCTGGACCACGATCAGGATCTGAGCGAGGGTCGTCCCGTGACCGGCCGAGATGACGCCGAACAGGAACGAGCCGTTCAGCTCGCTCACGAATCCGGTGGCCGGGGTGAGGAAGCCGAAGACCTGCGGGATCGCCTCGACGAAGATCATCAGGATGACCAGGAACTTCTGGGTCCCTTGGTACACGCTCTTGTCCTCGTCGTCCTGGAGGTCCAGGTTGATGATCTTCGCGCCCGCGAAGAGCTGCATGATGATCGACGCCGTGACGATCGGCCCGATCCCGAGGTGCATCAGCGAGCCTTGGGCGCCCGCGAGGATCGCGCGCAGGCTCGAGAAGAAGTCGATGACGTTGGCCCGGTCCAGGCCGTAGATGAAGATGTTCGTCATGGCGAAATACAGGATCAGGATCGCGAGGACCCAGAACATCTTCGTGCGAAAGTGGACGTGGCCCTCGGGTCGCGTGACCGCGGGCAGTCGGTCCGTGAGCGGTTTCAGCGCGTACAGTCGGCTCTTCTTCTTCTCTTCGAGGGGCATCGGACTACTTCCCGGCGTCCCCTGGGAGGACGACCTCGCCGCCAGCGCCGGAGACCTTCGCGACGGCCGCCGGAGAGGCCTTCGCGACGGTGATCCGCATTGCCATCGTTACGCGACCAGAGCCTAATAGCTTGTCGATTCCCGCCGCCGTCAGGTCGACATTGATTCGAGAATCGTCCTTCTTCGCGTGGCCCGCGGCCTCGAATTCGCCGATCCGTCGGGCGAGGTCTTCGAGGTCGATTGCACTCGTCGGATGCGGCTGCGCGTGCCGGAAGAAACCGCGCGGTCCGAAATGCTCCGGGTCGTACTTGATCATCCACTTGAATTTGTGTTTGTGAAGGCCCGCGTTGCCGGTGCCGCCGCGGCCTCCGGCACCCCGTCCGTGTTTCTTGCCGCGACCGTGCGTGCGACTGCCCCGTAGCTTTCGCGTCCTAGAGACCATCCTGGCCCTCCTCGAGGAGCATCCGCACGAGGAGCGAGTTAATCGCCCCTCCGCGGTATCCGAGGTCCCCGCCGTCGTGGAATCCGCGCTTGATCCCGCGATACCCTTTCCGAGGCGGCGGCAATCGGAGGACGGGCCGGAGTTCGCGCACATCGGCGAGGGTCGCCTCGCCTTTCGTGATCGCTTGGCTCAGATCCCAGATCGACTTGAACTTGCTATGACCTTTCACGAATGCGTCGTCGATGGGCTTGTCACCGACCTGGCGGCCTCGCTTCAGGAGGAGTTTCGCGAGGACCTCCGAATCGACTTCGCCCCAGGTGACGTGGTCCTTCACGAGCTGGAGCATGCCTCGGTACGTGGGGTCCTCGGGGACGATCGAGCAATGGTTCTGGCGGGTCAGGTGCAGCATCCGGAGCGTGTCTTTCACATCGCGACGGAGATCGCCCTTCCCTCGGATCCTCAGGACGGCGAAGCTCATTCCTCCGGGGCCTCCTCGTCCTTCGTTTCTTCCGCCGGCTCTTCCGTCAGCGCCGCTCCCTCGACTTCGATTTCCTCCGGGAGTTCGCCCGGTGGCGGTCCTTCGGCCACGACCGGGGGTGCCTCGACCTTCCGGGTGAAGACCTGTTCCGCGCCGGCCTTGATCTTCAGCCGCTGCGTCTGCTCGGATCGGACTTTGACCTGGCCGGTCTGCCGGAGCGCGGCGAACGTTGCGAGCGCATAATTGACAGTCGTCTTCGTGTGACCTTTCGTGAAACCCCACGCGTCCGTGATGCCGGCGAGCCGCAGCACGCTCTTCGCGATGTCGCCCACCGCGAGGCCGACCCCCTGAGGCGCCGGCTTGAGGACCACTTCGACGGATCCGCTGCTCCCCGTCACCTTGAACGGAAGCGTGTGGGATCGGCCGCAGCCGCATTCCCACGAGCCGCAGCCCCGCTTGATCTCAATCATGTTGAGTTTCGCGTTATCGATCGCGCGCCGGATCGACGGACCGACCTCGCGGCCGCGCGCACGGCCGAGGCCCGCGAAGCCATCCTTGTTTCCGACGATGCACGTGATCACGAAGTTCACTCGGCGACCGGAGTCCGTCATCCGCTGCACCATGTTGACGTCCAGGACCTCGTCCTCGGTCTCCGGGAGCAGGATGTCCACGATCTCCGGTTCGCGGATCGGCAGGCCCGTCCGGATCGCGTCCCCGAGCGTCGTCAGCTCGCCCGCGAGGACGAGCCGGCCGAGTTTCGTCTTCGGCGCCCACTCGCTGAGGTTCCGCTCCGGCCTCGCGGCCCGGGCCTCCCGCTTGCGGCCGCGCCCCCCGCGCCGCTGCGGCATCAGGGCGCCTCCAGCTTCGCCTTCACGGCGTCGAATTGCGTCGGGATCGACTCCCCGATGTGCGCGCCGCGGACCCGCTCCTTCGACGGCAGCACGTCCGGGCTATGAGGGACCGCCACGCCGGCGTCGAGCAAACCTTGGAGCGCGGCGAAGAGACGGCCGCCTTTCGAGGGCCGTTGGAGCCCCAGGTCGAGGATCGCCGCCGACACGCCCTTCGCGGCCGCCCGCTTGCCGGCCAGATATCCGGTCAGGTACGCCGCCGGGAGGTTGCCGGTGCCCGCGGCCCACCCTCGCTCCTTCAGCTCGAGCGACTGGGCCGTCGCGACGACCCGGTCCCCGCCGGCGTCCGCGACGATGAATTGGATGATCGTCTGGTTGAGCGTCTTCCGAACCACCACGCGCGGTTTCCCGCTCCGAAGGAGCTTCGCCCGCGACCGGTAGTCCGTGCGGCCTTCGCGCCGCCGTCGGAACGGGACGCGGTAATGGGGTCCTTGTTTCACTTCGGTGCCTCCTTGATCACGCCGGCGGCGCGCAACTGCTGGTCCAGGTGGGACTTCGATTTGAACATGCCGCCCTTGGACTGGCCGTAGAACCGTCGGTACGTGGACGCATCGATCCGCCCCTGGTCGCGGAGCTCCCGCAGATAGCGACGCATGCCCCGGATGATCTGAATCCATCGGGTTTTCTGCGGCGTCCGCGCGTTGAGGGCCCCCTTGCGGCTCCCATGACCGCGGCGTCGGCCTTTCGCCCGCTGCGCGGCGCGATGCCGGGCTCGCCCGCGGGAGACGCCCTGCACCGGTCGCTTCTGGATGATGTTCTTCCGGATGAGATTGCGAATGCCGTCCCGGGTGATCGCGTCGAGGATGTCGTCCTGCACCTTCGGGTCCGTGGTGATCCAGACGCGGTTGATCCCGATGCCGAGGATCGATGCCGCGAGGCGCCGCTGGTAATCGAACCTCATTCGGTCACCATCCGGTTCAGCACGCGCAGGCCTTTTTCGTCGCAGGCTTTCTCGATCATCTCGCGCTTTCGGGTGCCGACCGCGTGCCCGATCCGCACCGCCTGCTTCGCTGCATCAAGACCTTCGAGCTGGTGTTCGTTGTGCACGAGGACTTCTTGGAAGCCGCTCGGATGGAGCCCACGAACGGCGCGGGGCCCGCGATATCCGATCGACGGAAGGTTCCAGCGGTACCCGAAGTGGCGGCGGAGTTTCGATTGCCCGCCTTGGGGTTTTCGCCACTCGTCTCCGAACTTCCGATAGCGGAACCACTCCTGACGGCGGAACTTCGGCCGCGCCACGTTCTTCGCGGATCGCAACGCGAGAAGCCGCTTCAGGTGCGGTTCGAGTTTGGGCTTCGCCCGAGGCTCGTGGACCTCTTCTACGGCCTCCTCCTCTGCCTCCTTGCCCTTCCCCTTCTTCTCCTTCGGAGGCTTCGCCTTCTCCTTCGGTTTCTCTTTGGGCTTCTTTTCCGTTTTCGGAGGCGCGGGTTTTGCTTCCTCGGGTGCGGCTTTCTTGGCCTCCTCCTTCTCGATGAACGCGCGAAGACGCTTTCGGAGGTCGTCGACCGTCCCTTCTTGACTGAGGCCGTAGCGTTCGGACCAAGTGGTGAGTTCGGCCTTCTTCGCGGAGCGTATCTCGGTCGCTGTCGGGAACGCCTGCTCCGGCTCGGGCACCTCGGGGACCGCGGTCTTCTTCACCTTCTTCGCGGCCTTGGCCTCTGCCTTCGGTTCCTTCTCGTCCGCCATCCTCACGCCTCCCCGGCCTTCTTCGTGATGTAGATGCCGTCCTGGAAGATCCGAGGGTCGAATCCCCGGATCTTCGTCGCCTGCTCGATGTTGGCCGCGGTCTGGCCGACCGCCTCGACGTCCGGGCCCGTGAGGAGGACCTGGTCCCCGTTGACTTCGACTTTCGTTTCCCCGACGATCCGCGTCTTTCGCGGGAACTTCTCTCCGAGGAAGTTTTCGATGACGAACTCCGCACCCTTCACGGTGGCCTTTAGCGGAAAGTGACTGTACACGATCTTCATCTCGTACGTGAAGCCCTCTCGGACCCCGACGACCATGTTCCTCAGATGGGCCGCGAACGTGCCGAGGAGCGCGGCCTCTTTCCGCCGCGGGTACTCACACCGGACGGTGGCCTGCGGCCCGTTCACGTCGATCCGCAAGCGAGGGTGAGAGAGACGGCGCCGGAGGGTGTGGCCTCCCCCGGTCACGACCACGAAGTCGCCGTCGACCCGGAGCTGCACGCCGTCCGGGATCTCGACGACCTCTTCCAACAATCCCGCGACCGGCATCCCTCACCTCAGTACACGTAGGCGATGAGCTTGCCGCCCACGCCGATCTGCTTCGCCTTGGTCTGGGAGATCACGCCTTCCGTGGTCGTCAGGATCAGGACGCCGAAGTCTTGGGCGGGCAGGTACCGGGCTTCCCACTTCTCGAGCTCGGTTCGCTTGACCGCAAACCTCGGCTTGATCACGCCGCAACTGTTGATGCTGCCGACGAGGGCCACACGGTACAGATTCCCGCGACCGTCCTCGATGAGTTCGAACGACCGGATGTATTCGTTCTCTTGCATCACCTTGAGCACGCGGCCGATCAACTTCGACGCGGGACGAATCACGCAGTCCGTCTTGCCCGCGGCCTCCGCGTTCCGCATTGTCACCATGGCGTCGTTGAGAGCATCTTGCAGCATGGCGTCCCCTCAGCTGTACTTCCGGAAGCCGAGCTCGTAGGCAATCTCGCGGAAGCATTGCCGGCAGAGGTGGAGCCCATACCGGCGGACGATGCCGCGCTTGCGTCCGCAGCGCAGGCAGCCCCGCTTCCGACCAAAGTCCTTCGTGCGGTTCAGGTGACCACCTCGACCTTGAAGCGATCCTTCATGAATTGCATCCCCTCGTCCCGGGAGACCCGATGCCGCCGCGGAATCCGGCGGGACTTGTTCGACCGCCGGGCGACCCGCCATCCGGGCCGCTGGAGGCTCACGCTGACGTCCATCCCGAACACGCCGATCTCCGGGTCGTACTTCATCCCCTGGAAATCGGTGTAGTCCTGGATCCCGAACGAGAAGTTCCCGTTCGAGTCGAAACTGTACGCCGGGAGGCGATTGTTCCGGATCGAGAGCGCTTCCGCGAGGAACGCCTCCGCGGGACCGCCCCGCAAGGTGACGCGCGTCCCGATCGGCATGTTCCGGCGGACGCCCCAGTCCCGCACGGCCTGGTGGCTCAGGGTCTGCACGGACTTCTGCTTCGTAACGAGCTCGAGCACCTTCTGCGCCTTCACGAGCTTCTCGCCGGCCTCGCCGACGCCCACGTTGACGACGACTTTCTCGATCCGGATGTCGCGCATGCCCGCCATGGTCCCACCTAGATTGCCGAGACCTCCGGCGTTCGGATCGACGGGGCCTCCTTGCCGACGACGAACACCTTGCCGGCGTCCGTCGAGAATCCTTCCGTGAAGGTCACGATGTTCGCACGCGGGTTGCGCGTCCGCTGGATCTCGAGGACGTGCGCAATCTCGCCGACGTGTTGGCCGCCCGTCACCAGGACCGGCGCGCCTTTCCCGAGCTCGTAGTGCTCGACGACCTTCTGCTCCGGGACGTGGAGCTTCAGCGTGGCCCCGGTCTTGTACGCGTCCTTTTCGAGGAGGACGTTCCGCCCGTCATGGAGGTTCACCTGCGTCTTGCCCCGGCGGACCGTCGTCTTGTCCTCGACGCGGCACAGCTTCCACTTCGCATCGCCCTCCTCGATCGGCACGAGGGCCATCCGGCCGCGCGTGTCGACGAGCATCCGGTAATGGGCCTTCGTCGCCGCGAACGAGAGGACGTCCATGAGGCCGACCGGGAATTTCGGATCCGTGACCGCGCGGCCGTCCACGAGGACGCCGCGGCCGTTCAGGATGTGCCGGGCCTCCCGGGCGTTCGCGCAGACCTTCAGCATGTCCCGGAGGATCAGGCCGAGCGGGACGCTCGTATCGATCGGGTGAGGACCGGGCGAAGGCTTCACGACCCAGAAATCCGTCTTCCTCGGGATCGTCCAGCTCCGGGGCGCCGGCAACCGCTTCAGATGCTTCTTCACGAGCGAATCACTCCTCGAACTTCCGCCGGCGCCAGGGATCCGTGTCGTCCATCCGGACGATCAGGAGGTTCGACGCATGCAGCGGCCGGGCGACCTTCTTCTCGTCGACCTTCTCGATCGTGATGCCCTCGATGACGACCGTGCCGTGGACGCGGTCCACCGAGACGACCTTTCCCTCTTTCCCGCGGAAGCCGCCCCGCATGATGCGGACCGTGTCGCCTTTCCGGACCGGCAGGGCCCGCGGGAGGTGAGCCTTCGATTTGTCGTGGATCTCCGGCGCGAGATGAGACGATGCCATGATCCGTTTCGTATGGAGCGGCGCGTTCGCCGCCCGTTTCCGCTGGGTCCGAGGTTGTGTACTCGACATTGGCAATCCTCACACGATCATGCTCGCGGTCGCGGCGACCCGCGGCCACCGTTCTGCGGCCTCGCGAGCGACGGGGCCTTTGATGTCGGATCCTTTGACCTCGCCTTCCGGGGTCACGATGACGCATGCGTTGTCCTCGAACTGGACCATCATGCCTTCCGGCCGACGAAACGGTCGGCGTTGGCGGACGATGACCGCGTTCATGATTTGCTTCCGTGTCGCCGGCGTCCCTTTCTTGACCGTGACAACGAGGAGGTCCGCGATCCCGGCGCTGGAGATCCGATTGCGGACTCCGCGATACTTCATGACCTCGATGATTTCGACGATCTTCGCCCCCGTGTTGTCGATGCACTCGAGGCGCGCGCCTTTCGGCAGGCCGCGCGTCTGCCGTCCGGGAAGTCCCTTCAACCGGCGACCCCCTGGTTGTGAATCGCGACGAAATGAACCGTCTTTCCGAGCGGCCGGCATTCCATCGCGAGGACGCGATGGCCGATCTGGAGTCCGAGGCACGGCGGCGCGTGCACGTTCATGCGGTGCGTCCGCTTCTCGTACCGCTGGTACTTCCGGATATACCGAAGATACTGCCGCTCGATGACGACCGTGTTCTGCATCCGGGTCGACACGACGACCCCTTCGAGCATCTGCCCGCGAACGGGGAGTCGGCCGTGGAATGGACACTTCGGATCCGCGCAAGGCGCCGTCGGGATCGGGACGTCGATCCCAACGTCGCGCGCGACGGAGCGGACCGGCTTGGCGGATGCGGCCGGGGCGACCGGTTTCTTCTGCGCTTTCTTTTCCGCCATCTCGTTTCACCGGGCCTTCTTCACGCGGTCTTCTGGTCGGAATCGGATCTCGTCTCCGTCGACTTCGAATCCGCCGGGGACATCGAAACGGAATCGGCTCCCATGCTTCGGGATCCGCTTTTCCTCCCCTTGCACCTCGACCACGAGCATGTTGCGCGTCTCATCGACGACGCGCCCGCGGACATGTTCCTGGCTCGGGTCGGACGCGTCGACGACCTCCACCCGAAGGCCGATGAGCTCGTGTTTCCGGAGGTTCGCCATCACGTCTCGTCTCCCGCAGGCGCCGGTTTCGCAGCCGGGGCTTTCCCCGGGGTGCCCGCGCCTCCCGCCAGTTCCTCCTCGCGCATGATCGTCAGGATTCGGGCGATGTTCTTGCGGAGTGCGCGGATCTTGCCGGGGTTCGGGGGTGCGCCACCCATGGCGGCGACGCCTCGTTCGTGCATCAGCTCGTCCCGAAGTTCCGTGAGCTTCTTCGCGATCGTCTCCGCGTCCATTGCGCGGATCTCCTTCGTCCGGAGCAATGCCATTACGTCTCGTCGCCTCCTTCCGTCCCCACCTCGACGTCGACGCCGAGTTCGCTCACCTGTTTGGCGACCTTCTTCAACCGCTTCGTCGCGACTTTGCTCTTCTTGACCTTCTTCGCCGGATCCGGCTCCTCCGGGACGATGAGCGGTTCGGGCTCTTCGACGGACTCTTCGCTCCCGGGTCCGGCCACGGCCGCGACCTCGACCAACGGCTCCGGTGCCGCAACCGGTTCGAGCGCTGCGGCGGCTGCGGCGGCGAGGTATTCGGCCGTCGGCTTCTTGATCTCCACCTCGTCGGGAAGCTTTGCCCGCGGATCCATGATCTCGACCGTGACGCCGATGATCCCGGGTTTCAACTTCGCGGACGCGAACCCGAGGTCCATCCAGAGGTTCCGCGGTTCTCCGCAGTACTTGATGTGGCCCGCCTTGAACTTCTCCGTCCGATGCCGCTGGCCGGTGAGCTTGCCGGCGATCACGACGAGGCACCCCTTCGCGCCGGCCTCCATGATCCGCCGCACGGTCGAGTGACCCGCGCGCCGGAAGTGCCAGCCTCGTTCGAGGGCGTTGGCCAGCTTCTCGGCCATGATCTGCGCATTCAGCGCGGGGCTCGCAACCTCCTGGACTTCGATCTGCGGGTTGTCGAACCGGAACCGTTGTTCGACCGCCTCCGTGAGGGCCTTGATCGCGCCGCCTTTTCGGCCGATCACCAGGCCCGGGCGCTCGGCCAAGAGCGTGACCCGAGTCCCCATCGGCGTCCGTTGGATATCGAGGCCGCCGAAGCCGGCGCGGCGCGTCTCGTTCATCAGGTATTCCTTCAACAGCACGCGGCGGACGTTCTCGACGATGATCCGCTTGTCCTTCCGGTTGACCTTCGCTTCCGCCGGCATCTCATGCCACCTCTTCGAGGACGATCTCGAGGTTCACGGTGTCCTGGTTCCACGGACCGCTTCGCCCGTACGCGCGCGGGCGAAAGCCTTTCGTCGTCGCCCCTTTGTGGGCGTTGATCACGCGGATGACCATCGCGTCGGGATCTTCTTTCCCGGTGAACTCCGCGTTCGCGACCGCGCTCTCGAGGATCTTGAGGAAGGCCTTCGCCGCTTTCACCGGATAGCGGGCCGGGCCGGTGCCCGCCTTGTGCGCGACCCAGCGTTTGTATTTTTTCATCGGCACCGGTTGCTTCAGGGCGATCACTTTCTCGAGGTATTCGCGCGCCTGGTCGACCGTCTTCCCGCGCAGTTGGCGGGCGAGCTCGACGGACTTCTTCCAGGCGAGCGGGAGCTCTCGGCCGTAGGCTCGGGCCATCGTCTCGATCTTGTATTCGACCGTGTACCCGAACTTCGACATGCGACCCTCATTTCAGCGGCATGAACTTCGACGATCGCGTCGCCCCGACGCCGGGTCCGCTGTGCGTGACCGGCTTCCGCGTCATGGCGAACTCGCCGATGTAATGCCCGATCATCTCCGCCTTGATCTCGACCGTCACGAACTCCTTCCCGTTGTGGACCGCGACCTTCTTCCCGATGAAGTCCGGGAGGATCGGGACGTCGCGGCAGTGTGTGCGCACGGCCTCCTCGGTCCCGTTCGCGCGGACCTTCTCGACGAACGTGAAGCGTTCCTCGTCAATCCCGCGCATGAACGACCGCCGCGGTCGGGCGGGCAGGAGCTCGATGATCTCTTCGAGCGTCATCGCCTTCATCTCATCGAGCGTGTACCCACGGTACGTGAACTCCTTCTTGCGCCGGGTCTCGACCAGGCCCGCGCGCTTCCGCAGCTTCCGTCGCGCGGCCTTGGCCAGGCCGCCCATCTGCTTCCTCGCCATCGTCAGGACCTCCGTCGTTTCAGCTTCAGCCGCTTCGGCTTCGGGGACATCCGGCCGACCTTCCGGCCGGGAGGAGCGTCATACCCCACGGTCGACGGCTTCCCGACGTGCTGGTGGGATCCGCCGCCGTGCGGATGGTCCACGGGGTTCATCGCAACGCCGCGCACGTTCCGGCCGACCTTCCGGCCGGGAGGAGCGTCATACCCCACGGTCGACGGCTTCCCGACGTGCTGGTGGGATCCGCCGCCGTGCGGATGGTCCACGGGGTTCATCGCAACGCCGCGCACGTTGAATGCGGGCTTGCTGAAGGAGCGGTACGAGAACCACTTCTTGCCCGCTTTCGTGAAGGGCTTGTCACCGCGGCCGGCACCCGCGACCGCGCCGATCGTCGCGCGGCAATCCGGGTGGAACGTGTGGAACTGTCCCGAGGGAAGCTGGACCACCGTGCGTTCGGCTTGGCTGACGACGACGGCCTGCGTTCCGGCAGCCCGCACGAACTTCCCTCCGTCCCCGGGCATCGCTTCGATGTTGTAGACCAACGTGCCTTCCGGAATCTCGCGGAGGGGCAACGTGTTCCCGCGGTCCACGTTCGGCATGCCGTGGGTGACCGGTTGACCAATCGAGAGTCCGTCGCAGGCAATCATGAGGACCTCTTGACTGCCGAATCGAACGCGCGCGAGGGGCGCCGTGTGACCGGGCGCCTGGAAGATATCAGTGACCACACCCGCACCGCGGAAGCGCGGATAGGTGACGAGGCCCGGATGACGATGGCTCGGGGAGCGGTAGGTCGGCGAGGTGCCGCGACCGCGTCGCTGGGAACGAAGATTCTTCCCCATCAAAACACCCCGATCCGCATGCCGATCTCCTCCGCGGAGAAGCCTGCCTTCAACTTGATGATCGCATGCTTCCCGTCCTTCCGGACGAACGTGTTGACCTTCGCGACCTTCACCTCGAAGAGCTCTTCGAAAGCCTTCTTGACCTCTGAGCGCGTCGCTTCTCGCCGCACGAGGAATTCGAGGCGATTGCCGTCCTTCAGGTTCTGCGCCGGCGTGCCCTGCAGCATGTTGAGCGTCTTCTCTGTGACGTACGGATGGATGAGGATCTCGTGGGGCTTCATGTCGGCCAGCTCCTGAGGATCTCGAGCGCCCCTTCGCTGAAAACCGTGAGTCGTCCGGGGTCGCCTCCCGGCGCGAGGACCTCCGCGTTCAAGGCCGCGGGGTTCACGACCTCGACGCCGGGAAGATTTCCCAGGAGCCGCCGGACGTTTCCGGCTTCTTTCACGACCACGAGGACGCTCCGGGGCTGGCGGTACCGCCGCCCGCGCATCTTCCCGCGGCCGGCGCGGATGTGTCGTCCGTCTTTCGCGCGTTCCACGTCGGGTAGGAGGCCGAGGTGATTGAGGATCTTCAGGCCCTCGCGGGTCGCGCCGCTATCCGGCGTGAGCGTCTCGATTCCGTCCTCGATCACCACGGGGAGCGTGATGTCCTCCGGGAATCGGTGGCCGCGCGATGCGACCATCCGAGGATCCTTCACGGCCGCGATCGCGGCGTTGCGAGCCAGCCGCCGTTCCTGTTCGTTGACCTTCTTGACCCACACCTTGTCCGGGCGAGGGGGATGCGCTCGGCGGCCACCGACCGTCCCGGGCGCTTGCGCCCCGGTCATCGTGCCGCGGAGACGCGGGACCCGCGACACGCCTTTCCCCTTCCCCGACCAGCGGACGGAGTGATGCATCCCCGCCATCGGCGAGGGCCCGTAGGGTTGTCGACGGTTCGCTTGGAATGCGGTCACCGCCCGCCGAATCAGATCGAGGCGGACATCGGATCGGAAGACCGTCGGGAGTTCGACCGTCTTGATGATGTCGCCGTCGAGGGAGTAGACGTGAACTTGACCGGGCTTGACCGCGGGCGCCTCTCGTTTCGTCTCCTTCTCTTGAGTGGCCCTCGCCGCCTTCGCGGCCTTCGTCGGTTTCGCGGCCTTCGGAGCCCGTATGCGGCGTTTCGGGGCCGGCTTGGCGTCCGCGGATCCCGCGGTGCCCTTCTTGTCCTCGGGATCCGCCATGCCGTCACACCCCCTGCTTCGATTGGCGGGAGATGTACGTGAGGTCCGGGGATTTCTCGAGCTTCACGTATCCGCCGCGAGCCGCATCGCGGAATCGAATAAGGCGCTTCGTTGGCCCCGGAATCGATCCATGCAGCAGGACGAACGGATTCCGCAGATTCCCGTAATGGAGGAAGCCTCCCTCCGGCGTGACCTCGTCCGCCTTGTCTCCGATTTTCAGGATCCTCTTGTTGTACTCCGTCCGTTGATGGTAGCCGAACTGGCCCCCTTGCGGCACGGTCGGGCGGACGTACCCGGGCTGGAAATTCCCGAGCGTTCCGATGTTCCGTCGGTGCTTCGAGTTCTTGTGACTCAGGAGACGCGTGCCCCAGCGCGTGTGGTGGCCCTTCCAGCCTTTCCCCTTCGTGATCGCCGCGACGTCGACCATCGAACCCTCGCGGCAAAATTCGGTGACGGGAATCTCCTTTCCCAGGAGTCCGCGTGCGTACTTGATCCGGTCCTCGATCGATCCGCCGCCCACCCGATTTTCCATCAGGTCCGGCTTCTTCTTCGGGACGCCGGTGACGAGCGACGGCTGCGTGTACGTGATAACCCGAACCTCGTCGATGGCGGCCGCGTCGACCTTCGACCAGGCTTCCTCCGCGTCGTAGTCTTTCGGGATCGGGAAGACGCGGCGAAGCTCCTTCTCGAGTTGAGCCGCCCACACCTCCGCGGCGGTCTTGAGCCCTTCCGGCACGCGCCGGTACAATCGGACGGCGGCGACCCGCATTGGCGGCACCTCGACGACCGTCACGGGGACCTGGACCTCTTGGCCCGAGGTCGTCGAGGTCGGTCGGTAGTCGACGACAATCGCGTGCGTCATGCCCGCCTTGTAGCCGGCGAATCCTTGGAGCCGAGGCGTGCCGCCGTCCACGTCCGGCCAGCTCGAGAAGTGCGGAATCGGGCTCTCGCTCCGCTTGCGGGGCGAAAAGCCCATCGATCCGTGTCTCGGTCGGTGTTCCTTCGGCACTGGCCACTCCTCCGCGGAGAGTGGTCTCTCCTCGCGTACGATGAGCCGCGGGCGTTCGGTCGCGACACCGTGACGCTGCCTGCGAGGCCAGAAGAATCGGGCCCGCATTTCCGGGATCCACGAAGGGATTGCCCGGGGGCGTCTGGTCGACGCGTTGGGCCGTCTCTATGGAGGGGACGTATATAATTCTTTGGAGACGGAGGCTCCGCCTCCCGGGGAATTCGGTCGCGGGCGTCCGTCTCGAGCGGTTCAGCGGGCGAGCGGTTTCTGTTTCGGTTTGTGTGGCTCGGCGATCTCGAGGACAATCGGCTGCGCGATCGGTTTTTCCTCTTCCTCGTCGATCGCTCGTTCGTCCTCTTCCGCGAGAGCCCGCCAGAACGCTTTCATGCGCGCGTCGTAGTATTCGTCACACATCGTCGCGCCTTCGTCGACGACATGACGCGGAAAATACAAAACCTTTCGCCACGCGCGAGGCGCACGGACACGCATCACTCATGGCGAGCGGGTTCCGATGTATCGTCGGTGATAACACTCCCATAACTTTTAAGCGGGCTTCGCAGGCTATGCCACGTCGCTGGGCGGTTCTTCATGGAAGTCAAGCGGATGAAAGTGAAAGTTTGCCTCGTTGGTGAGGCTGCAGTTGGCAAGACCTCTCTCATCCGCCGATTCGTGCTGGAGAACTTCGATGATAAGTACATCCAGACGCTCGGCACGAAGGTCTCAAAGAAGGAGCTCACCTCCTCGTCGCCGGACGGCTCGGGCGAATTGAAGATCGACATGACAATCTGGGATATCATGGGCCAGAAAGGCTTCCGCGAGCTGCTCAAGGAGGCGTACTTCTACGGCGCCCGCGGGATCCTTGCGGTCTGCGACGTCACCCGGAAGAAGACCCTCGAAGACCTCGACGACTGGATCGAGGGCGTCTACAGTGTCACGGGCAAGATTCCGATCGAGTTCCTCGGCAACAAGATCGACTTGAAGGACCAGATTCAGATCAGCGAGGACGACATGGTCCAGGCCGCCCGCGCCTACGACAGTCCGTTCCACTTCACGTCGGCGAAGGCCGGCGTCAACGTCGAGAATGCGTTCCAGTCCCTTGCCGAGCGGGTCGCGAAGGAGCGTTACGCGCGAAAAGTGCTCCCTGAAGAGTAAGAATTATCAGGGGCGATACTCGCGTCTGCACGGTACATAAGACCGCGCTCGATGGGTGGCCCGTGATGGCGACGTCCACGATGGCTGGCCAGAAGCATCTCAAGGCCAAGGTCTGCCTCGTCGGGGATGTCGCGGTCGGCAAGACCTCTCTCATCAAGCGGTTCGTTCAAGACCAGTTCGACGACCGGTACATCGCCACGGTCGGCACGAAGGTCACGAAGAAGTCGGTCGATGTCGTTTGGAAGGGCGCCCCCGCGACGCTCGACATGATGGTCTGGGACATCATGGGCGAAAAGGGATTCCGGGCCTTACTCCGCGACGCGTACTTCGAAGGCTCCCAAGGCGTGATCGCGGTCTGCGACCTCACGCGGAAGGATACGTTTTACGATCTCAACAACTGGGTCCAGATGATCCGAAAGCAGGTCGGCAACGTCCCGATGGTGTTCCTCGGGAACAAGATGGACCTGACCGAGCGGCTCGTCGTGAGCCAGGAAGAACTCGGCCGGATGGGGTCGATCCACAGCGCACCTCAGTTCCTCGCGTCGGCGAAGACCGGGGCCGGCGTGGCCGAGGCGTTCCGCGCCCTCGCCGATGCGATCGGGAACCGCGGAAACGAGTGACGCCATCGAGGCGCAAGCCCTCCGAGCCCCCGCCATTATCTCGATAGATAACCGATGGGCAACGCCTTTATAACCTGAGACGTGTGCGAGCGACGCACCGGCTCTAGGGATTCTGATGGACCGCCAAAAGATGAAAGTCAAGGTCTGCCTCGTCGGAGAGGGCGCAGTCGGCAAGACGTGCCTGATCCGGAGGTTCATCCAGGACCAGTTCGACGACCGATACATCTCCACGCTCGGCGCGAAGGTCTCGAAGAAAGAGATCAAGGTCGACGGCGCGAACGGCGGCATGGACGTCGACATGACGATCTGGGATATCATGGGCGAGAAAGGCTTCCGCGAATTGCTCAAAGAAGCGTACTTCCACGGGGCCCAGGGCGTCCTCGCGGTGTGCGATGTGACGCGGAAGGAGACGCTCGATGACCTCGAGGATTGGGTCGCCGCCGTGATAAAGGTCACCGGGAACGTCCCGATCGAATTCCTGGCGAACAAGGCGGATCTGAAGAACCAGATGGCGATTACGAAGGCCGACGTGCAGAGCGCGGCGGAGGCGCACGAGGCCCCGTTCTTGTTCACGTCCGCGAAGACCGGCGAGAACGTCGAGGTCGCGTTCGCGAAGCTCGCGCAGATGATTGCGAAGCGCGCAGCGTGACGTTCGATTGCGATTCGCACTCATTCGACCTCACGAGAGAATCGAACTGCGACGAATTTGCGGTGTCGACCGATGACTCGCATATGGAGAAACTCGAGCCCCGCGCAGTCTCATTCGGGTTTTCAAGGTCAAAGTGTTTAAGTAGAAGGGTCGTGTATTCGAAAGCGACCCACGCGAGGGCCCGGTCAGAAGATGGTGGAGACGGTGGGAGAGCCTGAAGAGCTCCCCCCTGTGGATACGTGGATTAACAAGGTCGATTTCCGGTCCACGGCGGAGGTCAAGATCCCCGAGCGGCTCGTCGACCAGGTCATCGGTCAAGAGCGAGCCGTCGAGGTCATCCGGAAGGCCTCCGAGCAGAAGCGGCATGTGATGCTCATCGGCGATCCGGGCACGGGCAAGTCGATGCTCGCCCGGTCGATGACGGAAATGCTGCCGCGCGACGACCTCCAAGACATCATCGTCTACCACAATCCGGAAGATCCGAACGAGCCCAAGATCCGCGTCGTGCCCGCCGGGAAGGGACGCGAAATCGTCAACGCGCAGAAGGCGGAGGCGATGCAACGACGGGAACAGAAGGCCTCCATGGTCATGACGATCGTCTTCTTCATCATCGGTTTGAGCGTCATCCTCTCGTATCAATGGGGATCCGAGACGCCGCAGTTCCGACCCGACGCGCCGAACATCATCCTGTTCGGCATCCTCGTGGCGGCGATCATCTACATCGCCACGCGGTACACCGGGCATCGCCAAGAGAACCTCATGGTCCCGAAGCTCCTCGTGAGCCACACGCCCGACGAGATGCCGCCGTTCGTCGATGCGACCGGGAGCCACGCGGGCGCGCTCCTCGGGGACGTCAAACACGACCCGTTCCAGAGTGGCGGGCTCGAGACGCCGGCGCACGAGCGCGTCGAATCCGGCGCGATTCATAAGGCCCACAAGGGCGTCCTGTTCGTCGACGAGATCAACGTGCTCCGCATGGAGAGCCAGCAGAGCCTGCTGACCGCGATGCAGGAGAAGAAGTTCTCCATCGTCGGTCAGAGCGAACGGTCCTCCGGCGCGATGGTGAAGACGGAAGCCGTGCCGTGCGACTTCATCCTCGTCGCCGCGGGCAACCTGGACGCGGTCCAGGGCATGCACCCGGCATTGCGCTCTCGGATTCGCGGGTACGGGTACGAGATTTACATGAAGAGCACGATGCCCGATTCGGACGAGAATCGACTCAAGCTCGTGCGGTTCGTTGCTCAAGAGGTCGCGAAGGACCGGAAGATTCCGCACTTCGACCGGACCGCGGTGCTCGAAATCCTGCGGGAGGCACAGCGCCGAGCAGGCCGCCGGGGTCAGTTGACCCTGCGGCTCCGCGAACTCGGAGGGCTCATCCGCGTCGCCGGCGACATCGCCCAAGAAGAGTCGACGCCCCTCGTCACCGCGAAGCATGTCCTGAACGCGAAGCGGATCGCGCGGTCGCTCGAGCAACAGGTCGCCGACCGCATGATCGAACGCGGCAAGGAGTATCAGACGTTCATCACGGAAGGCGCGATCGTCGGCATGGTCAACGGCCTGGCGGTCCTCATCGGCGACAACTCGATGGCGGAATTCAGTGGCATCGTCCTGCCCATCGCCGCCGAAGTGACGCCGGCTCAGGCGAAACAGGGTGGGCGCATCATTGCCACGGGTCGCCTGGGGGACATCGCGAAAGAGGCGGTCGAGAACGTCTCGGCCCTCATCAAGAAGTACACCGGCGAGGACATCTCCAACCACGACATCCATGTCCAGTTCGTCGGCTCCCGCGAGGGGACCGAAGGCGACAGCGCGTCGATCTCGGTCGCGACGGCCGTCATCAGCGCCCTCGAAGAGGTTCCTGTCAACCAGACCGTCGCGATGACGGGCTCGCTGAGCGTCCGCGGCCAGGTCCTCCCGGTCGGCGGTGTGACCGCGAAGATCGAGGCCGCGGCGGAACTGGGGATCCGGAAGGTCGTCATTCCCCGCGCCAACTTGAAAGACGTCCTCTTGGAAGATCGTTACCAGGGGAAGATCGAGATCGTCCCCGTGGACACGCTGAGTGAGGTCCTGGAACAGGCGCTCGTGGGTCCCAAGAAATCCGGGCTCATTAGCAAACTCGTGGCGTTGGTCCCGAAGATTACGCCGGACAAGCCGGGCCCGACCGCAGTGCCCCACTGAGATTCCGGAGAGACCGTTGGAAGGTCCGATGGATCCCTCCGAGTTCTCCGAACCGATGCCCTGTTATGAATCCAGCCCCGCCCTCGCACCTGCGGACGACGACGGTATGTGCGTCCATTGCCGCATGTTCTTGACGATCGAGTGCCCGTACATCGACCACTTCCTCGGAGAGGACGACGAGTGAGCGGGCGCGCATTCTTCATCGGTCGGTTCCAGCCGTTCCATCGGGGTCACCTCGCGACCGTGAAGCGGATCCTCGAGTCGAACGACGAGATCATCGTGGGGATCGGATCGGCCCAGTACAGCCACACCGGGGAGAATCCGTTCACCGCCGGCGAGCGATATGAGATGATCAAACGGGCCCTCGACGCGGAGGGGATCCACAACTATCACATCGTGCCGATCCCGGACACCCACGTCCACAGTGTGTGGGTGAGCCACGTGACCTCGCTCGTGCCCCGCTTTGACAGCGTCTACACGAATTCGGATCTCGTAGTGCGCTTGTTCCGGGAACACGGCCTCAAGGTACTCTCGCCCCCCCTGTTGGACCGCGAGCGGCTCTCCGGGACCGTCGTCCGCCAGCGAATGTTGAAAGGAGGCGACTGGGAATCCCTCGTCCCGGCCGTGGTCGCCGAGTATGTCAAGGAGATCGACGGCGTCGAACGGATCCGGGAGACGCACAAGTACTCGACCCCGTACGGGACCCGCGAGAATCACGAGGAACCGTAAGAAAGGGACCCGTCCACGACTCCCCGCGAGGACGGGCACCGGCAGGCATCCCTCCGAACGAGGATGTCGCTTCCCTGGATCCCTGCCTCTTGCCCGGAGCGCATCGTAGGGGATAATGCCAATTACCAGTTAGATACCAGACGATGTTCCGTTCGGGTCATGCCGGCCGACGCTCACCAGTCGATCCGATAGCCGCAGTACGGGGCTCCGCGCAACATGCATGCGACCTTCGTGACGGTCCCGTTCATTGCGAGCAGGGTGAGCGTCCCCTCGTACCCCCCGAGCCGGGCGGCGCACCGCGCTGGGCTGCTCATCCAGTCGTAGTTGCGCATCACCGCCCGGCGTTCTTGGACATCCACCTCGAGCCGGCCGTGGTTGTACTCCCTCGCATAGGCGTTCGGAGAGAGCTCCAGGAAAATCGGGAACGGGAGCCCGCGGCGGACGAGCCGCCGGACGGAAGGGAAGTTCCCCACTTCTTCGCGGGCCATCCGACGAATGGTATCGTACGTGCCGTCTCCGAACCGGGCCTCGATCTGGTCGAGCACGTCGAGCGCCGCACGCAGGGGATACCATTCTTCCGCATCGAGGTGCGCCGGATCCAGGCCGATCTCGATGAGCACCTCGTCCGCGGCCGCCTTTCCATGATGGACCGCGATCCAGTGGTGGTAGTTGTGGAAGTGACTGCCCCGGGCCATCGGGGAGATGAGTCGATCTCCGCGCGAGTCCGCGAGCTCCGCGAACACGGCGTGGCCGAGATTCGAGGCGGCGTACAACTTCCCGCGGCGTTCGCCGGATAGGCACGTGATGAGATCGGTCCGCGACAACTCCCCCAGCGTGCGGCTCACGTGGGACAGATGAAGGCCCGTCTGCTTCGCAATTTGCCCGGGTGTCTGCGGGCGCGGGACCACGGCCGCGAGGACTTTCTCACGCTGGCGGCTCGCGAGGACGTACGAGAGCTTGCCAAGGACGTTCGGTGATCCCGCGCTTGACATTTTCCTCGACGCAGCCACGCCGGTGCTCAATGCGGCAGCGAAGGCATTATCCTTTCCTCAGGCCGCGGAACCGAGATAGGTCAAGAGGACCGGGACCAAGAGCGACGCCATCAAGTGCACCCGACGAACCCGGAGCGCGATCGGTACGAGGCCGACGACCGCCGCGAGGCAGGCCAGCCCAATGCCGACCGGACCGGTCGCGATCACGAGGAGGATCAGGACCGCGAGGAGCGACAACGCGGCGATCCTCCGCGGATTCGAACTCGACCAGCGACGCGCAACGCCGCGGCCGAGGTGGGCGGCGAGCGGCGCCGCCATCGCCGTCGCCAGGACGGCCGAGGCGACGAGGAGGATCAGCGACGTCGGGGTCGCCCACACGGACGGCCACGGGGGAAGATCTCCGCTCAGTCCGCGGACCGCGGCGGCGGCCCCGCTGCGGGCCCGGTGAATCATGAAGAGGACGGCGACACTGAGAAGCGCGGTGGACGTGGAGACCGCGCCCATCACAACCATGAACTGACTCGGTCCGACGGTCTTCCGTGTGCCGACCGATGCAAGGGTCGCGGCCGCTCCGCCGCTCAGGCCAGGAAGCCACGACACGCTCGCTCCGGCGAGAGTGCCCCGTAGGGCGCTCCGCGCATCCTCCGTGGACAAGGCTCGGAGCGGTTCCACCCGTTGGTATGGAATCGAACCGGGCCGAGCGCGCAGCCCGAGGAGCAGACTCGGAATGCCGAAGAGTCCGGAAAAGAGCGGGAAGAGGACCGCGTCAGGAGCGACGAGGCCCGGCCCTCGGAGGACCGCGATCCCGAGGCCGGCGGCCAGTGCCTGGACCCACACAGCCCGAGCCAACCGGCGGACGCGGTTCCGTCCGCGCGATTCGGAAGCGAGGACGGCCGCCAGGACGAACACCAGGAACGCCGGGGCCCACGGTCGGAAGAGGTCCGCGAGATGAACCGGATCTGCCAGGAGGAACCGCAGTGGGACCAGGGCGACGACCGCGAACGCGGTCCCCAGCAATGCGCCGCGGGCGGCGAGCGCGACCGCTTTCGCACCCTGGCCCACCAGGAGGAGACGGTGCCCGGGAAGGGTGGCGAGAGCCGTATCTTCCGTCGGCGCCCCGAGGAACACGGCCGGGATGAAGTCGAAGACCGCGTGGCTCCCCGCGGCCGCGAGGAGGAAACAGGACAGCAGAAGGCCCATCGTCTCCGGCTCGGACGCGACGTCCGGGACGAGGGTCGCAACGAAGCTCGTCCACGCGGCCTGTGTTGCCAGGACGAGGGCCGCCACGTTGTTGACGTGAAGTCCGGGCGACAGTCCCGTCAACGCACCCGCCAGGAGGCCGAGGACTGTCAGGATGAGAAAGCCCGCGACGAAACCGAACGGGGTCACGACGGGAAATCTGCGCGCATTCAGGTCTACGTGTCCGGTGCACGTAGGCTACACTCAACGACGTCGGCGCTCCGGCGGTCCCCATCCTCCGCCTCCGGGGGTCTCGATCACGAGCAGGTCGCCAAGCCGAAGTTCGAGCGTCACCTTCGCGGGCAACCCGTGACGCCGGCCCCTCCGCACGAGCAGGTTCTTCCCGGGGCGGCCATCATCTCCGCCTTCGAGACCTTTCGGCCGAAGGGCACGACGTTCCGAGAGGATCGAGGCGGTGCCTTTGCGCGCGAGGAGTCGAACCGAACGGCGAATGCCGTCGCCGCCGGAATGCTGGCCTCGGCCGCCGGTCCCTGGGATGAGCCGATACTCCTCGATGCGAAGCGGGTAGGCGAACTCGAGGGCTTCGATCGGTGTGTTGCGTGTGTTCGTCATGTGCGTATGGACGCCCGCCATCCCCGGGCGGTACGGGAGCGCGCCCTCGCCACCCGCGATCGTCTCGTAGTACGAGAACGGTCGAGGATCGGGTCCTCCGATCGTCACGTTGTTCATCGTGCCTTGGCTTTGGGCGGGGACCGTTTCGGCGAGCGGCTCCGACAGCGCGAGGAACAGGACGTCCACGATTCGTTGCGAGGTCTCGACGTTCCCCGCGGCCACGGCGGCGGGAGGGCGCGGCCTCACCAAGCTCCCTTCCTTCGCCAAGACCCGCAGAGGACGGAGCGCTCCCGCGTTTCGCGGCGCGTCCGGATCCGTCAGGCAGCGCATCACGTACGAGGTGGCGCTCAGCGTCACGGCGAATGGAGCGTTCAGGTTCCCGGCGACTTGCCGATCGGTTCCCTCGAAGTCCACCGCGATGCCGGATCCGCCAATCGTGATCTCCGCACGGATCCGGATTCGATCGGGCTCGTCCGGCGAGGCGCCTTCCATGAAGTCCTCGGCGGACCAGGTCCCGCGAGGCAGCTCGCCAATCGACGCGCGCACCCGCCGCTCCCCATAGTCGAGGAGCTCCTCGATCGAGGTCCGGAGATTCGCGACACCGATGCGTTCCGCGAGTTCGACGAGGCGGCGAGCTCCCAGCTCATTCGCCGCGATCTGTGCCCGGAGGTCGCCCAGTCTCTCCGCGGGATACATGGTCTCCTGGCGGAATCGCTCGACGACCGCCTGCCGCTCCCGTCCGCGGTCCATGACCTTCTGCGGCTCCAAGACCAGTCCTTCGTCTTCGAGGCGCATCGCGGTCGCTGGCATCGAGCCCGGCACTCTTCCGCCGATGTCGGCGTGATGCGCGCGGTTCACCGCGAATCCGATGATCAGCTGGCGCACGAACACGGGTCGGATGAGCGTGACGTCCGGGAGGTGCGTGCCGCCCCGGTACGGATCGTTCAGGATGATCTGATCTCCTTCTCGGAGGGTTCCCGGGAAATCCCGCATCGCGGCGTCGACCGCGACGGGCATCGAACCGAGGTGGACCGGGATGTGCTCCGCCTGGGCCACGATGCGTCCCTCGGCGTCGAAGAGCGCACAGCTCGCATCCATTCGTTCCTTGATGTTCGGGGAGTACGCGGTCCGGCGAAGCGCGACTCCCATCTCCTCCGGGATGAACGACAACCCGGTCTGCAGGATCTCCAGATCCGCCGGGTTCACGGCGCCACCTCGATCTCGATGAGCCCGCGAGGACGAATGCGGAATGTCGCTCCCGGCGGCACTACGGTCGTCGCGTGGTCCTCCGCGACAATCGCGGGACCCGTCTGTTCGAACCCAACGGGGATCGATTCGCGGTCGAACACGGAGACCTCCGACCATCCGTCATCGAACAAGACCCGCCGACGGGCGATCCTCGGCGGCCCAACCCCCTGCGACCGCGGGAAGGTGACGCGGCGCGGGACCCGAACCTTCAGACGCACGGTGACGAGTTCGATCCGTTCTTCCCGCGAGGCATATCCGTACCGCCGGCGGTGCTCCCTCCGGAATGTGCGCGCGAGATCGCCGCGAACCGGGACGTTGATCTCGTAGCTCTGTCCCTGGTACCGAAGGTCGAGGCTCGCCTCGACCACCGCCTGGAGGGAATCGTGGTGTTCTTGGCGTAGCGCCCGGACGGCCCGAGACCGGAATGCCGTGACCGTTTCCCCGATTGTAGGCCCTGCACGGTCTAAGGGTCGGACGACGGTCCGGCTATATTCCAGCTGGATCGGCGAGATCAGGATCCCGTACGCGGAAAAGGCTCCCGGGAGGAAGGGCACCAGGATGCGAGGAATCCGGAGTTCTCGTGCCAAAGCTGCCGCGTGCATCGGACCGGCCCCGCCGAATGCGAGGAGCGCAAAGTCCCGAGGGTCGAGTCCGCGCCGGGCCAAGATGATGCGCATCGCCTTCGCCATGGTCGCGCGGACGACGTGTTGTACTCCGAGGATCGTTTCGTCGGAGGAGAGATGCAACTCGTCCGCAAGACGCGCGATCCCTTTCGCGGCGAGATCTTCCCGCAGCGGAAGGCGGCCCCCGAGCAGATGCGGTCCGAGCGAGCCTCCGGCCAAATCGACATCGGAGACGGTCACCGACGTGCCCCCGTTTCCATAGGCAATCGGGCCGGGTGTCGCGCCCGCGCTCTGCGGCCCGACCCGCAAGGCGCGGCCGGCATCGATCCAGGCGATGCTCCCACCGCCCGCTCCGACCGACTCGATGTCAATGACGGGAATCGCGAGCGGGAACGCGTCGATCATGGCCTCGGTCGTCCAACTGGCAGCACCGCGGACGATTGTCGAGAAGTCCGCGCTCGTGCCACCCATGTCGAACGTCAGAAGATTTCCCTGGCCGGTCGCCCGAGCCACCGCGACCGCTGCCGCGACTCCGCCCGCCGGTCCGCTCAGGATCATGTCGACAGGTCGGCGCACAATGGCTCGATGGGAGACCACCCCGCCGGATGATTTCATTACGTGGAACTCGCCGCGGACGGCCTTCTCGAGGGATTGGAGGTATCGAATGACGAGTGGTTTCACGTAGGCGTCGAGGGCCGTGGTCGACGATCGCTCGAATTCGCGAAACTCGGCGAGCACCTCGTGACTCGTGGAAACTGACAGGCCGGCGAGCGCTTTCGCAACGCGTCGCTCGTGCGCCGGATGGAGGAACGAGAAGAGGAGGGAGACTGCGACCGACTCGGCCCCACTTGATCGAACTTTTCGAGCCAGCTCCTCCAAGTCGCGGTCCGTCGGGACTCGGAGGACCCGTCCGTGCGCGTCCACCCGTTCCGCGAGCCCAAAGCATCGCTCCCTCGGGATGGCAGGCGGAGGCCGGGTGATTCGGAGGTCGTAAAGGGAAGGCCGATTCTGACGGCCGATCAGGAGAAGATGCTCGAAACCGGCGGTCGTCACGAATGCCGTGCGGGCTCCTTCCCGCTCCAGGATCGCGTTCGTCGCAACCGTGGTGCCATGGGCCATGCCCGCCGCGCCCAGGTCCTGCATTCCCTCGATGACCGCTTGCTCGGGATTGGTCGTGCTCGGCAACTTTCTCGTCACGACGTCGCGGCCACGAAACCCAACGAAGTCGGTGAAGGTGCCGCCGACATCCACTCCGACGTCCACGACGGCGGATGGCGTTGGCGGCTCATGTCTTTGACTCGAGTGGATTGGGACCTGGCGCCATTGATGACTTTCCGCATTGAGGAAAAAAAGGAAGAGTTGGCGCCAGGCGATGGAGCCGACTTACTTCCGGTGTTCAGTTGTTCTTCAGGTTGCCCTCCATGAACTGGCGGTAGCCTTCGAGGTCCAGCAGGCCGTGGCCGCTGTAGTTGAAGGCAATGACGGTCTCCTCGTGCCGCTCCTTCGCCTCGAGCGCGAGGTCGATCGCGCCGCGAATCGCATGGCACGTCTCCGGGGCCGGGATCAGCCCTTCGGTCTTCGCGAAGATTTCGCCCGCCTGGAACGTCCCGAGCTGGCCCACCGCGCGCGGCTCGACCAGCCCCGAGTCCAGCAGGACGCTAAGGGTCGCGGCGGTCCCGTGGTACCGCAGGCCGCCCGCGTGGATCCGCGGCGGGACGAACGTATGGCCCAGGGTGTGCATCTTCACGAGCGGCGTCATCTCCCCCGTGTCTCCGAAGTCGTATTCGTAACGGCCTTGCGTCATCGAGGGGACCGATTCCGGTTCGACCGCGACGAACCGCGTCTCGACGTTGCCGTGGATCCGCTCGCCGATCATCGGATATGTGAAGCCCGCGAAGTTCGAGCCCCCGCCGACGCTGCCGACCATGAAGTCGGGCGTGATGTCCGCCAGCTCGAACTGCTTCTGCACCTCGAGGCCGATGATCGTCTGGTGCATCAGGACGTGGTTCAGGACGCTGCCCAGCGAATACTTCGTGTTCTTCCCGGTGACCGCGGCCTCGATCGCTTCGGAGATTGCGATCCCGAGGGACCCCGGATGGTCCGGGTCTTGCGCCAGGAACTTCTTCCCGACGTTCGTCTGATCGCTCGGACTCGGGATGACGTCGGCTCCGTACAGGTTCATGACGTACTTGCGGTACGGTTTTTGGTCGTACGAAACGCGCACCATGAACACCTTCGCCTTCAGTCCGAAGTAGTTCGTCGCGAGCGCGAGGGCGGATCCCCATTGACCCGCACCGGTCTCCGTGGCGAGGGCCTCGACCCCTTCCCGGGCGGCGAAGAAGGCTTGGGCGAACGCGGTGTTGGGCTTGTGCGAGCCGACCGGCGAGAGGTCCTCCCGCTTGTAGTAAATCCGTGCCGTCGTCTTGAGGAACGCCTCGAGCCGTTTCGCTCGGTACAGCGGCGTCGGCCGGCCCAGGCGGAAGTACGCTTCCCGAAGCTCGTCCGGAATCGGCTCGGCCCGGTTCGGACTCATCTCCTGGCGGATGAGCTCCTTTGGGAATAGCGGCTCGAACGCCTGCGGCGGCACCGGCTCCTTCGTCCCCGGGTGGAGGTACGGCGGGAAGGGCGCGGGGAGGTCCGGGAGGATGTTGTACCAGGCCCGCGGCAGGTCGTCCACGTCGAGGAGGATTTTCACGTCGCTCGCCCCGGTCGGTTCTGCTCGAATCGCCTGCATCAGTCTCACCGATCCCGGCTCAGGATTATTTGGACAATATATAACGATTCTGTTCGTCATCGTACATGAAATTACATTCCAAGACGGAAACATTAACCCTTAGAGCACCCTTCCGTACATTGGGCCGAGAGCATGTGGGCGCGATTTCGTCACTACTTCAAAGGATTCCCGGCGCAGGAGAAGGTCGCGCAGCTCATGGTCATGTACGGCCTGCGCGTCCACGAGGGGAGCGTCTACGCCGCCGAGATCAAGCTCTCGGACACCGCGATGGCCCGCGCCGCCGGCGTCGACCGGCGCGTCGTGACCGCGACCGTCGACACGATCGACAAGAATGACGAGCTGCGGTCGTTCTTCGACGCCCTCCGGCCGGTCTGCCACCTGCGCGAAATCGCGCCGCTGATGAACTGGGGCGCGATCGAGATCGTCCCGACGAACGCCTCCAAGCCCGGCATCCTGGCCGGGGTCGCGGCGATCATCGCGCAAGCGGGGATCTCGATCCGTCAGGTCATCATGGACGATCCGGAAATCGTCGATGACCCGCACGGATTCATCGTGACCGAGGCGCCGGTACCCGATCGACTGCTCCCGCAGATCAAGCAGGTGGACGGCGTCAAATCCGTCGTCCTGCACTGATCGGCCCGCCCGCCGACACCCTTTTCTTTGTGAGACCCGTGGCGGTGCCGTGGGATGGCGGGCGCTCCTCCGGGTCGTCGACTTTCAGTCGTTGCTCTCGTCGCAGCCGCTCGTCGCTTCGGCGCTCGAGAAGGCGCAGCACGCCGGGGGCCCGAAGTCACCGGAGGCGAAAGCGCTCCGCGAGTCGTACTATCTCCTGGCGAAAGTCCTGTGGACGCGTCGGGCGTCGATCCGGCGGATCCACGACCTCGCATGGCTCGATCATACCGTCGTCTCGGCGGGCGCTCGCCTCGGCCGGGTCTGGGAGAACTCCGACGGGAGCCGCTCGATCCGGGCCGCGGAGGAAACCCTTCCGCCGGGAATCTCGCCGGAACTGTTCCCTCAGGAGGGATCCAACTGGATCGAGGTCCCGGTGCAAGCGTTCTCAGGAATCAGCCCGAACGTCAAGCTGGAGCGGGGAGTCTCCAATCCGTTCCGCGTCGGAATCGTGCCGGAAGTCCGACTCCGTCCGTGGTACGAAGCCGTGACCACCGCGAAGTTCAAGGCGCCGCCGGCCGCGGTGAGCGTCCTCGGAGAGATCGAGGCCCTCATCGCCGCGGCGAGACGTGCGGGCGGCTCGAGCGTCGCGCTCGTGTTCGCGGCCTCGTCATTCGAGGATCGTCTTGCCGAATAGCCGCGCGTGGTCGCGCATCATGCAGCGGTCCTGAATCACGATCTTGCCCGCGGCCTGCGCCTTCCGTGCGGCGTCCTCGTTGCGAATCCCGAGCTGGAGCCAGATGACCTTCGCCGGGGTCTTGACGGCCTGGTCCACGATCGGCGGCACGTCCGCCGAGGGGCGGAAGATGTCGACGGCGTCGAACGGAATCGGGACGGCATCCAGGGACGGATAGGCCTTCTCACCGAGGATCTCGGCCGCGGTCGGATTCACCGGGATGATCCGGTAGCCATTCATCTGCATGTACTTCGGGACGCGGTGCGCGTCCTTCGCGGGATCCTTGGAACAGCCGACGACGGCAATCGTCCGGATGTCGCTCAGGATTTTCTTAATCTGCTTCTCGTCGACCATAAGCTCGGCCGATTGAACACATGCGCCGCGATTAAGGTTTCTTTGGGAGGATGCGCCGAATGGCGTCCTTGAGGCTCGGCGCGAGATTCAGTTGTTCCGCTTCTTCGGGGGTGAACCAACGGACCTCGGAGTGCTCCTCGTTCGTGATTTTCGGATCCCCACTCCAGCGGGTGACGAAGAACAGGTAGTGACGGAAGAGATCCTTGGACGTCGGATCGATGTCCTCATAGATCCCGAGGAACCGGGGCCGGAGCGCCGTGATGCCCAACTCTTCCTGAAGCTCGCGGACCAGAGCGGCCGAGGGTTCCTCGCAGGGGACCAGATGTCCGCCGAAGGCGTCCCACATGCCCGCGAATCGAACCGTGCTCGTCCGCTTCCCCAGGAGGACGCGCCCGTCGTGGGCGATCAGGCCCGTGGCCGTCACATGAAGCACATCGCCACCAAGGCCCTCCTCGGATATCCGTTCTTCTCGGAAAAGCGAGGCGACCTCGTCCGCGGCTCCCTCCCAAAGATTCATGCGTTTGCCTCCCGGTGGGTGGCGCGATGGAGGCCGTCGCTCAGGAGATCGCGGAGCGCCTGCGCCCCGCGCCCTTCGTCCGGATCGTGACCCACATCGACACCGACGGCATCACGGGAGGAGCGATTGCCTCGGAGGCCCTGGATCGAGCGGGCATCTCCCATGAGGTGGCCTTCGTCAAGAAGCTGGACGAAGCCGTGCTCACGGAATTGAAGCGGAAAGGGACGCCGCTCGTCTGGTTCATCGACCTGGGAGCCGGGATGTTGCACGCGCTGCACGGGCTCGACGCGGTCATCACGGACCACCATGTCCCGACGGAACGAGAGGTCCCGAAAGCGTTGCGGAGCGATCTCGTTCGCTTCACGGAATCCCAGGATCGGGTCTTGATGTTGAATCCGCATCTCGAAGGCGAAGGCTCCGACGTCGCGAGCGGCGCGGGCTGCGCGTACGCGGTGGCGAGAGCGCTTTCCCCGAAGAACGTTGACCTCGCCTCGATCGCGGTCGTCGGCGCCGTGGGCGATGTCCAGGATCAGGAGTTCCGGCGGCTCTCCGGCTACAACCGCACGATCCTCGCCGATGGGATCGCGGCCGGCGTCCTCGAGGCCCAGATCGATCTCCGTCTCTTCGGTCGGGAGACCCGGCCCGCGTACAAGATGCTCCAGTACGCAACGGACCCGTGGATCCCCCGCCTGAGCGGGAACGAGGAGGCGTGCATCGCGTTCCTCCTCGAGCAGGGAGTCGACCTGAAGATCGAGGACCACTGGCGGAGCTGGTCGGACCTCGACCGAGGCGAGAAGCAGCGCGTCGTTTCCGCGCTCGTCGCCCACATGCTCGAACGCGGTTGCGGAATCAAGGAGGTCGAGCGCCTCGCGGGGGAGACATACACCCTGCCGCGAGAACCCGCCGGGAGTCCGACGCGCGATGCCAAGGAGTTCGGGACCCTGATGAACGCGTGCGGACGGTACGACCAACCGGAGGTCGGATACCGCGTGTGCCGCGGCGATCGGGACGAGTACCTCGCGCAGGCGCTCCGGCTCCTCCGCGGCCACCGCGAGTATCTGGTGGACTCGATGGAGACGATCGAGGAGACCGGCATCACGCAGATGGAAGCGCTTCAGTACTTCCATGCGGCGGACCGGATCCGCGACACCGTGGTCGGGATCGCTGCGAGCATGGCCCTCAACCGAGACGGCGCGACGAAAGACCTGCCGATCATCGCGTTCGCGCAAGCGGACGATGGCATCAAGGTCTCGGCGCGGACGACGCGGGAGCTGGTGGCCCGCGGGCTGGATCTCGCGGCCGTCATGCAGGTGGCCAGCATGGCCGTCGGGGGCCAGGGAGGCGGTCACCATGCGGCGGCCGGCGCGACGATCCCTCCGGGGAGCGAGGAGAAGTTCCTGGAAATCGCGAACCGAATGGTTCGGGAACAACTGGGACGAGCCACACCACCGCCCGCCCATCGCGACGGCCAAAGCTAGTCGGCGGAGTCTCCTCCCGCGGCTCACGAGGATTTCCCGAGTTCTCATCCGGTTGGATTCCAACGGCCCACGTGCGCGAGGATGTCATCATGGTACCGCGAGACTTCCTCCCGCGGCGTTTCGTTCGTGTCGACGAACGCGAGCTCGGTCCATGCCGGATGCTGTCCGATCTGGTTCCGTTCCCCGAGGAAGACGAATTCGAGATCCCAGTGATTCTTGGGACCGTACACCTCGGAGAAGACGAGGGGGCCGTTCAGCGGATGACTCGGGAGACCGAGTTGCTCCTTGAGGATCCGATCCGCGGCCGCCTGCGGCGACTCACCGAGCAACAGGTGCGACGAAGGCAGCATCCATCCTTTGCTGTTCAGCGCGGCCCGTTCCGAATCCAGCGCCCCGATGTGATCCCAGTCCGCGGAAGGATCGAGATGACCCATGAGCACGCGGTCTCGATGGCCGCTCTCGCTCAGGACGATGAACGCGGACAAACAAATCCCGCCCTCCGGAATCTCTCGGGTCTGCAGTGGACGGTCCGACGTGGCGAACCGGCAGAACTTCCGGTCTGTGGGCATGTGTGATTGAACCGCACCTCGCGATTTCAACCTTGCTGCACAACGGTGCCGCGCTGATTCGCAGAGCTGCCGGGAGAGGGTCGCAAACCTTTTATAACCCGCGCCACTTCGACGGCCGCTTCTCCGAGGACGGGGAGCCGATGACTGATGACGTCCCGCGGCCGCGGGGCGGAAGGAGGTCTCCACGATGCCCAAGCCGATGTACGTTCGATTCGAGATGCCGAAGGAGCTCGTCGACAAGACCTATCAGTCAATCGAGCTCGCGAAGGAGACCGGGAAAGTCCGCAAGGGGACGAACGAGGTCACGAAGCTCGTCGAGCGCGGCGAGGCGCAGTTCGTCGTGATGGCGGAGGACGTCCAGCCAGAGGAGATCCTGGCGCACATGCCGCTCCTCTGCGAAGAGAAGGGCGTGCCCTACGCCTACGTACCGAGCAAGCAGGAGCTCGGCGTCGCGGTCGGCCTGGGCAAGGCGACCGCATCGATCGCGATCCTCGACCCGGGCAAGGCGAAGCCGGTCATCGATGACGTCTCCGCGAAAATCCGCGCGATGAAAAAGTGACGATTCTCCGGACACGCGAGTGAGAGAACATGGCGGACGATGACAGCATTCCCGCGGAGGTCGTCGAGGTCGTCGGCCGGACCGGGATGACAGGAGAAGCGGTCCAGGTCAAGGTCCGCGTCCTCGACGGTCGCGACAAGGGCCGCATCATCACGCGCAACGTGAAGGGCAGCATCCAAGTCGGCGACGTCCTGATGCTGCGCGAGACGGCACGCGAGGCCCGCAAGCTCTCGGTCCGGTGAGACGATGCCGACGCGCCGATCATGCTCGTTCTGCGGCAACGAGATCGAGCCCGGCACGGGCAAGATGTTCATCCGAAAAGACGGGACCGTCTTCCTCTTCTGCTCGCACAAGTGCCAGGCGAACATGTTGAAGCTCGGGCGCGTGCCGCGGTGGACCCCGTGGACCCAGGCGTTCCGGCGAGCCGCCGGACGGGTGGCCGCCGAAGAGGCCGTCTCTGTCTCCGAGGAAACTCCGGCGCCCGAGGCCCTCGCGGTCGAAATCATAATCGAGACTCCGAAGGGGAAGGACATCCCCTCGGATCTGTCCGACCTGATCGACAAGCGGTTGGGCCCGGACCTTTCTCGCGGGGACCTCGAGCGGCAGTATTCGGACTTCGTCGCGAGCAACGCGTTCCACACGTCGATCGTCGGCTGGTCGAAGAAGAAGCACGGCGCCAAGCCCGTCACGCGGATCGACAAGGCGGAGTTCCTCGCCTGGAAAGATTCTCCGGAGGGCCGACGCACGTTCAAGTCGTGGCTCGATGGGCGATGGCAGGAAGTCAAGGGTCGCAAGCGCGAACCGGCCGACGAAGAGGAGGCGCCCGCGCCGACCGCGAAGAAGGCGAAGAAGGGGAAATGAATGTGGCCGAACGCACCTTCGTCCTCCTGAAGCCGGACGCGGTGCAGCGCGGCCTCATTGGAGAAATCGTCTCCCGATTCGAACACCGCGGGCTGAAGGTGACCGCGTTGAAACTCGTCCGCGTGAGCCGCTCCCTCGGGGAGACGTACTACGCGGAGCACAAGGGGAAAGCCTTCTTCGAACCGCTCATGAGCTACATTGCCGCAGGGCCCGTCGTCGCGATGGTCCTCGAAGGAGACGGCGCGGTCGCCGCCGTCCGCAAGATGATGGGCAAGACCAACTCCGCGGAGGCCGAACCGGGCACCATCCGCGGGGACTTCGCGCTCACAATTGGTCGCAATGTGATCCACGGTTCCGACTCGGGCGAGAGTGCGAAACGCGAAATCTCGATGTTCTTCAAGCCCGATGAGATTCACGCGTATACGCGGATCGACGAGTCCTGGTTAAGGGAGTAGTCGGACCCAACCTCTGAATCCGCCAAACTTCAGACATCGCACCGGAGAGGCGACGCGGAGCCCCCCCCCCCGGGAATTACCTGGTTTTGGCGCGTCTTGCGACGTATATCGCGAGCGGTACCATCAGGAGAAAGCCAATCGTGCCAAGGGCCGTCCATACGGGCGCAAGAAAAGGAGCGCGGAACCAGGTGCTGGTGAAGATGTAAGTCCCAACTCCCCCAATCGCGACAATAAGTCCGCACACCGCCAAAGCGAGCACGACTCCAAACCGCCCGTCCACCATACCATTCACGAGGAGGTAGATCGAGATCTCGAGGAATACGAACGGAATCGTGTAGCCGATTGCATTGGCGAAGCTGCTTTCCCGAAACGCGATGCCGAGCGCGTAGAAAAACCAGGGAATGGAGACAGACATGAGCATGACACCGAGAACGATCCGGCCGGTTCGCCTAGCCATGCCGATACCCCGTACCCCTCCAGCTCGGCATATTCCTTCTGCAAAGAGGTTCCGCCGATGATCCCGGACCGCATCCTTCTAATATCGACGGATTCTTGGTCCGGTGGCGATGGCTTCCATTCGCCAGCCCATCGTGTCCGTCCTGGGACACGTGGACCATGGCAAGACGACCCTCCTCGACCGGATCCGGGGTACCGGCGTCGCGGGCCGCGAGGCCGGCGGGATCACCCAGCACATCGGCGCGACGGAGGTCCCTCTCGCGGCGATCCTCGAGATGTGCGGGGACCTCGTCAAGGGACGATCCTTCCAGATCCCCGGCCTCCTCTTCATCGACACGCCGGGCCACGTCGCCTTCTCGACGTTGCGGGCTCGCGGCGGCGCCCTCGCGGACCTCGCGGTCCTCGTGATCGACGTCAACGAAGGATTCCGCCCGCAGACGATCGAGAGCCTGAACATCCTGCGCCGCTACAAGACGCCGTTCGTCGTCGCCGCGAACAAGATCGACATGGTGCCCGGGTGGCGGAAGCACGAAGGCCAGCCCTTCGTCCGCTCGTACCAGGATCAGCCGGACTCCGCCCGCGAGGAACTCGACCGTCGGATGTATGAGCTCGTCGGCCGCCTGTTCGAGCACGGCTTCTCCGCAGACCGCTACGACCGGATCGAGGACTTCACGACGAACCTGGCGGTCATCCCGGTCAGCGCGAAGTTCGGCGAAGGCATCCCGGACCTGTTGCTCACCCTGATCGGCCTCGCGCAGCGGTTCCTCGGGGAGCAACTCGCGACCGCCGAGGGGCCTGCGGTCGGCACGATCCTCGAGGTCAAGGAGGAAAAAGGCGTCGGAACCACGCTGGACGCGATCATCTACGAAGGCACCCTCTCGAAAGGCGAGGCGATCGTCTTCGGGACCGCGGGCAAGCCGGGGACGACGAAGGTGAAGGCCCTGCTCAAGCCGAAGCCGTTGGACGAAATCCGCGACCCGCAAGAGCGGTTCGATTCGGTGAAGAGCGCCTCCGCGGCCTCGGGAGTCAAGATCGTCGGCAGCGGGCTCGAGAAGGCCGTCGCGGGGGCCCCGATCCGCGCGGTGAAGGGCGACCTCGCCGCGGTCATCGAGGAAGTCGCGAAAGAGTCCCAGGTCCACATCGAGACGCAGGACGAAGGGATCCTCGTCAAGGCCGATGCAATCGGATCCCTCGAGGGCCTCGCGTACGAATCCAAACAGGCCTCGATCCCGATCAAGTTCGCCCGAATCGGACCGGTCTCACGACGGGATGTCACCGACGCCGCGACCGCGAAGAACCCGCTGAACCGCGCGATCCTGGCGTTCAACCTGGAGATCCTCCCGGACGCGAAGACCGCGCTCCGAGACCATCCGGACCTGAAGTTGCTCGAGAACGATGTGATCTACCGGTTGATCGAAGACTACGAAGCGTGGCGGGACGAGCGGAAGCGACAGCTGGCCGAGGCCGGTCGGAAGGAGATCGCGTATCCTGCGAAGCTTCTCTTTCTGGGAGAACATGTCTTCCGGGCCTCGAAGCCCGCGATCTTTGGCGTCCGCGTGCTCGCGGGACGGATCCGCCCAGGCGAATCGGTCATGCGCGCGGACGGCCGGCCCCTCGGCCGGATCAAGGCAATCCGGAGCGGAGAGAAAAGCCTCGACGGCGCGACGCAGGGCCAGGAGGTGGCCATCTCCGTGGACGGGATCACGATCGGCCGACAGATCAACGGCGGCGACATCCTCTACATCGACCTCCCGGAGGCCGACGCACGAGCGGTCCGGGGGCGGGCGGACCTGACCCACGACGAGGTCGAAGCGCTCGAGCAGACCGCCGCAATCAAACGCAAGGAGGACCCTTTTTGGGGCATGTAGTCCCATCGCACGCACCGTTGGTGGCAAGTTCCAAATACCCAGGGCCTATCGGAACGCGCCATGTTTGCCCGCATCTTCGGATGGTCCGCGAGGGTGCGTCAATCCTTCGGGGTGGGCGCGCTCCTGCTCGCGGTCGCGGGAGGGGCGTTGGCGATCTGGGCCGCCCTCGGCTCGAACGCCTCCACGGTCCTCCGCTTCTTGCATGGGATCACGGGCCTCGGCGCGGTGATCGCGGGTCGACGGATCTACCGAAGTTCCCTCGGCATCCTTTTTCCGCGGGCTCGGATGAATCTGGCCTCGATCGTATGCGGCGTCGTCGGCGCGATCATGTTCTTCGCGGGTCTCGGCGTTCCGGCGATCGTGGTCCTCGGGGCAGGGCTCCTGGGTTTCGTCGGCGCGCATCTCTGACGGAATGGACTGCCAATCGACCCGTCGGAGACGTGAGATAGCTTGGAGTCCGCGAAGGCCCTGCAAGGCCAGCTGCCGTCGCCCCATCTGTGCAAGGACTGCGACAAGTGGTATGGCCAGGAAGACGACGAATATGGCCCCTGCATGTACAAGCATCGTCGCAAGGACAAACGCTATGTGACCTACGGATACCACGAATGCGACGAGCCGGAGGAACTCGAACAACGGGTGAAGTTGTGGAAGGCACGCGGATCCGGAGACTCGAAGAGCGGGACATCGACGCAGCCATCGCCCTGACGGACCTCGAGGCGTGGGGCTACACGCGCGAGGACTTCCGGCGGTTGCTCGCCCTGTCCCCCAACGGATGCTTCGCCGCGGAGCGCGACGGACGTGTGGTCGGGGTCCTCACCACCACGACCTATGATGGCCTCGCCTTCCTGGGCGCGGTCATTGTCGCGCCGGAGTTGCGGGGAAAGGGCGTCGGGAAGGAGCTGATGGAAGCCACCCTCGCACACCTTCAAGCCACGGGGGTGCGGACCGTGCGTCTGAACGCGTACCTCAACGCGATCCCGTTTTACGAGCGCCTCGAATTTCATCGCGAGTACGAGGTCATCCGTTGGCATGGTCCGGCCTCCGCAGCAGAGAAGGTTCGCGCGATTCGTCCGATTCGCGAAGACGATCTAGCTGGCCTTGCGCGAATGGATGCGAAGTACTTCGGTGCGAACCGCCAGGCTCTCCTGGCCCGTCTTGCCTCGGAATTTGCCCACACATTCCTGGTGGCCGAACGCGGAGGCCGGCCGAAGGGATTCATCGTCGGAAATCCCTCCGGGGACGCCTGTGAAATCGGCCCGTGGGTCGTCGAGCCGGCGGTCACCGGGGTCGCGCAGGATCTCTTTCATGCCCTCGTCCGGGCGGCCGGTTCCTCGGAGGTTGCTCTGAGCGGTCCCTCTCAAAACCGGGCGTTGTTGGAGTTCGTACGTGGAGCCGGATTCGAGGAAGTGTTCCGCGCGCTTCGCATGTGGTGGGGGGCGAACGATTTCCCTGGAGACCCGGCCGGGATCTGGGCGGCCGGAGGCCTGGAGAAAGGCTGAAGGCGGTTCATCCCTTCTCGAGCGGCATGACGGAGAAGCGAGTCCTCGCCTTGCTCGCGATGCTCATCGGGTTGATCGCCGGGCTGCTCATCCTGGTCAACGCCCTCGATCTCGGGCGGGGGAACTTGGACCTCAACCGGATCTTGAACGCGGGCGTCGCCGCCCTCCTTGGGATCGCGATCCTTGTGGGAAGCCTGCTCATCTACCGCGGCAAGTACAGTTCGGGCGGGATCGTCAACATCATCCTGGGAATCGTGGCAATCCTCCTCTCGCTGAGCACCACGGGCGCGATCCTCGCGATCGTCAGCGGCGTCGTCGGGCTCGTGGCTTCCGAAGCCGGCCATCCGTGATCTCAGATACGCGGTCCGATCAACTGCCAGAGGACGAGTCCGAGGATCAGGAACGCAAAGGTGTAGCTCACGCCCCGGACGATGCGATCCCGCTGCTCCGTGGGAATCCCTTTTCGCAGGCGGGAGACGAGTCCTTCGATTCCGTCTTTGAACAAGTAGCCGCCATCGAGGGGGACCGCGGGCAGGGCGTTCGTCGCTCCGAGCATCAAGTTCAGCCAGAAGAGCCAGTACAACGCGTTCGCGAAGAGCCAGAAGAGCGATGCGGGAATTAAAGCAGCGGGCCCTTGGATTTGATAGAAGTGGGTCGCGGGCTCGTCGATCGGCGAGTAACCGGAGAAGGGCAACGAGATGTAGGCGAGGATCGCCCTGGTCACGCCGCCGAACTTGTCCGGGTTCGTGAGCGGATGATAGTAGTCGGTGCTAACGTCGAACGCATAGATTCCTAGCAGCGCCCGTTTCGTCGTCGGGTTCCATTGCGTGGCGACGCTAAAGTTCGAAAAAGTGCGTGTGGCAGGATCGTACGCCTGAATCGGAACGGTAGCGTTCGGCAGCACCGCCCCGAGCGCAGCAACGAACTCGTTGTACGTGTGCACCGGTGTGTTGTTGATCGACGTGATCACGGTGTTGGCCTGCATTCCGGCGGTGCCCGCAGGGGAGTTCGTCGTGAATCCGACGATCCCCACTCCATCGTGGACCGGCGCGACCGAGGTCAGGATGAGCGTCGAGAAGAGCGTGGCGAACAGGACCGCCAGCAAGACGTTCGTCGCCGGCCCGACTGCGTAGAGGCGCCCGCGTTCGCGACGCGGGAGTGCGCGGAGCTCGTCCTCGTCCGGTTCGACGAACGCCCCGATCGGGAAGATCAGGAAAATCAGCCCGAGGGAGCGGATCTTGATGTTTGCAACGCGAGACAGGATCCCGTGCGAGAACTCGTGGAGGATAATGGCGACGGCCAGGCCGAGGATGCCGTATCCCAGGGGGATGATCGGGTTGATGCCGGGTAGGCCGAGGAGGGTCTCGGGGGACGGCGGGTTGTTTCGGATCGCCGCGTTCTGGACGAGCGTCGCCTCCCACGCGAGGAGGGCCGTCGTGCCGAGCATCGTCAGGGCCACCAGGACGATCGCGATGTCGCCGAACAACCGCCAGAATCGTTTCGGCCGCGCGAGTCGGTCGATCAGCTGGCGGCCCCTAAGGGTCTTCCACATGAGGAACGGACCCGCGGGCGGGGGAGAAGGGGCGAGGCCCCGCCGTTCGAGGAGCCCTCGCTTCTGGAGCACATAGAGCAGCAGAGACCAGAGGACAATCGCGGCCCCCGCGATGAGGAGAGAGTCCAGAAGGGCCATGCGCGGCTCCAAACGAACCTTCTGGGCTATTTCAATCTATCTCGCTGGCAATTGCCGCGTCCAGATGTCGTCTGGCAACGTGTTGTACACCGCGAACGCATCGCCATCCGTCTTCGGCCGTTGTGGCTTGGCGAAGGCCTTGATCCGCTCGACGCGCAGGATCCAATAGTGGATCCGCCACATCTTGCCTTTCTTGATCATGACCTCTTCTTGGCGGGTCGTGAGGAGGCCTTCCTCCTCGAGCATGTAGAACACGTCGCGGTCGGCGACGTCCAGGTTGTTGTCGATCGCTTCCGTCTCGAATCCGAAGAACGACATGAGGTAGTCGGCGAGGGCCCGGAGGTCTTCTTCCGGCATCCCCCGCTTCCCCACCGTGGCCCGGAGGGCGGCCACCATTTCGGACATCGTCACAACGGGCATTCGGAACGTCTCGCACACGAGGACCACCAGATAAAAGGCCGTCGAACCCATTCCTGTTCCTGACCCTGATAGCGGAGGGAGGAGCGAATCGGATGGCCCGTCGACGGATTCCGCACGCAATGGCCTACGTGACCGCGCCGGACCGCGAGACTGCCCGGACGATCGCCCGGGTCGTCGTCGAGCGACGGCTCGCGGCATGCGCCAACTATTGGCCGGTCGAATCGAGGTACTGGTGGGAGGGAACGCAGGAGGAGACGAGCGAGTTCGTCATCATCTTCAAGACCCGGCGGTCGCTCGTGCGGAAACTGATGGCCGCGGTCCGAAGCGTCCATCCGGCGCAGGTGCCGTGCATCGTGTCGTACCCGATGGGACCTGGATGGCAGGCGTATCTTGACTGGATCGACGCGGAGACCGCTCAGCGGTAGACCGCGATCGCACCGTATCCGACCGCCATCTTCGTATCGCGACTCACGTCGCTCGAGGTGGCGTACTTCAGGAGCTTCGCCTCCGTCGCACCGAGGACCTTCGCGGCGGTCAGCATGGCGGTGACCGCCCCGTACCCGCACATCGAGATGTCGTCCTGCGCAACCTTCGCGGCGAAATGCTTCGGATCGAGGGCGAGGATCTGCTCAATCGCTTTCGCGTCCTGCCCCTTCGCGAATGCGGGGGCCGTGACGCCCGCCGGGGCGATCTGAAAGTACTGCGAGCCGACGTGCGTGAAATCCGAGGACGCAATCAGGAGGACGTCTTTCCCCCGGATGGTCTGGGCGACGAGATCCCCGACCTCCGCTGCGAGATCGTACTCCTGGAAGGCCATGCAGATCGGGACGAAACGGACCGCGTCGGAAAGCTGCTGAAGAAACGGGAGCTGGACCTCGATGCTGTGCTCGTCGCGATGGGCGAGGATGTCCTCCTCGAGCGGGGGCTTTGAGAGGGCGTCGTGGAGACTCTTGTCAGCCATTGCGGTCCCGAGGGGCGTCTGCCAATCGTGTTCCGTCAGGGCGAGCGGCGCGCCCTGTCCACGGTGGTTCGGGCCGAAGATCACGAATGACTGGGGCCAACCGTCGGCGGCCAGGGCGGCGTAACTATGCGCCGCGACCGGCCCGGAGTACACGTAACCGGCATGGGGGACGACGAGACCGACCAAACGGCGCGGACCCGCGCGGACCTCTGCAGGACGACCGGGACCAAGCGGGTGGGTGTAGCATTCCTTGATCTCGCGGAGGAGAGCGTCGCGCGAACGCTCATAGAAAGCTCCCGCCACCGCCGGATACCGCATAAACGGCGCCCGTCACAGGGACGCTTCGTAATCATCGATCGTAGACGTAAACCCTTCGTCCGACTTCACGGTCCCCCGCGCCTTCAAGACCTCGCGGGTCAGGAGCCAGTATACGGTCGCCAGGGCCCGGCGGCCTTTGTTGTTCGTCGGCACGACGAGGTCGACATCCCGCGTCTCGTTGTTCGCATCGCACAAGGCGACGACCGGGATGCCGACGTTCAGCGCTTCGCGCAACGCCTGTTGATCGGCCGCGGGATCCGTCACGAGGAGGACCTCCGGTTCCATGAATTCAGGAAGGTTCGGGTTCGTGAGCGTCCCGGGGACGAAGCGGCCGGCGAGGACCTTCGCTCCGACGTTCTTCGCGAACAGCCGCGAAGGCTTCTGGCCATACTGGCGAGCCGCGACGACGAGGATGTTCTCCGGCTTGAAGCGCGCCAGGAACTTCGACGCCTCCCGGATCCGAGTGTCCGTCTTCTTGATGTCGAGGACGTACAGGCCGTCGATCCGCACTTTGTAGATGAACGGCTTCATGTCGGCGCTTTTCTGCTGGGTGCCGATGTGCACGCCCGACGTCAGGTACACGTCCTCGGGGACGAGCAATCCCTGGACGCCCGTCTGTTCTTCCTCTTGCATCACACGCCTGCCTGGAGTTGTTCCTCGATCCGGATGAGCTCGTTGAGCTTCGCGATCCGCTCGCCGCCGACCGCTCCCGTCTTGATGCCGAGGCATCCGAACGCCACGGCGAGGTGGGCGATCGTGTCGTCCGTCGTCTCACCGGACCGGTGCGACATGACGGTTGCGAACCCGGATTTGTGGGCCAGGTCCACCGCGGCCCGCGTCTCGGAGAGCGTCCCAATTTGGTTCGGCTTAATAAGGATAGCGTTGCCCGCTCTCAGTTCGATTCCACGCTGGAGTCGCTCCACGTTCGTGACGAAGATGTCGTCGCCGATGACCTTGCATCGGTCCCCGATGCGCCGGGTGAGATCCGCGAACGCACCGAAGTCCTCCTGGTCGAACGGATCTTCGACGCTGAACAGTCCGTAATCGCGGACGAGCCGTTCCACAAAGTCGACCTGCTCCGCGGCGGAAATCGTTCGTTCGCGGTACCGATACTTCCCGTTGCGGAAGAATTCGGAGGCGGCCAGATCGAGCGCCGGTTGTATCGCGAAGCCGGCGTCTTTCGAGGCCGCGTGACACACATTTGCCAGGAGGATGAGCGCCTCCTCGTCCGCGAGTTTCGCCACCCACGCTCCCTCGTCCCCGCGCCCGAGGGCCGCGTCGGGGAGCATCTTCGCGAGCGCGTCGCGCACCAGGCCGTGAACCCGGGCATTCGTGAAAACGTTCGCCGAGACCGTCGGCCCCTGAGACACCACCATGAATTCCTGGATGGTCGTACCGCCGACGGCGTGGCGGCCGCCGCCAATCACGTTCCCCAGCGGAAGGGGCACGGACAAACGTGACCGCCCACCCAGATACCGGAACAGCGGTTTGCCCGATGCAGCGGCCGCCGCCTTCGCGTTCGCGAGCGAGACGGCCGTCGCGACGTTGCAGCCGATGCGGGCGAAGTTCCGCGTGGCATCGATCTCCCGCAACGTGCGGTCGAGGCCGACCTGATCCAATACCTCGCGGCCTTTAATCCCGGGACCGACCGACTCTCGGAAGATCCGGATCGCTTCGTCGACGCCCCCTTCGGGCAGCGCCTTGGGCTCGTGGGCTCCGGTGCTCGCGCCGCTCGGTGCCGCAGCACGGCCGGTCACATTCCCCGCGCGAATCTCGACCTCGATTGTCGCGGTTCCGCGGCTGTCAAGAATTTTCCGAATCGATGCACCGTCAATCGACGGCATCCGCGAACCTCCGGACGTTCAGAGGCGAGCTCCCGGCGGAGAATTCTCGGAATGCGATGGCGAGTGGGTCCGCTTCTCGGTCGAGCGCGGTAATCGTGGGGGCTCCCATCGAGATTTGCAAGGCGCGCGCCCCGATGATCCGGGCCCGCTCGAAACGAGTGTAGGTCAACGAGGTGCTCTCCGCGGCGACCAAAGTGCGGACCGCTAAAAAGGTTTCTGCCGCGACGGTTCATCGGAAGTGATGCCGGACAACGATCAGGTAAATCAAGATCAGAGCCGGGATCACGGCGGTGATGGGCGACGCGACGCTTCCCACGATCGATAGGACCATCACGATGACCGCGAGCCACCAGGCCCAGCCGCGCAGGTGGAGGAGTCCGACGCCGACCCCGATCCAGATGAGGCCGAATACGAGCACGATCGCGCCGATGACGCCCGCGGCCAAGCCGAAGGCGAGCGGCAATCCGACCCCGACGAGGATCAGCGGGGCGACGATGAACAGGAGCCCGAGGCCGACGATCAGGACACCAAGGAGGATTGTGAGGACAGCGAGGAGAGTTACGCCGATCGGCCGGGACGGAGGCGGGTAGGGGCCGGGTGGGTAGTAACCGGGAGGCGGGGAGGCCACGGGTCGTTCTCCGGAAGGTCCGAACAGGCTACGGGATAACTAGTCTTCGACGAGAGTTTCAGAAAGGAGAACCCGCGACCTGGTGAAGCTGCGCCGGGTTGGAAGAGGACGGAAGGCGAAACGCCCTCCGTCGTTCGTCGAACCTCGAACCATTCAAGGCGGAGGCATCGAGGGAGGCATCATGGGCGGGGCCATTCCCGGGGCCATCGGTGCCGGGGGCTTCCAGACGATTCCCAGGATCCCACCGACGAGGCCCAGGATGAGGCCGATGAAGAATCCGCCAAGGCTGATGATGCTGAATAGCGAAAAGAGCAGGACGATTACGCCCCAGGCCACGTGTTGCTGCGGCTTCATCCACAACATCACGGCGCCGACGAGGACGATAATCGCGAAGATCAGGCCCACGGCACCGTAGATGACAAGTATGTCTGCAGAGCCCCCGATAACCATGAACGAGCCGATGGCAGACATGATCGCCATCACAACAATCGCACCCAGCAGGATGAAAATCCCGCCGATCAGAGACAACACAAACGCTGCCGTCGGTTTTTCAGCCATAGCCAACTCTCCCTAGATTCTGCGAGTTGTATCAAAGTACCATTATAAAAGTATTGTGGAGACGGCTCCCGTCGAAATGCAATTGGGGACCATACACTTTATCAGGGGTCACCCCTTCCACCCGCGGTGATTCCCCCATGGTGCAAGGTTATTGCGTGAAGTGCCGTGCCAAGCGGGAGATCAAAGACGCCGTCGCGGTCAAGCTGAAGAACGGCAAGCCCGCGATGAAGGGCAAGTGTCCCGTGTGCGGCACGACGATCATGCGAATCGGAGCTGCGAAGTAAGCCGGAATATCGGCGGCTCACTCCCGCGGATTCTCGGCGACGAGACTATTAATACGCCCAGACCGTAAGCGGAACCGGGGTGCGCCGGTGAAGGTCCCCGACATCA